>NZ_JBEZNH010000022.1:3025-117225 GCF_040653115.1 Streptosporangium sp. NPDC048047 | reverse complement strand
GGAGGTGGGTGGGTGTTCCGGCCGGCTTCAAAACGCCCGCAACCATCGCGCCCGACACCAAGGCCGGAGGCCGGTCGGCACCGGACAGCAACCACAGCGCCGGCCGGAACACCCACCCACCGCAGCGCGAACCACCGCCCAGCACGACAACCCCCGACCCGCGCAAACCACAGGGGAAACGCCCCAGGCATGAAGAAAGCCGGAACACCCACAACCATCGGCTCGACCAGGTCACAGGGAAACTCCCCAGGCCGGAGGAAACCCGGAACACCCGCCGCAGCGGGAAGAGCCCCGGAACCGTCGGCGGGGACCCGTCCGAACCTCCGATGGGGAAAGGCTTAGGCGGCGATCAGGTCGGCGGCCCGTTCGGCGATCATGACGGTGGGGGCGTGGGTGTGCCCCCGGTTGATGGCCGGCATGACCGAGGCGTCGGCGACCCGGAGGCCCGCCACGCCGCGGACCCGGAGTGAGGGGTCCACCACCGACTCGTCGTCGGCTCCCATCCGGCAGGTTCCCACCGGGTGGTAGAGGGTCTCGCCGCGTTCGCGGACCCAACGGGCGAGTTCCTCGTCGGTCTCGGCGCCCCAGTAGGGGTCCATCGGCGGCCCGGCGTACGGCTTGAGCGCCACGGCGGCGAACAGCCCCTTGGCGGCCCGCAGCCCGGCCACCAGCCGTCCGACGTCGGCCGGGGCCGACAGGTAGGCGGGGTCGATCACCACGTCGCGGCCGTCGAGGCGGATCCGCCCCCGGCTCTCCGGGTGCAGCAGGACCGCGCCGATGGTCAGCCCGTGCCCCTTGGGGCGGGTCAGGCCGTGGTCGACGAAGGGGACGGGCGCGAAGACCAGCTCGATGTCCGGGGCGGGCTCGTCGGGTGCGGTCCGGATGAAGGCGACGGCCTCGCCGACGTTGGAGGTGAGCATGCCCCGGCGAGCGAGCAGGAAGCGCAGCAGGTTGCCGGTCGTCTCGGCTCCGGCCAGCGTGATCGGCTCGGGGCAGTGCAGGATGATCGCCGCCGCCAGGTGGTCCTGGAGGTTGTGGCCGACCTGGGGCAGGTCGCGGACCGGTTCGATCCCCTGGGCGGACAGCTCGTCGGCCGCGCCCACCCCGGAGAGCATGAGCAGGTGGGGCGAGCCGATCGCCCCGGCCGACAGGATCACCTCCCGGCGGGCCCGCACCACCGCGCCGTCGCCGTACTCGACGCCGACGGCGCGGCCGTCCTCGATGAGGACGCGGCGGGCGGGGGCGGCGGTAATGATCGTGAGGTTGGGGCGTTTCGCGGCGGGTCTGAGGTAGGCGTCGGCGGCGCTGCAGCGCCGGCCGCGGTCCTGTGTGACGGGGGTGGGGCAGCAGCCCTCGTTGGAGGGGCCGTTCAGCTCCGGCAGGCGCGCTATCCCCGTCTCCTCGCAGGCCCGCAGGAAAGCGGCGGTGGCCGGGTTGGGGCTGCGCAACTCGGAGACGACGATCGGGCCGCCGGTGCCGTACACGTCGCCGTGGTTGGAGCCGACGCGGCGCTCGGCCCGCCGGAAGTACGGCAGGACCTCCTCGTAGGACCAGCCGGGCACACCCCATCCGTCGTAGTCGGCGCGGTGGCCGCGCACCCACATCTGGGCGTTCATCGAGGAGGAGCCGCCGAGCATCCGGCCGCGCGGCCAGTACAGCCGCCTGCCGGACATGCCCGGCTGCCCGACGGTGGAGAAGTCCCAGTCGCGAGGGGTCTTGAAGAGCTTGGGGAAGGCGACCGGCACCCGGACCTCGAAGGCGTCGTCCCGGCCACCGGCCTCCAGGAGCGCCACGGTCACCGCCGGGTCGGCGGAGAGACGGCCGGCCAGCACGCAGCCGGCGGACCCGGCTCCCACGATCACGTAGTCGTACACCATGCGCCAGCACCCTTCGACATACGGACGGTGTCGGCTCGCCTCCCCCGTGAGCGGGCTCACATCTGCATACTCCTCCGTCGATTACCCGTCAATTTGTGACCTGGCTTACCTACCGGCAGGTATCTCAGACTGCGAGTATGGGCTCGTCAGAAGCCTGTCAGGAGGAGGACGCCCATGCTCAATCTGTCGATCGTGCTGGAGGACAGCGCCCGGCAGCAGCCCGATCGCACCGCCCTGGTCTTCGGTGATCTGCGGCTCCCCTACTCCCTGGTCGACACCATCGCCAACCAGGTCGCCAACCTGCTGGTCTCCCGCGGGATCGGCAAGGGCGACAAGGTCGCGCTGGCCTGCCCGAACCTGCCCTACTTCCCGTTCGTGTACTACGGGATCCTCAAGGCCGGCGCCGTGGTCGTGCCGCTCAACGTGCTTCTGCAGACGAGGGAGATCACCTACCACCTGGAGGACTCCGAGGCCAAGGCGCTGTTCTGCTTCGAGGGCACCCCGGAGCTGCCGCTGGGCGCGCGCGGCCGGGAGGGGTTCGAGGGGGCGGCGGGGACCGAGCACTTCTTCGTGCTGCCGGCGACCGCGTTCGCCACCGAGTCCGAGCACGGCGAGACCCTGTGGGCGGCGCTGGACGGCGTGTCCGGCGAGTTCGAGACCGTGCAGACCGCGCCGGACGACACCGCGGTGATCCTCTACACCAGCGGCACGACCGGCCAGCCGAAGGGCGCCGAGCTCAGCCACCAGAACATGGTGCTCAACGCCATGGTGTCGGACGAGATGTTCCCCCGGGGCGACGACGGCGACGCGTTCCTGGCGGCGCTGCCGCTGTTCCACTCCTTCGGCCAGACCGTCGTGATGAACCTCGGGTTCCGGCGCCGCGGCACCGTCGTGCTCATGCCGCGCTTCGATCCGGGTGAGGCGCTGACGCTGATGCGCGAGGAGAAGGTCACCCTGTTCGCGGGCGTGCCGACGATGTACTGGGCCATGCTGACGAAGGTCCACGCCGACGGCGACGAGGTGCCGACCACGCTCCGGGCGGCGGTCGCGGGTGGTTCGGCCTCCCCGGTCGAGGTTCTCAGGGACTTCGAGGCCACGTTCGGCATCGGCATCCTGGAGGGGTACGGCCTGTCGGAGACCTCCCCGGTGGCCTGCTTCAACCAGCCGAGCCGGCCGACCAAGCCCGGCACGATCGGCACGCCGATCTGGGGCGTGGAGATGAAGCTGATCGACGCCGACTGGAAGACTGTCGAGGGCGAGGGCCCC
The DNA here is from genome assembly GCF_040653115.1 of Streptosporangium sp. NPDC048047. Taxonomy (NCBI): domain Bacteria; kingdom Bacillati; phylum Actinomycetota; class Actinomycetes; order Streptosporangiales; family Streptosporangiaceae; genus Streptosporangium; species Streptosporangium sp. NPDC048047. The sequence goes on along the minus strand of NZ_JBEZNH010000022.1, from coordinate 114,082 downwards.
GGGGAGATCGCGATCCGCGGCCACAACGTGATGAAGGGCTACTACAACCGGCCCGAGGCGACCGCCGACGCGATGCGGGACGGCTGGTTCCGCACCGGGGACATCGCCGTCCGCGACTCCGACGGCTACTACTCGATCATCGACCGCGTCAAGGACATGATCATCCGGGGTGGTTTCAACGTCTATCCGCGCGAGCTGGAGGAGGTGCTGATGACGCACCCGGGGGTCTCCCTCACCGCGGTCGTCGGGGTGCCGCACGAGTCGCACGGCGAGGAGGTCAAGGCGTACGTCATCCGCACGCCGGACGCGACGGTCACCGAGCAGGAACTGTCGGAGTGGTGCAGGGAGAACATGGCGGCCTACAAGTATCCGCGGATCATCGAGTTCCGCGACTCCCTGCCGATGACCGCCACCGGGAAGATCCTCAAGCGCGAACTCCGGTAGCCGGCCGCCATTCCGCAGAAAACCGGAGTGCTTCGGTGTCCGAACTCCAAAGCGTTTCCCGGAGACGTGGGTTAGGCTGAAAACAGAACGCCATCGGGGGGCGTGACGGTTCTCATCGTGAGCCCCGACGCAGTCGGCCGGAAAACGCCGGAGGCGGACCGAAATGGCGACCAGCGAGTTGACGCCCCCCTGCGAGCGGCTGATCGGTGAGTGCCTCGACCGCGAGACCGGGCCGGGACGCGGTGAGCTGCCCGTCATCGTGCTTCTCGGCCCGCGCGGGAGCGGCCGGACGACCATCCTGGAGGAGGTCGCGGAAAACGCCGCGGCCTCCTTTTCATTGCCTTTCCTTCACTTCGACTGCGCACGGCAGCCCGAAATACGGCCCTGGGAAATGGCGGCGCAGGTCGCAAGGCGCGTCATGGGCGACCGGTGGCCGCAGTTCTCGCCCGTCAAACTGCCGCGGGTGGTGCTGGGAAACCTGGTGCTCTCCCTGGATCCCGAGCTGGGACAGGAGGAGGCGGAGCAGAAGCTCTATGAGCTCATCCGCGGCCGGCGCGGGATCCCGGACAACGCCAGGACCCTTCAGGAGATCTTCGATCTCCTCGGCGGGGTCCTGCCGATGCCGCCGGTCGGCCCGGTGATCACCGGGCTGATCGACAGGGTGGCGCGGGGACGGCGCCTGGTGGAGCTCCTGGAGCGCAGGGCCATGGACTGGTACCGCGACCGCCTCGGTCCCGGCGGCGCGCTCGGCCTGGTCCAGCTCGGCGAGACCAAGGAGGGGTTCCCGCTGGCCGGGCAGATCGTCTGCGAGGCGCTTCTGGAGGACCTGCGGGAGGGCTGGTCGCGGGGATGGCGGCCGCGCAACTGCCTGCTGCTGCTGGACGACGCCGACACCCCCTGCGGGCGGTCCTTCCTGTGGGCGCTGACGGCCGCAAGGACCCACCGGGCCGGTCTGCCGGAGCCGCCGGAGCACGACCCGCTCCTGGTGGTCGCCGCCTCGCGGTCGTGGCCCGACGTCGGCTCCCATTGGAACCTGCCGGGGACGCCCGAGCGGCTCACGGCCGGCGGCACCCGGTATCCCCCTCGGGTCCAGCGGGCGGGCCACGCCGACTGGCTCACCGGCCGCGCGCCGGGCCCGCGGGGCCGCTGGTGGTACCCGGTGCTGCTGCCCGATCTCAGCCGCGCCCAGGTGGCGCGGATGCGGGAGAGGACCCGGCAGCGGCCGGGCCCGGGCCACGCCGGGTTCGTGCACGCGCTGACCGGCGGGTACCCGCCGGCGGTCGAGCGCCTGCTGGCGGCCATGGCCGACCGTGAGCGCGGCTGGGGCGTCCGGGAGGAGAACGACGGCTGGACGGAGCAGGCGCTGCGAAAGCTGGCGGCCCTTGAGCTGGAACAGCCCCATGGCCTCTTCCGGGACCTCGACCGCGACCTGGACGACCTGGTCACGCTCTCCGCCGCGGCCAACCTGGCGGACGCCGAGGAGGCCGGCCTGCTGTCCCGGCGGTGGCGTTCGGTGTCCGTCAGCGAGGCACTCGACAGGCGCATGTGGCTGCGCACCGACCCGGCGCAGGACATGGCGCCGGTGCTCCATCCCTGGCTCCGGCGGTTGCTGCTGCGGAAGCTCACCCGCGGCCGGCGCGGCGGGAAGCCGTCGTGGGACGTCGCTCACGAGTGCATGGAGAGCCTGTACGGCTCTCCCCGCGAGGGGCCGCACGACGGGCTGGCCATGGTCATGCACCATCGGCTCGCCCGCGTCGACGCCGGGCCCGCGGGCCTGAGACGCCTGCGGGAGGTGGTGACGATGCTCGACGGGCGGTTCAACCGGATCGACATGGCCGAATGGGTCAGGCAGTACAACTGGATCACCTCGGCGCCGAACCGGCTTCCCACCGGCGTGCCGCTGGACGACCTGTACGGCAGGCTGGTCCTGGAGCCCGATGAGAAGCGGTCCGATGACAGCGGCGGGGACCGGCCGCGCGGCACCGACCGGATCGCGGTCGTGCGCGGTCTGGTGGTCGACCGCTGGTTCCTGACCGACCCCGTGCTGGACCCGCTGCGCGGCAGACGCCAGGGCGTACAGGTGAAACTGAGGATGCTCGCCCAGTACGCCGTCACGGGGGGAGCGGTCCTGGTCAACGAGGCCCGACGCTACGACCGGGAGGACGACGATGAGTGAACCGCGGCGCGCCGGCGGGGGCTTCAGCGGCAGGGCTCCCCTGTGGAAGGCGCACCCCTCCTGGTTCTGGCTGCTGTGCGTGCTGCTGGCCTGCGTCCTGGTCGCCGCCCTGGTCGTCGTCCTGCGGCCGCGTCCCACGGTCACCGACGGTTCGGGGAGCCATCCGGAGAACCTCGCCTCCGTCGCGGAGCTGATCCGCCAGGAGAACGAGTGGGTGCGGGCGCAGGCCGCGCCGTACGTGAGCATCGCGGTGATGCTGCCGCTGGACCCCGCCGCGGGCCCGGCGAGCACGCAGAGCACCGAGAGCGTCCGGCACGCCGTGCAGGGGTCGTATCTCGCCCAGCGCTGGAGCAACCACAACGAGGGGGACGCGAGCGCGCCGAACGTGCAGCTCCTGCTCGCCGACACCTCGGGCGACGCGGACGCCTGGCGGACCGCGGTGCGCGAGCTGAAGGAGAGGGCGGCGGGACCGGACCACCTGGTGGCGGTGACCGGCCTGGGCTCCAGCCTGGGCGGGACGAAGCGGGCGATCGACGAGCTGTCCGCCGCCGAGATCGCCCTGGTGGGCGCCGTCATCACCTCCGACGAGCTGTCCGGCAAGGCCACCATGGTGCGGGTGGCGCCCTCCAACGGCGCCGAGGCCAGGGCTCTCGCGCACTTCCTCGGCAGGCGCGGCTCCTTCACCGCGGTCATGGTGCAGGACGAGGACGAGGACGACTCCTACACCAGGACGCTGGCGGATTCCTTCACCGCGGCCTTCGGGGACGCCGTTCCCGCCGCGAAGGGGTCCGGCCGCCTCCTGGACGTCCCGCTCACCTACAACTCCGCGCTCGACGGCGCGGACACGGTGCTGGCGCAGATGACCGAGCGGATCTGCAACAGCGGCGCCGGCGTGGTCTTCTTCGCCGGGCGCTGGGGGAACCTGCCCGCCTTCCTGCGGGCGCTGACCCGCAGGACATGCGTCGACCGGAAGCTCACCGTCGTGACGGGCGACGACGCGAGCAACCTCAACCGGTCCGGGCAGCGGATCTGGGACGACACCGAGGCCGGCCTGGAGGTCTACTACACGGCGCTGGCCCACCCCGCCTCCTGGACCGCCCGCCCCGAGGCCGTCCAGCAGGTCATCGCCAACCGCTTCAGGCAGGGGGCCGACGGCTTCCCCGCGTTGTTCCCCGGCGAGAGCCTCGACGACGGGCAGGCCATCATGCATCACGACGCGATGCTGACCGCCATCAGGGCGGTGGACGTCCTGGCCGGGCAGGGGATCACGCAGCCGTCGGCGAGCGCCGTCGCGAACATGCTGACCAGCTCCTCGCTGATCGTGCCCGCCGCCAGCGGGTGGATCACCTTCGACCGGCGGGGCGAACCCGTCGGCAAGGCGATGCCCGTCGTCCGGCTCCTGCCGGACGGCACGGTCCGGTTCACGGAGCTGACCTCGGAGACCGGGAAGCCGCCCACGGGACCCGCCCGGTGAGACCGGGCGGGCCGTCGCGGGTGGATCAGGGCCAGTCGAGGGCGGGGCGCAGCGGCACGCGGGAGTCGCCCCGCGAGTCGAGTTTCACGCCGAGCACCTGGTGGAGCTGGACCTTGTTGCGTTCGAAGCCGACGATGCAGCCGGCCATGTAGAGCCGCCAGACCCGGGCCGTGCCCCGGCCGACCTCGGCGACCGCCTCGTCCCAGTGCTCGTCGAGGTTGTCGCACCAGTGGCGGAGGGTCCTGGCGTAGTGCTCGCGCAGGTTCTCCTCGTGGCGGATCTCGAAGCCGGTGTCCTCCATCTCGCGGACGAGGTGGCCGACCGACTCCAGCTCGCCGTCGGGGAAGACGTAGCGGTTGATGAACCCGCCCCCGTTGAACGTCTTCTCCTTGCCGGTGGGCCGGGTGATGCAGTGGTTGAGGAGCCGGCCGCCGGGGACGAGCTTGCCGTACAGGAAGCGGAAGTAGTTCGCCAGCTGGTCCTTGCCGATGTGCTCGGTGAGGCCGATGGAGCTGACCGCGTCGAAGCCGCTCTCGGTGACGTCGCGGTAGTCCATGTGGCGGACCTCGGCCAGCTCCTCCAGCCCGGCCTCGGCGATCGCCTTCTGCGCCCACTCGGCCTGCTGGCGCGAGAGGGTGACGCCCAGCACCTTGACGCCGTACTCGCGGGCGGCGTGCATGACCATGCCGCCCCAGCCGCAGCCGACGTCCAGCAGCCGCATCCCGGGCTTGAGGCCCAGCTTGCGGGCGACGAGGTCGAACTTGGTGAACTGCGCCTCCTCCAGCGTGGCGTCCTCCCGGGGGAAGGTCGCGCAGGTGTAGGCCATGGAGGGGCCGAGCACCCACTCGTAGAAGGTGTTGGAGACGTCGTAGTGGTGGTGGATCGCCTGGGCGTCGCGCTCCTTGGCGTGCCTGCTGCCCAGCCTGGCCAGCATGCTGCGGCGCACCTCCTGCGGGGGTGGGGGCACGCGCATCAGCAGGGGCTTGAGGCCCAGGGCGCGGACGGCCGCGACCTTCTCGCTCGCCGGGATGTCGTCGAGCGTGATCGACCACATCCTCGACAGCAGCGTGTACATGTCCCCGTGCACGTCGAGATGACCCGACACGTAGGCCCGCGCGAGACCGAGCTCGCCGGGGGCCTGCGCCAGGTAGGCGACGGCGATGGGGGACCTGATGTCGATGGCGAGGTCCGCGCTGGCGGGGCCGGCCTTGCTGCCGTCGTAGGCGGTGAGGCGGACGTTCGCCTCGGGCCCGACGACCTTTTCGAAGATCTCTGCGAGTTTCACAGAATCAACTCCTAACGCCCCCGAACACACTTGTCGTAGAGGTCGAGCAACCGGCCGGTGGCGTCGTATGCCCGCTTCACCGGCCAGTAGACCGGACCGTTATAAAACTTCCAGAACTCGTCCCGTTCGTAGAACGAGGTGGAGTACAGGGACTTGTGGCCGTCGAGCCGGTGGACCTCGTTCTCGATCATGCGGTTGTGGTAGCCGTCGAACTGGCCGCGGGGCAGCGGGACCGTTCCCCAGAACCCGAAGTTGACGTAGAGGCGGCCGGGCTCCAGCGGGTAGAGGGGCCACCGTCCCGACGACTTCAGCGGGCACATCCACACCGGGGTCATGCCGACCTTGTCGTGGAAGAACTCCAGGAACTCCGCGCCGCGCTCGACGGGCACCTCGATGTCCTGGATGACCGACTCCTGCACGGGCCGGCCGCGCCAGCGGTCCACCCGGGCGGTCACGCCGTACCTGCGGTCCAGGCCGACGAGCCTGCGGTAGACGTCGGAGCGCATCCACTTGCGGGGCATCATCGAGCGGACCAGGGCGCCCTGCACGCCGAAGGCGCGCGAGCACCAGAACCAGTCGGTGTCCCAGCGCCACAGGTAGTCGCGGACGGTCAGCCAGTCGCGCGTCCGGGTCTGGATCGACCGGTAGTAGATACGCATCCCGGTGTAGTCGGACAGGTACGGTGCCTTCTCCGCGAACTGCCCGACGGTGATGTAGAGCTCGTTCGGCCCGAAGTAGGTGCCGTCCACGAAGTCGGCCCGCTCGCCCTCGTGCTCGCCGCTCTCGCAGATCTCCCGCATCGCGGCCATGCACTTGTCGGCGTCGGTGAAGGGGATGTGGGTGAGCCGGACGTACGGCTGGACGGGCTTGAGCCTGATCCGGATCCGGAGGGCGTACCCGAGGGTGCCGTAGGAGTTGGGGAAGGCCCGGAACAGGTCCCGGTGCTCGTTGTCGTCGCGCGCCACGACGACCCGGCCGTCGCCGGTGAGGATCTCCAGTTCCTCCACCGACTCGTGCGGCAGCCCGTCGCGGAAGCTGGTGGACTCGATGCCGAGCCCGGTCACCGCGCCGCCCAGCGTGATCGTCTTCAGCTGCGGCACGACGTACGGCATGAGCCCGTGCGGGAGGGTGGCGTCCACCAGATGCTCGTAGGTGGTCATGCCCTGCACCTCTGCCGTCATGGTCACCGGATCGACCTCGATGACCTTGTCGAGGTCGCGGGCCGACAGCCTGGCGCCGCGGGAGGAGTCGCGGAAGCGGAACAGGTTGGTCGTGGCCTTGGCCAGCCGCGGCGCCGCGTCCTCGGGAATCTCGGCGTAGGCCTGCCTGATCTGTTCGACGGCCCGGCGGTGCGCCGCCATCTCCGTCATCTGTTCCACAGGACATTCACCCCCGGAGCACTCATAGGAAGATCGCCTCTAGCACGGTATATCTCGCATGTCGTCGGAGCCAGACGGGACACGTTAAACGCGCGGAAACTCTACGCCCGCCCCGTCCGGCGGCGGACGACCACCCCCGCCTCATTGACCACATCGGTCACAGGGCGGCCGTCGAGGGCGGCGCCGAGGTTGTCCAGGACCCGCCGGACCAGCCGCCCGGTGGCCTGCGCGGTCACCCCCGCCACGTGCGGCGACAGCAGCACCCTGGGGTGGCCGCGCAGCGGGTCGTCCGCGGGGAGCGGCTCGGTCTCGAACACGTCGAGCGCGGCTCCGCCCAGGTGCCCGGAGGAGAGGGCCGAAAGCAGGGCCGTCCCGTCGACCACTCCCCCGCGGGCCGCGTTGACCAGCAGCGACCCGGCGGGCATCCGCAGCGGGTCGACCAGCCCCCGGGTCTCCCCGGTCAGCGCGATCACCACCACCAGCACGTCGGAGGAGGCGACCAGCTCCGGCAGCGGCCGGTGGGCGTAGGGGGTCTCGCGGGGCCGCCGGGTCCAGTAGGACACCTCGCAGCCGTGCGCGGCGAACATCCGCCCGCACTCCCGGCCGATCGGGCCGAAGCCGACGATCCCCACGCGCGAGCCGTACAGCTCCCTGGGGCCGAGGTCGAGCTGCGGCCAGCCGCCGGCGCGGACCGCGGCGTCGGCCTCGGGCAGCCGCCGCGACAGCGAGAGCGCGGCGGCGAGGCACCATTCGGCCACCGCGACGGCGCTCACCCCGGCGGTGTTGGACAGCGGCACGCCGGCGGCGGCCAGCGCGGCGAGGTCGTGGCCGTCCACGCCCACCGAGGGCTGCTGCACGAACGCCAGCCGCGGGGCGGCGCGAACGGCCTCGGCGTCGAGCACGAGCCCGCCGCTCCAGTCGCCGACCACGATCTCGGCGCCGGCCAGCGCGGCGAGCAGCCCGGCGCGGTCACGGCTCTCCGGGACCGACACCTCCACCCGGCCGCCGAGCGGGCCGAGCAGGCCGCGCAGAGCCTCCGCGGGCAGCGGAGGCAGCGCCAGCACCCGCCAGGGGGCCTCAACGGTCATCTCATTCGCCTCCCCGCGGGTGGAAGCTCGCGAAGATCTTGTCCATGAGCCCGGGGCGCCCGTTCCACCCCTCGGCGGCCGTCCAGCTCAGCACGAAGACCGTGTCGCCGACGCCGACGAACCGGCGCGTCTCGCGGTAGGTCACGCCCGGCTTGGCCCACGGCGCGCCCCCGATCTGGTCCGTCTTCCAGGTGAACGTCCAGTCGAGCCCGGAGCCGTAGGCGAGCGGGATGTTCGCCGTCTTCTCGCTGAGGATCTCGCTCCACTGGGCGGTGTCGTCCCGGACGGTCTCCTGGAGCGAGCCCAGGTTCCCGGCGTTCTCGGGGAGCACCTCGACCCCGAGGTGGGCCTTGCCGTCGGGGCTGAGCCACTGGGTGTAGTTCGTCTCGGCGGCCCAGTCGCCCCGCCAGCCGGCCGGGTAGCCGATCGTCCAGTTGTCCGGGGCCTTGGCCTGCCAGAGCCGCAGCTGCTGGGCGGGCTTCCTGGGCTTGGTGGGGGTGGGGCTGGGCGAGGGCGAGGCGCTCGGCGTCGCCGTGTCGCCGGGCGTGCCGGTGCCGGCCGGTCCCACGGTGGCGGTCTGCGTGACCGGAGGCGCCGCGGAGGGGTCGGGCTCGCCGTTCCCGCTCATCGCCAGGGCCGCGGCGCCGCCTCCGCCGAGGACGGCCACGGCCGCCGCGATCAGCGCGATCCGCCCGGCGTGCCGCCGCTCCCGGGCGGGGGCGTGGGACCCGGTGGCCCTGGAGGACCGGGAGGTCCCGGTGGAGCCGGTGGAGCCGGTGGAGCCGGTGACTCCGGGAGCCCCGGAGAACGCGGGGGTCTCCGCCGTACGGTGCCGGTCGGCACGGCGGGGCCCCGTCGCGTCGCGTCGCGGCCCCGCGGGCGCGGCGCCGCTCGCCTCGGCCAGCAGCAGGTCGGCCTGCTCGGCGGTGAGCCGGTGGGCCGGGTCGCGCTGGAGTAGGCCGGTGAGCACCTCGCGCATCTCCGGCGGCACCCGGCTGAAGTCGGGCTCCTCGGTGATGAGCGCCCCGAGGGTGGCGATGGCCGTGGGCCGCTCGAAGGGGCCCTGGCCCAGCAGCGCCGCGTAGAGGGTCGCGCCGAGCGACCACAGGTCGGACCAGGGGCCGGAGGGGCCCGCGGTGGCACGTTCCGGCGGCAGGAAGCTGGGCGAACCGGTCACCATGCCGGTCTGGGTCAGCGAGGCGTCGCCCTCCAGGGTGGCGATGCCGAAGTCGGTCAGCACGGCCCGGCCGTCGTCGGCCAGCAGGATGTTGCTGGGCTTGACGTCGCGGTGCAGGATGCCCGCCTCGTGGGCCGCCCGCAGCGCCGACAGCACCTGGCGGCCGATCCCGGCGGCCTGGTGGACCGGCAGCGTGCCCGCCTGGTCCAGGCCGCGGGCCCGGACCAGCTCCATGACGATCCAGGGACGGCCGTCCTCCTCGGCGACGTCGTAGACCGCCACGATGCCCCGGTGGTTGAGCCGCGCCGCCGTCCTGGCCTCACGGGAGGTGCGGGCGAGCTGGCGCTCGCGCTCGTCCGGGGGGAGGTTCGGCGGCAGCAGCACCTCCTTGATCGCGACGGGCCGGTCGAGGAGGGTGTCGTATCCCTCCCAGACCACGCCCATGCCGCCCCTGCCGATCTCTCTCAGCAGCCGGTAGCGCCCGGCGACCACCCGTCCACCGTCCGGATACGTCATCACTGACCCCTAGATCCCATCGGATAAGCCGTAAGTTTCCCACACCGACCGGCCGCGGGTGGTCCGGCGCGGACGTCTTGCCACCCGGAGCCGAATGTTGTTCTACTTGGCCCCGGAGAGGAGATCGCATGGAGCGCGTGACCAGGAGCGGCCCGCTGTCCGGGGTCCGTGTACTGGAGCTGGCCGGCCTGGCCCCGGGACCGTTCGCCGGGATGATGCTGGCCGACCACGGAGCGGAGGTGCTGCGGGTCGACCGGGTGACCGCGGTCACGGCGGCCGGGGACCGGCCGCGCCGCGACGTGATGGACCGCGGCAAGCGGACGATCGGGCTGGACCTGAAGTCGCCCGAGGGGGTGGCCGCGTTCCGGGAGCTGGCCGCGCACGCCGACGTGGTCATCGAGGTCTTCCGGCCGGGCGTCGCCGAGCGCCTCGGCATCGGCCCCGAGGATCTGCGGGCCGTCAACCCCCGGCTGGTGTACGGGCGGATGACCGGCTGGGGCCAGGAGGGCCCGCTGGCCGCGACCGCCGGGCACGACATCGACTACATCGCCGTCGCGGGCGTGCTGTCCATGCTGGGCCGCGCGGGCGGCAAGCCCACCCCGCCGATCAACATCCTCGGCGACTTCGCCGGCGGCGGCCTCATGCTCGCCTACGGCGTGCTGCTCGCCCTGTTCGAGCGGGAGCGGACCGGCCGGGGCCGGGTGGTCGACGCGGCCATGGTGGACGGCGCCGCGACCCTGTTCGCCATGTTCTACCAGGGGGTGCAGAGCGGCTTCTGGGGGCCGCGCGGCACCAACCTCCTCGACACCGGCGCGCCGATGTACGACACCTACGAGACCGCCGACGGGGGGTTCGTCGCGGTGGGCGCGCTGGAGCCGCAGTTCTGGGCGGAGATGGTCGCGCTGATGGGCCTTTCCGACCTGCCCGACCGCGACGACCGGGCGCGCTGGCCGGAGCTGCGCGAGCGGCTGGCCGAGGCGTTCCGCTCCCGGACCCGGGCCGAGTGGGAGGAGGTGTTCGCCGGGTCGGACGCCTGCGTCGTGCCCGTCTTGGACCCGGCCGAGGCCGCCGAGCACCCGCACAACCGGGCCCGCGGCACGTTCGTCGAGGTCGGCGGGGTCCGCCAGCCCGCGCCCGCGCCGCGGCTGGAGGGCGCGGACTCTCCCGACCTGTCCCCCGCGACCCTCCTCTCCGACCTGTCGGACTGGGGGCTGGACCCGGAGGCCGCCGAACGGCTGCGCGCCGCGGGCGTGCTCGCCTGAGCCGGCCCGACCCCTACCTGAGGGCGGTGCATCCGCAGTGGATGTGCCGCCCTTTGTCATGCATGTTGTGTGGAATGTAGTAGATGTACTACGTTCGATGGCATGAGTACTGCGGTGAGCGTCCGCGGGTTGCGGATGGCGTACGGCACGGCCGAGGTGCTGCGGGGCATCGACCTCGACATCCGGCGCGGCGAGATCTTCACACTGCTCGGGCCCAACGGCGCGGGCAAGACCACCACGATCGAGATCCTGGAGGGCTTCCGGAACCGGTCGGCGGGCGAGGTGAGCGTGCTGGGCGCCGATCCGGCCCGCGCCGGCGACGCCTGGCGGGCCAGGCTCGGGATCGTGCTGCAGAGCTGGAGCGACCACGGCCGCTGGGGCGTCCGGGAGCTGCTGTCCCACGTCGGGGAGTTCTACGACCACCCCCGCGACCCCGACGAACTGCTCGCCGTGCTGGGGCTCACCGGGCAGGCGGCGCAGCGGGTGAGCCGCCTGTCCGGCGGCCAGCGCCGTCGCCTCGACGTGGGGCTCGGCATCGTGGGCCGGCCGGAGCTGCTGTTCCTGGACGAGCCGACGACCGGCTTCGACCCGGAGGCGCGCCGGGAGTTCCACCTGCTGGTGGAGAGACTCGCCGCCGACGGCATGACGGTGCTGCTGACCACCCACGACCTCGCCGAGGCCGAGAAGCTGGCGCACCGCACCGCCATCCTCGTCCGCGGGGAGATCGTCGCGTGCGGGAGCCCGGCCGAGCTGGCCGACGCCGTACGCGCCGAGTCGCAGGTGCGGTGGCTGGAGGACGGCCGCGAGCGGGTCCTCACCACGGCCGACCCGTCGCGGGCGGCGTGGGAGCTGCACGAGCGGTTCGGCGGCCCGGTGCCAGGCCTGCAGGTCCGGCGCCCGTCACTGGAGGAGAACTACCTGAGCCTCATCGGGAGGGCGGCATGACCGGAACGACCACGACACCCACGACGACCCCTCCGGGTGGCGCGGCCGCCGGGACGCCCCGGGCGGGAGGCGGCGTGAACGCCAGGGCGCTGCGCGTCGGGCTGCGGCGGGGCTGGACGGAGTACGTCCACCTGGTCAAGGACCGCAGAGAGCTGATCACCAACCTGGTCGGCTCGGTCGGGGTCTTCGCACTGCTGATCCTGTGGATCGGCGACGGCCCGGTGGAGGGCACCGGCGTCTCCCGGGCGACGTTCATGACCGTCGGCTTCCTGGCGTTCACCGTCTTCTCCAACGGCCTCATGGCGCTGCCGATGGCGCTGACCAACGACCGGGAGGACGGCACGCTGCTGCGGTTGCGCACCCTCCCCGGCGGCATCACCGCCTACCTCACCGGGCGGGCGGTGACCTTCCTCTGCCAGACCGTCGTGCAGGGCGCGCTGATCCTGGCCACCGGCGTGGTCGTCGGCGGCGTCGGCCTGCCCCGTGACTGGCTGACGCTGGCCTGGGTGCTGCTGCTCGGCACGGTCGCGGTGGTCCCGCTGGGCGCCGCCATCGGCTGCCTGCTGCCCAACCCGAAGACCGCCGCGGGCGTCGTGGGCCTGCCGATGATGATCCTGATGGTGACCTCCGGCGTCATGCTCCCGGTGACCTTCATGCCCGAGCCCGTCCAGTGGGTCTCGCAGGCGTTCCCGCTCTACTGGCAGGGGCTCGGCCTGCGGGCGGCGTTCATGCCCGACGGCATGCTCGCCGCGGAGATCGGCGGCGACTGGCGGCTGCCCTGGGTGGCCGTGGCGCTCGGCGCGTGGGCGGTCGCGGGGATGCTGCTGGCCCCGGGGCTGGTCCGGCGGGTGACCCGGCGGGAGTCGGGGTCCCGGCTCGCCGAGCGGCGACCGGCCGCCCAGGCGGCCTGAGAGCTGGGAGACTACCGTGGTGGCCACGGAAGACGTCTACAACAGGATCTCGGTGCTGCGGGCCGAGCGCGGCGTCTCGCGCAAGGACCTGGCCGCCGCGCTGGGCGTCCACTACCAGACGATCGGCTACCTCGAACGCGGCGAGTACAGCCCCAGCCTGCACCTGGCCCTGCGCATCGCCGAGTACTTCGAGGTGCCCGTGGAGATCGTCTTCTCCCTGAAACCGTTCCCCCGACTCGGCAGCGAGGTGAAGTGATGGGCGGGATGACCCCCGAGCAGGTGGAGAGGCACTCCCGCTCCTGGCCGCCGCGTTCCTGGTACGCCACCCGCCGCAGCCGCCGCACCCTGGCGGCCGTGGGCGCGGCCTCGGTCGCGCTGGCCTGGATCAGCGCGATCGTGTGCTGGTTCTTCGCACCCAGCTCCCTGGCGATGTGGACCACCTTCGTCCTGTGGGGAGCCGCGATAGTGATCTACACGACGGTCTACGCGGCCCTCGTCGGAGCCACCCGCGGCGTCATCGGCCTCGCCGGGCAGCACCTCGACGAGCGCCAGTCCCGCGAACGCCGCCGGCTCCAGGCCGACGCCCACCGGGGCACCACGATCATGCTCTACGCGGCCCTCGCACTCGTCCTCCTCGTCGTCACCGGCGCGAAGGAGTCGGTCGTCGAGGTCCCCGCGGCCGCCGCCGTCCTGTTCGTGTACGCCATGATCGTGACGCACCACATCCTGCCGTCCCTCCTGGCGGCCTGGCGGATGCCCGACCCGCCGCGGGACGACGACGAGGACGACTGAGGGACGGCCCGGCGGGAGGCCGGTCGGTCACCGGGTCAGCCCGGGTCAGCCCGGGTCAGCTCATCGAGGGGAAGACCGCGGCGTAGAGGTCCACGCCCTCGGGGCGGTGGACCTCCAGGTCGGTGGTGAAGGCCCGGGGCGGGGTGCCGCCGGACTCGGTGTGCTTCCACAGCCGCTGCCAGGCGTCCCGCAGCGTCTCGGGCATCTGCCCGCGCGCCTCCAGCTTCAGGCACGGCACGGCGGGCACCCGCACCGCGACCATCCCCTCGGGCATGGCGGCGGCACTGCGCACCGCCACCCCGACGATCACCGTGTAGGCGCCGTGGTGGCCGCTCTCGTAGTCGGTGTACACCGCGTAGACGTTCTCATCCACCCTGCCCGGGACGTGGGCGAACGCTCCGGGGACCCCGACCCGCGCCCACAGCGCGGCCAGCCGTCCCCGACCCTCCCCCTCCTCGGCGTTCGACGTCCGTACGGCACGGCCGACGACCAGCGACTCCGGCCGATCAACGACGATCACAACGCCTCCCATGGCCATCCCGCTTGATTCACGCAAACGGGATCCTAGCCGTAGCCCGGAGTGATGCTCCCCGTTCCCGACCGCCGGAACGGGGAAGGCTCCCGCTGCATTATTCACCGGATAAGGTGGGGGAACGTGAAGTTTCTCAATGGGATGACCCCGGCCTACGACCTCACGTACAGCGACGTCTTCATGGTCCCGGCGCGCTCCTCGATCGGCTCGCGCCTCTCGGTCGACCTCGCCACCCACGACGGCACCGGCACCACGATCCCGATCGTCGTGGCCAACATGACGGCCGTCGCCGGGCGCCGCATGGCCGAGACCGTCGCCCGCCGCGGCGGCATAGCCGCGATACCGCAGGACATCCCCATCGAGGTGGTGGCCGACGTCGTCGACTGGGTCAAGCGGCGCGACCTGGTCCACGACACCCCGCTCACCCTCACCCCGCACGACACCGTCGGCGAGGCGCTCAACCTGCTCCCCAAGCGGGCGCACGACGCGATCGTCGTCGTCGACCGGGACAACCGCCCGATCGGCGTGGTCACCGAGGTCGACTGCGGCGGCGTGGACATGTACACGCAGCTCTCGCAGGTCATGTCGTCCGGCCGCCTGCTCACCCTGCCCGCCGGCCTGGACCCGCGCGAGGCGTTCGACCGGCTCCACGAGGGCCGCCACCGGCTCGCCCCGATCGTCGACGGCGACGGCCGCCTGGTCGGCATCCTCACCCGCACCGGCGCGCTGCGGGCCACGCTCTACAAGCCCGCCGTGGACGCCTCGGGCCGGCTGCGCGTCGCCGCCGCCGTCGGTGTCAACGGCGACGTGGCCGCCAAGGCCGCCGAACTGCTGGAGGCCGGGGTGGACTGCCTGGTGGTGGACACCGCCCACGGCCACCAGGAGAAGATGATCAGTGCGCTGAAGGCGGTCCGGGCGCTCGACCCGGACGTGCCGGTCGCGGCGGGCAACGTCGTCACCGCCGGCGGGGTGCGCGACCTCGTCGAGGCCGGGGCCGACATCCTCAAGGTCGGCGTCGGGCCGGGCGCCATGTGCACCACCCGGATGATGACCGGCGTGGGCCGCCCGCAGTTCTCCGCCGTGCTGGAGTGCGCGACCGAGGCGCGCCGCCTGGGCCGCCACGTCTGGGCCGACGGCGGCGTCCGCCACCCGCGCGACGTGGCCCTCGCCCTGGCCGCCGGGGCGTCCAACGTGATGATCGGCTCCTGGTTCGCCGGCACGTACGAGTCGCCCGGCGACACCCGCACGGCCGCCGACGGCCGCAGGTACAAGGAGAACTTCGGCATGGCCTCGGCCCGCGCGGTGAAGCTGCGCACCGCGGAGGACTCTCCCTTCGAGCGGGCCCGCAAGGCGTTGTTCGAGGAGGGCATCTCCACCTCCAGGATGTACCTCGACCCGGCCCGGCCCAGCGTCGAGGACCAGATCGACGCCATCGTGGCGGGCCTGCGCTCGGCGTGCACCTACGCCGGGGCCGCCGACCTGGAGGAGTTCCACGAGCGCGCGGTCATCGGCGTGCAGAGCTCCTCGGGCTACACCGAGGGCATGCCGCTGCACCAGAGCTGGTAGCCCGCTCCCCCGCGCGTGCGCCCGCCGTACGGTGACACACCTGTACGGCGGGCGCACGCATCGTCGCCGCGCGCCGGGGTAGTCGCCTGAACGATCACCCACTGACACAGCGGGAAGGCGAGCGGACATGACACACGTACCCACCGCCACGACGCAGCCGGCGGAGCGGCTCGTCGTCGTGGACCGGAGAGTGCTGGTCGGCTACGACAACTACGCGGCGGCCCAGCGGACCGTGGACATGCTCTCCGACGCGGGGTTCCCCGTCGAGCACGTGGCGATCGTCGGCAGCGACCTGCGGCTGGAGGAGACCGTCACCGGCCGGATGACCAACGGCAGGGCCGCGCTCAAGGGCGCCGGCAACGGCCTGGCGTTCGGCGCCGTGGTGGGGGCGTTCCTCGGGCTCTTCACCTCCACCACGATGTCGTTCATCGTCCTCGTGCTCTGGGCCGCGCTCTGGGGCGCGGTGGTGGGGGCCGCGTTCGGGTTCGTCAACCACCTCTTCACCGGCGGGAAGCGGGACTTCGTCTCACGCAGCGCGATCGTCGCCGGCCGCTACGACGTGCTGGTCGCGGCCTCGCACCTGGACAACGCCCACGCCGTGATCGAGGCCGCCAGCGGCCCGGCCGACACCGTCGTCGTCGAGGTGCCGCCGTCCGCGGGCACCTACGACCCGGACGCCGTACGGCCCACCGCCCCGAGCGTCCGGTATCCCGGCGCCGCGGCCGACCGGCCGGCGGACGAGCGGCCCGAGGCCGAGCGGCGGGCGGAGGAGCGCCCCGTGACCGGGCGGCGGGCGGAGGAACACCTCGTGACCGGACACCGCGAGACCGAGGGAACGGCGGACGAGCACCCGGCGGACGGGCGTTCCCCGGTCACCGGGCTCACCGGCGGGCGGGACCTGCCGGAGGACAGGCCTCACTCGGTCCCCGCGCAGACGTCCCGGCCCGACCGCGACACGGCCGACCCGAGCCGCTCCTAGGACCCGTGGTTCCCTGCCGCGGCGAGGATCCGCGGAACGGGTACCGGCAGGGCTGATGAGAACGAAGGGCGCGGGGGCCGCGGCGAGCGCCGTGGCAGCCGCGCCCTTCGCCGTTCCGGTTCACGGCGACGACCCGCCGCTGCCGGCAGAGGGAGCTGACCAGCGCCGTGGAGGCCCCGGCGTGGCGGCCGTCCTGCTCCGAGGCGGAGCCGCGGTCCCGCCGGGGGAACGCGACGCCCCCGGCACCCGGTCTCCTCTCGGCCGTGTTCCCGCCGGTCAGGTGACTGACGGCGACCCCCACGGGGTTGTCGCCCACCTGGATCACCTTGACGATCTCGTCGGTCCGGGTGTCGACGACCAGGGCGGCGCCCAGGTCGAAGGCGGTGACGTAGAGGCGGCGGCCGTCGGAGGAGATCGTCATCCCGGTGGGGACGCCGCCGATCGGGATGTTCTCGACGACGGCTCCGGTCCTGGTGTCGACCACCGCCACGGCGCCGCCCCGGGGGTCGGTGACGTACAGGCGCCTTCCGTCGGGAGAGATCACCACTTCGCGGGGGGCGGCGCCGACGGGGATGACGCGGGTGACGGCACCGGTCCGCAACGCGACCACCGACACGGTGGCCGCCCGGAGGTTCGTGACGTAGGCGCGGGCGCCGTCCGGGGAGACAACCAGCCGCAGCGGGCTCTGGCCCGCCTCGATGGTGGCGGTCACGACGCCGGAGAGCGCGTCGATCACCGACACCGTCTCCGAGTACAGGTTGGCCACGTAGACACGGTCGCCCCGCGGGGAGACCGCCACCCCGACGGGCCCCCTGCCGACCGGCACGGTGCCGATGACGTCGTCGGTGGCGGTGTCGATCACCGATACGGTGTCGGAGACCTGGCTGGTGACGTAGACGCGACGACCGTCCGGGGAGACCGCCGCCCCGACGGGAGCGACGCCGACCTCCACGGTACGGACGGCGGCCCCGATTCCGGTGTCGATCGCCGACACCGTCCCCGAGTACAGGTTGGTCACGTAGACGCGGTCGCCCCGCGGGGTGACCACCGCACTGACCGGGGCCCTGCCGACGGTGACGACGGCGGTGACCGCGCCGGCCCGGATGTCGACCACCGAGAGGGTGCCCGCACCGAACCCGGCGACGTAGGCGGTCTCCGTGGGCCGGGCGGGCGGGCCGGCCGCTCCCGTCCCCGGCCGTTCCCGCACGGCCGGGGACACCCCGGTCGGGGACACCCCGGCCGGAGACACCGCGGACTGGGGCACCGCGGACTGGATGGGTGCAGCCACGGCGACCAGCGTGACCGCGACCACCGACGCCACGACCGTGACCGCAGGCACACGGAGCGACGACCGGTGGATCCTCCGGCGGACCGGGTGGCGGCCGGGCGGTCGCGGGTGGCGGCCTCCGGTCCCGTTCACCGTCCGGCTCCGGGGACTCCGCGGGTTCCGCGGGCTCCATGGGCCCCGTGGGCCCCGGCTCCGCCACATCCGACCTCCCCGGTGACGACGGCGGAGGTCTTTCTACGCCGTAGCGCCGGGCCGCCCGCGGCGCGACGCGCGGAGGACGGATTTTCCCTCCGCGGGCTTGGTCCGTTCATCGACGTGGCGGCGGCCGGAACGGAAGTGATCGGGCCGGGGTTGACCGCGACCTGGCACGACGCGGCGCCGCGGCCCGGTCCGGCGCCGTGATCCGACCCGACCCGGCACCGCGACCCGGCCCGGTCCGCCGGCGCTCTTGCCCGGCCGGCCCGCCACCCTGCCCTGGACCGGGCCACGGCGCCGGCCGGCGGGCCCCGGTGAAGTGACGGAGCGGCCTCGACTCGGCGGATCGAGGAGGGGATACTGGGAGTTCCCGCCTGCTGACGGTCCTGCCGGAGTGCCCGCCGTACCCGGTGGAGGGTGCGCGCCGGACCGGCGCGTCGCGGACCTCCGGAGAGGACGGTTCCGCCGTCCCGGGGATCCGCGCACGGTGACGGCGGGCGCCGGTCCGGCCGTACCCGCCGCCGGGAGGGTGGCGCGGGCTCGCCCCCGATGGACCCGCGAGAGACCGTGAGAGCGCTCTCTGGAAGAGTTGTCGGCCTTTTCCCTTGAAAACGATCTCCGTGACAGTACGGTTACCGTCGGGTTTTTTCTTGACACGCCTTCTCCGGGACGGGATTCTCGGGAGAGCGCTCTCACGCGCGTGCCCGACAGAATGGAGCCTTAGACATGACCACGTCCGCCGCAGGGGCCGGCGACACCGGCCCGCTGACCTTCCCCGAGGGGTTCCTTTGGGGGGCGGCGACCGCCGCCTACCAGATCGAGGGCGCGGCCGCGGACGACGGCAGAGGCCCCTCCATCTGGGACACCTTCTCCCGGACCCCCGGCAAGGTCCGCGCCGGCCACACCGGCGATGTGGCCTGTGACCACTACCACCGCCGCAGCGACGACGTCCGCCTGATGAGCGACCTGGACCTGGCCGCCTACCGCTTCTCCGTCTCCTGGCCCCGCATCCAGCCCGACGGGTCCGGTCCGGTCAACCCGCGCGGCCTCGACTTCTACGACCGCCTGGTGGACGAGCTGCGCGAGGCCGGCATCACCCCGATCGTGACGCTCTACCACTGGGACCTGCCGCAGAGCCTGGAGGACCGGGGCGGCTGGACCGTCAGGGACACCGCCGAGCACTTCGCCGACTACGCCGCGATCATGCACGCCCGGCTGGGCGACCGGGTGGAGACCTGGACCACCCTGAACGAGCCCTGGTGCTCGGCGTTCCTCGGCTACGGCTCCGGCATCCACGCCCCCGGCCGCTCCGAGCCCGAGCTGGGCTTCGCCGCCGTCCACCACCTCCTGCTCGGCCACGGGCTCGCCGTCGACGCGCTGCGGGCCGGCGGGGCGGAGAAGGTCGGCATCACGCTGAACCTCGCGCCGGTGGTCGGCGAAGACCCCCTCGCGGTCTCCCTGGTGGACGGCCTGCAGAACCGGATCTTCCTCGATCCGGTGCTGCGCGGCGAGTACCCGGCCGACGTGGTCGAGCGGGCCCGCCGCTTCACCGACTGGTCGTTCGTCGAGGACGGCGACCTGGAGATCATCAGCCGGCCCGTCGACCTGCTGGGCGTGAACTACTACACCCCGCAGACCGTCGCGGCCCGCCCCGGCGAGCCCGCCAGCCCGGTCTTCCCCGGCAGCGAGGGGATCGCCTTCGGCGGCGCCGACGCGCCGAAGACGGCGATGGGCTGGGCCATCCAGCCGTCCGGCCTGACCGACCTGCTCGTACGGCTGTCGCGCGACTACCCGGGCACCCCGCTGGTCATCACCGAGAACGGCGCGGCCTTCGACGACGAGGTGAAGGACGGCGCGGTCCACGACCACGACCGGGTCTCCTACCTCGACGCGCACCTGCGCGCCGCGCACGCCGCCATCGAGCAGGGCGCCGACCTGCGCGGGTATATGGTGTGGTCACTGATGGACAACTTCGAGTGGGCCGAGGGCTACGGCAAGCGGTTCGGCGTCGTGCACGTCGACTACACCACCCAGCGCCGCACCCCCAAGGACAGCGCCCTGTGGTATCGCGACGTCATCCGGCGGAACGGCCTGTGAGAGCACGCCCGACGCTGGAGAAGGTGGCCGCCCGGGCCGGAGTGTCCCGGGCGACCGCCTCCCGGGTCGTCAACGGCTCCACCCGGGTGGCCCCGCAGATCCGCGAGGCGGTCAACCGCGCCGTGGACGAGCTGGGCTACGTCCCCAACCAGGCGGCGCGCAGCCTGGTCACCCAGCGCGCAGACTCGATCGCCCTGGTCTTCCCCGAGCCCTCCACCAGGGTCTTCTCCGACGACCCGACCTTCGGCGGGATCATCCGGGGCGTCAGCATGGAGTTCGAGGAGGCCGACAAGCAGCTCGTGCTGATGCTCGCCGGCACCGAGGGCAGCTACCGCCGGGTCGAGCGCTACGCCACCAACGGGCACGTGGACGGCGTGATCGTGGCGTCGATGCACGGCTCCGACCCGCTGCCGGCGATCCTCGCCCGCCGGGGCGTCCCGGTGGTCTGCAGCGGGCGTCCCACCATGGCGGGCGAGCTGCCGTACGTGGACATGGACAACGCCGGCGGCGCCGAGCGCGCGGTGCGGCACCTGCTGGAGCGGGGACGCCGCCGGATCGCGGCCATCGCGGGCCCCCAGGACATGGTCGCCGGGATCGACCGCCTCGCCGGCTACCGGAACGTCCTGCGCGACTCCGACCGCCGCTCCATCGTCGCGGTCGGCGACTTCACCCGCGAGTCGGGAACGGCGGCCATGCGCCATCTGCTGGCCGACGACCCGGCACTGGACGCGGTGTTCGCCGCCAACGACCTGATGGCGCTGGGAGCGCTGCGGGCGTTGCGGGACGCCGGCCGCTCCGTTCCCGGCGACGTCGCCGTCGTCGGCTTCGACGACATCCCGGCCGCCTCCTACGCCGAGCCGCCGCTGACCACGGTCCGGCAGCCGACCGAGGAGATGGGACGGCAGCTCGCCCGGATGGTCCTGGGCCTGGAGGATCGGGGATCCGTGGTGCTCTCCACCGAGCTCGTCGTGCGGGAGTCCACGAAGGCCGTCTGACCGCCTCCGCGCGGGCCTCCCGCCGCTCCCCCCGGGGGGAGCGGCGGGCCGCTTTCCGCGTGGATCGCCCGGTCGGCTCCCCGGTGGACCCGCCTAGGTGGACTTCCTGACGACGAGACCGGCCGGCATGAGCACCGGCTCGGCCGGTCTCCCCTCCATCAGCGTGAGCAGCAGCCGCACCATGGTGGCGGCCTGCTCGGCGTGCGGGACGCTGACCGTCGTGAGCGGCGGGTCGGTGTAGCGGGCCGCCTCTATGTCGTCGTAGCCGACGACCGCGACGTCGGCGGGGACCCGGCGGCCGGCCTGGCGCAGCGCGTGCAGGGCCCCGATCGCCATCAGGTCGTTGGCCGCGAACACCGCGTCCAGTGCCGGGTCGTCCGCCAGGAGCTGCCGCGTCGCCGTCGCGCCCGACTCGCGGGTGAAGTCGCCGACCGCGACGATGGAGCGGCGGTCGGCCTCCCTCAGGACGTCCCGGTATCCGGCCAGGCGGTCCTGGCCGGCCACCATGTCCAGCGGCCCGGTGATGGTCGCGATCCGGCGGCGTCCCCGCTCCAGCAGGTGACGTACGGCGGTGGCGGCGCCCGCCGCGTTCTCGCCGTCCGCGTAGGGGATCTCGACCGGCACCGCGGGTCTGCCGTACGACACGACCGGGACGCGCAGCCGGGTGAACGTGCCGGGCAGCGGGTCGGCGCTGTGGCTCGACACGAGCATGACGCCGTCCACGTGGCCGCCGGCGATGTAGTTCTCCACCCGGGCGTGGCTCTCCGGCGACCCCGCCAGCAGCAGCACCGTCTGCCTGCCCGCGGCCTCCAGCTCCAGGCTGGCCACCCGGATGACCGTGGAGAACATCGGGTCGTCGGAGAACACCCGGTTCGGTGACTCCGACACCACCAGCGCGATCGAGTTGGTCCGCTGGGTGACCAGGTTCCGCGCCGCGCCGTTGGGGACGTAGCCCAGCTCGCGCACCGCCCGCATCACCGTCTCACGGATGTCCGGAGTGACGGTGGCCTGGCCGTTCACCACCCGGGAGACGGTCGCCCGGGAGACTCCCGCGCGGGCGGCGACCGCCTCCAAAGTGGGTCGTCTCATCTGCCACTCCCCCAGCAGTTCTTTTCCGTCGGGCGGCCTCGGGCGCCGCGGTGCGGTGCCCTCGCCCGGCGGCCGGTGTCCTCATCCGGCGGCCGGTCTCTTCTTCCGGCGGCCGGTGTCCTCGTCCGGCGGCCGTCCGGGACCGGGCGGCCGCTTCACCCGGGGTGGCTCACCCCTTCACCGCCCCCTGCATGATCCCTCCGATGATCTGCTTGCCGAGCAACGCGAACACCAGGAGCAGCGGAAGGGTGCCCACCGCGGTCCCGGACAGCCCGAGCACGAAGTCGTTGACGTATCCGCTGGCGAGCGTGGACAGGGCCACCTGCACCGTCGGGTTCTCCGGGGTCAGGACGACCAGCGGCCAGAAGTAGTCGTTCCAGGCGGTCATGAACGTGAGCATGCCGAGCACGGCCGCCGCCGGCCGGGCCGCCGGGATCACGACGTTCCGGAACAGCCCCCAGGTGGTGCAGCCGTCGATCCTGCCCGCCTCCAGCAGCTCCGTCGGCAGCGCGCGCTGCAGGAACTGCGTCATGAAGAACACGCCGAACGCGTTGACCAGCGCCGGGACCACCAGCGCGTACATGGTGCCGGTCCACTCGACCTTCACCATGAGCATGTACAGCGGGATGATGCCGAGCTGGGCCGGGACCATCATGGTCCCCACGGTGATCAGCAGCATGACGTTCCTGCCCCGGAACCGCAGCTTCGCGAAGGCGAACCCGGCCAGCGTCGAGAAGAACATCACGGTGACGGCGATCGAGCCGGAGACCACGAACGAGTTGAGCAGCGCCAGCCCGAACGGGACGGTGTCGAAGACCCGCTCCACGTTCGCGAAGAAGTTGCCGCCGGGCAGCAGCGGGGGCGGAACCTGGGCGAGCGCGGCGTTGTCGCGGGAGGCGACGACCACGCTGTAGTACAGGGGGAACGCGGAGAAGAACGCCACCGCGGTCAGCGTCAGATAGCGCAGCCTCATCGGCCGCTCACCTCCTTCGGCCCGTCGCGCCGGTCACCCCGGCCGTCCGGGCCGTTCCGGTCGTCCCCGGGTCCTCGGTGCGCCGGCCGGGTCATTTCAGGTCTCCCCGGGAACGGCTGATGAACAGGTAGTTGACGGCCGCGGCGACCACCACGAAGGCGAACATGACCCACGAGGCGGCCGAGGCGTAGCCGAAGTCGAAGTTGACGAAGCCGCGCTCGTACACGTAGAGCGCGAGTGTCTGGAACTGCCGGTCCGGTCCGCCGGTGACGATGTTGCCGCCGTTGGTGCCGGCGCCGAACAGCAGCGGCTCGGCGATGACCTGCATCGCCCCGATCGTGGAGACGATCACCACGAAGATGATCGTCGGCCGGATCATCGGGATGGTGATCCTCCGGAGCTGGGTGTACGGCGACGCGCCGTCGAGGGTCGCCGCCTCGTAGAGCTCCCGCGGTACGGCCTGCATGGCGGCGAGGAAGATCAGGGCGTTGTACCCCGTCCACCGCCACATGATCATGACGGAGAGGGCGATGTGGGAGGAGAGGGTGCCCTCGCTCCAGGCGACGCCGTCGGCGCCGAACCAGGAGAGCACCCAGTTGACCAGGCCGAAGTCGCGGCCGAACAGCTGGCTGAAGATCACCACGACCGCGACCACGCTGGTCACGTTGGGCAGCAGGAGCGTGATCCGGAAGAAGGTCTGCGCCCGCAGCGGACGGTTGAGCATGTTCGCCAGCCAGATCGCCATGACCAGCTGCGGGACGGTGGACAGCACCCCGATGGACAGGGTGTTGAAGGTGGCGTTCCAGAAGTAGCCGTCACCGAACAGCTTGGCGAAGTTGTCCAGGCCGATGAACTCGTGGACGTCCGAGAGCAGGGTCCACTCGTGCAGGCTCACCCAGGCGGTGTAGATGAGGGGGAACAGGCCGAACGCGCAGAACAGGGCGAGGAACGGAGCGACGTAGGCGTACGGCGAGACTTTCACGTCGAGCCGGTGGCGCAGGGAGCGCCGGGGCGGGCGGTGGGACGCCCGCCCCGTGATCGTGGCCGCCGGCCGGTCCGGGGCACGAGTGGCCATGGCTGGGCCTTTCAGGAGGTCGGATGATCACTTTTCGGAGGGCCGGCGGGCCGGGGAACCGGGACGCCGATCCGAGGCCGGGGGCGCCGGCCCGGGGCTCGGCGCGCCGGTGCGGGGCCTGGCGGGCCGGTGCGGGGATCCGGCCCGTGCCGGGTGGGGGAGCCGGCCCGGTCGTTCCGAGCCGGCCGCGCCGTCACTTGACGGTTTCGGCGTCCTTGAGGGCCTGGTTCCAGGCTTCCTCGGGCTGCTGCTTGCCCTGCTCGACACGGCCGATGCCGTCACCGAAGGCCGCACGGACCAGGGCCTCCTTCGGGCCGAGGTGCTGGGGCTTGAGCGCCTTGGCGGCCTCGGAGTAGATCTTGCCGACCGGGGCGTCGTTGAAGAACGGCTTGGTGAAGTCCTTGATCGACGGGTCGTCGTAGAGGGCGGGGATGGAGGGGAAGCTGCCCGTCTCCTTGAACACCTTGGCCTGGTTCTCCTTGGAGGTGAGGAAGTCGATCAGCTCGGCCGCCTCCTTGGGGTGCTTGCTCTGCTTGGGAACCATGAGGTGCGAGCCGCCGCTGTTGCCGGCGCCGCCGGGCACCGTGGCGATGTCCCACTTGCCCGTGGCGTCCTTGGCCTGCTCCTGGATGTAGGCGGTCATCCAGGCGGGGCAGATGATCGTGGCGAAGGAGCCCTTGGCGAAACCGGTGTTCCACGGCGGGGAGAAGGCGGCGAGCTTGGCCGACAGCCCGTTCTGGACGACCTTGACGGAGGTGTCCCACGCCTTCCGCACATCCGGGTTGCCGCTCGCGATGAGGTTGTCCTGCTGGTCGTAGAAGCCGGTCGGGGCCTGGTTGACCATGGCCCGGAACAGCTCTCCCGGGCTGTCGACGAACTTGGCGCCCGGAACCTTGGCCTCGGTGAACTTCTTGCCGGTCTCGATGTAGGCGTCCCACGTCGGCCAGAGCTCGGAGACCTTCTCCCGCTCGTCGGGCAGACCGGCCTTCTCGAACAGGTCCCTGCGGTAGCACATGGCCAGGCCGCCGACGTCGGTGCCGAGGCCGAGCAGCGTGGAGCCGTCCTTCGACAGGCCCTGCTGCCACTTCCAGTCGAGGTAGTCGCTCTTCCGCCGGTCCAGACCGAACTCCTTGAGGTCGTGGAACTTGGCGGGCTGGGCGGTGAAGGTGCTGATGAAGCCCACCTCGACGGCCTCGACGTCGGCGGCGCCCGCGTTGGTGGCCAGCTGCTTGACCAGGTTGTTGTGATGGTCGTCGAACTTCGTCACCCGCTCGACGATCTCCACGTCGGGGTGGGTCTTCCGGTACTCCTCGTACAGCGGCTTGAAGCCGAAGTCGCCGAAGAGGGCGACCGTCAGCTTGATCTTCTCTCCCGGCTTGGCGGCGTCCGCGCCGCCCGTGGCGGAACCGCCGCCACAGGCGGCGAGGCTCAGGGCGAGTGCGGACGCGGCGACCACCGGGGCGAGCAGACGGCGTGGGGTGCTCATGGAACCCTCCCTGGGTTCTCAAGATGATCATGGAGAGAGCGCTCTCAGGAAGAGAGGCTGATGGCACACGGGGGGCGTGTCAACATCTTCGGGGATAACGATCGCCGTTACCGAGCCGTGCGAAGCGGGGCGGCGCCCTCAGCGTTCCAGCCGCTTCCTCTTTATGTTTTTGCACTTCAAAGCCATTTTTAAGACAGCCGGCACGCTCCGCGGGAGCGCTCCCCCTGCGAGATGGAGCCGTACCGGGATCTTGTTCTGCAAGCGGGCCGGAGGCGGACGGACGCTCGACCGGGCCCGTTTGGGAAACCGCTCTCTCGTATGTGCCGGGCGGCTCACCCTCCCGTGGCGCCACGCCGGGAGCGGGAGGGGACACCTGCGTCCCTCGCGTGTCCGCCCGACCCCGTAGAGTCGTCCGGTCGGCCGGAAAACGGCCGGCGCGCAACCGATAAGGAGAACCACGTGGCACTGGAGAAGCCGGAGATCGACTTCCCCGAGGGCGAGGCCCCCTCGGAGCTGCAGATCACCGACCTCGTCGAGGGAAGCGGCCAGGAGGCCAAGCCGGGTGACATGGTCACCGTGCACTACGTCGGCGTCGCCTTCTCCACCGGCGAGGAGTTCGACGCCTCGTGGAACCACGGCGACACCTTCCAGTTCCCGCTGGGGGGCGGACGGGTGATCGCGGGATGGGACCAGGGCGTCGCGGGCATGAAGGTCGGCGGCCGCCGCCGGCTCGTCATCCCGCCCCACCTCGGCTACGGCAACCGCGGCGCGGGACCCCTCATCAAGCCTGGCGAGACGCTCATCTTCGTCGTCGACCTGCTCGGCGTGAACTGACGTCACCGCGGGCGGCCGCCCGTTCCGGATGACCGGACCCGGCCGGCCGCCCGTCGCCGGGTGAGCGCCCGGTCCCGGCCGCCCGCCCACCGCCGGTCCCCCCTGTCCCCGGGCAGGCGCCCGCCGCACGGCAGGGATCCGTTCCCGGGCAGGCATCCGGAAAGCGGCGGCCCTCGTCGCCGGAACACCGGCCGCGACTCGTAGGGTGATGGCTGTGTTGCTGATCGAGCTCGCACGCACCTCGGCCGCCGTGGCGGCCACTCCCGCACGCCTGGCGAAGATCTCCCAGCTCGCGGAGTTGCTCGGCAGGACCGAGCCCGGCGAGGCGGAGATCGCCATCGCCTACCTCTCCGGCGAGCTGCCCCAGCGCAACGTCGGCGTGGGCTGGGCCGCCCTGCAGGACCCGCCCGAACCCCGTCTGGCCGCGACCGCCACCCTGCGCGAGGTGAACGACCTCCTCGACCGCATCAAGGCCCAGGCCGGCCCCGGTTCCCAGCTCGCGCGCAAGACCCTGGTCGAGGAGCTGTTCGGCGCCGTCACCCGCCAGGAGCAGGTCTTCCTGTCCCGGCTGCTCCGCAGCGAGCTGCGCCAGGGCGCGCTGCACGGGGTGATGACGGAAGCCGTCGCCAAGGCCGCCGGGGTCCCGGTGGCGGAGGTCCGGCGGGCGCTGACCTTGCGCGGCTGGCTTCCCGCCGTGGGCGCCGCCGCACTGGCCGGCGGGGTCGACGCCCTGCGCGCCTTCCGCCTGGAGGTCGGCCACCCGGTCGCCCCGATGCTCGCCCAGAGCGCCGTCTCCGTGGCCGCCGCACTGGACAAGCTGGGCGGGCCGGTCGCGCTCGAATGGAAACTCGACGGTGTCCGGGTGCAGGCGCACCGCTCCGGCGACGAGGTCACCGTCTTCACCCGCACGCTCGACGACATCACCGCCCAGGTGCCCGAGCTGGTCGAGGCGGTCCGCGCGCTGCCCGCCGCGGATCTGGTCCTGGACGGCGAGGTCATCGCGCTGCGCCCCGACGGCCGCCCCCAGCCCTTCCAGGTCACCTCCGGCCGCGTGTCGAGCCGCCTCGACGTGCCGGGGGTCCGCGCGAAGACCCCGTTGAGCGTGTTCTTCTTCGACGCGCTGCGGGTGGACGGCGCCGACCTGCTCGACCTGCCCGGTGAGGCGCGCCACGCCGCCCTCGCGGCGGCCGTCCCCGCGGAGCTGGTGACCCCCCGCCTGGTGACCGACGACCTCGCGAGCGCCGAGACGTTCTTCAAGGACGTGCTCCGGAGCGGCCACGAGGGCGTGGTGGTCAAGTCCCTGCGGGCGCCCTACGCCGCCGGGAGGCGCGGCGCCGGATGGATCAAGGTGAAGCCCCGGCACACTCTCGACCTGGTGGTCCTCGCCGCCGAATGGGGACACGGCCGGCGTCAGGGCAGGCTCTCCAATCTCCACCTGGGAGCGCTCGACCCGGGCACCGGCGGCTTCGTCATGCTCGGCAAGACCTTCAAGGGGTTGACCGACGAGTTGCTGGCGTGGCAGACCGACCGCCTGCTGGAGATCGCCGAGGGTCCCGCCGACGGCTTGACGGTCACCGTCCGCCCCGAGCTCGTGGTCGAGATCGCGTTCGACGGGGTCCAGCAGTCGAGCCGTTATCCCGGTGGGATGGCACTGCGCTTCGCCCGGGTCATCCGCTACCGGCCCGACAAGAGCGCCGGCGAGGCCGACACCGTCGAGACGGTGCGCTCCCTCATGTTCTGAGGGCCGCGAGCCCCGCATCGGGGAAACGCCCCGAAGCCCGCACGGCTCCAGCGTCCCCGAAGATTCACCGCCCGGATCACACCGGCACGCCACGATGCGGATCACCATGTCCGGCGCGTGCGGCTGGCCTCATTCGATCTAGGCGGAAATCCGCGTACCACCGGCATTTCCAAGATTCACCGCGTACGCTCACAACCCCGCGGACCAGCCCGGAGATCGCAGATCCGGACAGCTGAATGATCTTTTATGATCCGCACACGATCATTTATTTGCATCTCCATCAAGATTCATTGACACAGTGATATGAATCACTTGCAACGCTTTAAGTTGCCTTTACCGGTTCTTTGTCGCATATGTTCGACCGCATCGCGCGGGTGACATTCCGTCTCCCCGCCCACGAGAACGGCCTGCATCCCCCTCGTCCCCTCGTGCCCCATGGCCGTCTCGCGTCCTGCCCCCGACCTTGGACCCGTGATCACCCTTGGGCCTGCATTCCGCTCCCCCGTCCGACAAGACCCTCCCCTTCCGGAAGCCGGAGACGAACCGGCGGCGCCTGGCCGTGCTGGCCGTCGGCGCCACCGCGGTGGTGGCGGTCTCGAGCACCGCCTGGGCGCTCTCGGCCGACGACCACGCTTCGCGGGCGTCCACGGCGGCCGTCTTCAGCCCCCGGCAGGCCGGTGCCCCCGGCGACACCACGCCGGACGGCCTCGCCTCCCCCTCCGCGTCCTCCTCGGAGGGGTCCTCCTCGGGGACGCCCGGTCCGAACGCCTCCGCGGCCGCCGACGAGGCGAACCCCCGGGTCTCCCCCTCCCCGGCGGCCTCCCCCGGGACCTCCACCACGACGGGGACGTCCCCCGGCACCCGCCCCACCGCCGAGGCCGCCCCGCGGTCGCGGTCCGGGAGCGGGCGGGACACCGCCTCCGCGCCGAAGGACACCGGGAGCACGGCCGCGAACACGGCCAGGAGCACCGCGCGGAACACACCGAAGAGCGAGACGACGGGCAAGCCGAAGACACGGCGGTCCGGCGCCCGCGACACGTCGAACGCGGGGCGCGTGCTCTCCAGCGGCGCCTGCGGCGCCTCCTACTACGACGAGCCGCAGATGACCGCCAGCGGCGAGCGCTTCGACCCGAGCGCGATGACCGCCGCTCACAAAACCCTGCCGCTGGGCAGCAAGGTCCGCGTGACCAACCCGGCCAACGGCGAGTCGGTGACGGTCCGGATCAACGACCGCGACCCCTACACGGGCGGGCGCTGCCTGGACCTGTCCAGGGCGGCCTTCTCCGCCATCGGCGACACCGGTGCGGGCGTCATGCGGGTCAAGTACGAGGTCCTCGCCACCTGACCGGCTCCCCCGCAGGCCGGTGAGGCCCCGATGGCCCACGAGGCCCCGGTTCAGGTCGGCATCCCCGGCACTCGGCCGGCGTCCCCTCCCGACCGGCGTCCCCTCCGGGGCGGCCGGCGCCTCCGGACCGGTCGGCGCCTACGGGCCGGCGGACGCCTACTTCACCGGGCGCATCGCCAGCGGGTACCGGAAGTCATCGTCGGTCAGCGCCTTGACCCCGCCGATCACCGACAGCACCATGCCGCCGATCCATACCGCCGGGATCAGGACGGCGCCCACGACGGTGATGGCCAGGAGCACGGTCGCACCCAGCAGGGTCAGCTGGAAGTTGAGCGCCTCGACCGCGTGCCTGCGGACGTGGGGCGAGGTCCTACCGGCGGCGAGCAGCATGATGAGCGGGCCGATCGCGAACAGTCCGGTCAGCGGCAGCAGATGCGCCGCGGCCGCGCCCAGCCGTTCTCCTCCGTCCTTCGCCCGCGCGGCGGGGTACGGGAGGGGCCGCCCGCCCGTCTGCGGGTGGAACGCGGGGACGGCGGGGCGGGAGCCGTACAGCTCGTACATGATCGGCATGAGGTCACCGTGGACGCGGGCCGTCATGGCCCGCTCCAGCCTGTCGTCGAACTCGAACTTGTCGAGCCGCCCTTCGGCATAGGCCGTCTTGACGTGCTCGACGACCTGCTCCCGGTCCTGGTTGCTGACCCGCAGACCGGCGTGGCCCGGCCCCGGAGCGGGGGACGCCCCGGTTTCGCGCCACGGGCTCGCCTCCGGTGTCGCTGTCCGTTCCATGAGACCGACATACCCTTCGTCGTTGGCTTACCTCCATGATCGCGGTGGGCTTCCGGCCGGTCCATCCGGATAAACCCTTGGATATCCCCTAGAGGGCACCCCGGCATGACCCCGTCGGACCCCTGGGAGATGTATATAAGAGGCATGAGATGGCGGGATCGCTACGGATTGAGGCGGCGAGGCGGCCCTAAGATCGCCAAGTTCGATCGTGAGGCCACCGACGCCGACATCGAGGCGCTCATCGCCTTCGCGAAGTCGCGCCGGGGTGTCGAGTTCTACGTCGAGCCGGAGACCTTCGCGACGGACACCACGGCGATGGCCATCGCGGACGACGGCGAGTGGACGAGGCGCCGGGTCGGCTCCCCCGCGGTGATCCGCAAGGTGGCCCGTGACCTGTCGCTTCCGGTCTACGACGTGCAGCTGACCGGCTACCCGCCCCGGATGCGCGCCTACAACGAGCGGCGCAGGCTCGCCGAGGACTGACCTCCGGGCATCCTGGGCCGGTCACCCGGCCTGTGCCGCGGGCTCCTCCAGCAGGGAGATCATGGGTAGCAGCCACGCGGCTCGGGGACTGCCCATCTCCTCGTCCAGCTCCTCGGGGCTGGGCATCCTGTCCTTCAGCGCCTGCGGCGGGACCAGGTGCCGCAGTGCGTGCATGAGCAGGTTGGCCATGGAGTAGCCGGGATCGGCCTCGTGCGCACGGGTCAAGGCCACCCCGGCCAGTGCGGAGTCACCTTCCCGCCAGGCGACCACGCCGAGCAGGGAGGCGGCCGGCGCGACGAACCGCGGCTCCAGCCGCAGGGTGAGGTCCTGCCATAACCGGCGGTGGACGTCGCAGGAGTCGTCGGTGACGAGCGCCCACGCCTCGTCGCGGACGCGGACCACCGCCAGGTCGAGCCCCAGCCTGGCCGCCTGCTCGTCGTCGAGCCGCCCGCCCGCGGCGTAGGCGCCGATGGCCGCGCGGACCCGGGTGACGCCGTCGGCCACGAACTCCGCCGCGAACCCCTCGACGTCGCCGCAGGTGGCGAGCCTCTCTCCGACCTCCCTCGTGACCCGGGCGGTGGCCCGTCGCATGGCCTCCCGCGCGGCGCCGCCGACGGGGTCGAGCGACCTGGCCAGAGACTCCCGGTCGGGGAAGGCGACCAGCCCCCGCACGGTCGCCTGGGCGGCGATCTCCCCGGCCCGGGGGTCGTACGGTGTGCCGTCCGGAGGACAGCATCCGGACCGGGAGCAGAGATAGGACCAGTAGCGGCCGTCCTCCACCCGCAGGGCGTCGACGACGACGAGGCCGCCCCGGCGGAAGAGCGCGACGGTCTCGTCCATGACCGGGGTCACCAGGGGGCCGGTGCCGTATCCGGCCAGGATGACCTGGGTGACCCCCTCCCGGCGGAAGACCGCGGCGACCTGGGCGGCGTCCGGGTCGACGGGCGGCAGGTCCCAGCGGACGGTGAGATGCAGCCGCCCCCGGGGAGGACGGCCCCTCAGGCCGATCGCGACGAGGCTGTCGGCGGGGTGGAACCCCAGGAGGTATGGAACGGCGCCGAGGACGTCCTCGGTGGACCTGAGCAGGAGACCGGGCTGGTCGGCGAGGGAGACGGACTGGACGGACGGGGCCGGCGAGGCCGGGAGGTCGGTTGTCATGGCCCAGAGCCTCGCGCGTCCCCCGCCTCCTCCGTCCGGCCGAATCCCGTTCTGTGGACGGCCGGACGGGATCGGGCCGGCCTGTGGAAAACCTCCCGGCGGCCCGGAGCGCGCCGCGCCCGGCACGCAGGCCCGGCGGCCCGGCGGCCCGGCGGCCCTGTCTCAGCCCCGCCGGTGGAGAGGCTCCGCGGGCGCCAGGCGCGCCCGCACCATGACGGTCGCCCCCGCCACGGCGGCGGGCATCGCGGCCACCGCCGCCAGCGGGATCAGGAAGATGACGAAGAGCGGTACCCCGAAGCCGAGCACGACCGCCTTGTCCGCTCTGAGCAGGGCGAAGCGTGTCCTGCGCCGCATGCCCCTGCGCTCCATGGCCAAAGTGGTGAGCTCGGCGGTGAGGAAGAAGCCGGACACGATCGCACCCAGGACCGGCGCCACCGTCTGGCCGACCACCGGCACGAAGCCGAGGAAGAACAGCGGGATCGTGAACAGCAGCGTGTACCCGAGGATGATCAGGCTGTCCCTGATCGAGCGGGGGATCGATCTCCAGAGCGGGACCTCGGGCCCGTCCGGCACCTCCCCGTGGCTCTCCTCGACCTTCTCGGAGAGCTTCTCGTAGAAGGGCTCGCCCAGGATCAGCGTGACCGCGGTGAAGGTCACCACGGCCAGGACCACTCCCGCGCCGAAGAGGGCCACGCCGAGCAGGGTGTACAGCGTGGAGCGCGCCGCCTCCCCCCACCCCGCGGCGAACGGCGTCATCCATTCGGCGATGTCCCGCGCGCTGGAACCGAGGAAGTAGAGCGCGACGGCGTAGAGCACGAACGCGATCAGCGCCGGGACCAGACCGAACAGCCACCACCGGGGGTTGCGCGCGACCCAGCGCAGTCCCTGGAGGAAGAAGCCGGCGCCCTTCGCGAAGGAGCGGAAATGACCCATGGCCGGAAGATTAGCGGGAGCGGCCGATCGCCGTACGCCGCCGCCGCCCCGGCCGGAAGGCCGGAAGGCCGGAAGGTCAGGCGCGCCGCCACAGGCCCGGCACGGAGACCCCCAGTGTGGCGAGGAGACGGCGCAGGAGGGGCAGGGAGATGCCCAGGACGTTGCCGTGGTCGCCCTCGATGCCCTCGACGAACCAGCCGCCGGGGCCGTCCAGGGTGAAGGCGCCCGCGACCCGGCAGGGCTCGCCGGTGGCGACGTAGGCGGTGATCTCGTCATCGGAGGGCGCGCCGAAGCGCACGACCGTGGCCCCCACCTCCGACACCTGTCCGCCGCTCGCGGTGTCGATCACGCAGTGGCCGGTGAGCAGGCGGCCCTCGCGGCCGCGCATGGACCGCCAGCGGGCGACGGCCTCCTCGGGCGAGGACGGCTTGCCGTAGGCCCGGCCGTCGAGTTCCAGCACCGAGTCGCAGCCGATGACCAGGCCGCCGGTCACGTCGCGCGCCACGGCCGCCGCCTTGGCGCGCGCCAGGGTGAGGCAGAGCTCTCCGGGGCTGGCGGCGGTGACGGCCTCCTCGTCGACTCCGCTGACGATGACTTCGGGGTCCAGCCCCGCACTGCGCAGGAGGGCGAGACGGGCGGGCGAGGCGGAGGCGAGAACGATCCTGGTCACGTCTGCCGAGCCTAGCGTCCACCGCGACCCGTGCGGACGGCCCCTCCCGAGGGCGGGGCACGGCATCGATCGGGCCGGGTGGAGGACGCCGGGTTGGAGGACGCCGGGTTGGAGGACATGGCGCCGGTGGGAGGGCTCCGGAGCGGACGGCCCGTCCCGCGCGGGACGGGCCGTCCGCGCGGGCGCCGCGGCCGGGCCTACTCCGGCTTGATCGTGGAGATCGAGGAGATCGCGGTGTTGATGTCGCGCCAGTGGGAGCGCTGGACGTCGGGGATGGTCACGAAGACGAGGGCCGGCTTGTCCACGCCGGGGACCTCCTTCACCGCGACCGCGGCCATGGAGCGATGGGACTTGCCCTTGACCTTGTACCTCACCTGGTAGGCCAGCATCCACCCGTCCTTGATCGACTGGGAGGCCGTCCAGGTGATCTCCCCGCCGCGGGGGTGATGGTTGAGCGTCCAGCGCGCGGCCAGCAGCGCGGTGTCCTTGTCGGTCTCCTGCACGTTGATCGGCACCGGGCAGCTCACGAGCATCCCGCGTGAGGCCGCGCCCCTGACCTTCGGCAGGACCTGCCTGGTGGCGAACGGCGCGGCGCCGTAGCCCTTCCACGGCTTGCCGAAGCGGATCAGCGACACCCCGGAACGGGTGTCGCGGACACGGCGCTTGGCGGGGTGCTCCTTGCCGGGCAGCCGGCCGAGCCGTTTGTCGTCCGGCAGTTCGGGGACGCGGGGATCGGCCAGGGCGGCGAGCACCGCGGCGCTCTGGGGCGGCGTGGCGGGGGCCGCGCTCGCGGTCGGCGAGGCGGAGGGGGACGCGGAGGCGGACGCCGACGCCGACGCCGATGAGGACGCGGAGGCCGACGCCGGCGCCGACAGCGGCTCGGGCGAGGAACCGGGACCGGGCGGGGGCGTCGCGGCAGATGGCGCGGCGATCGGCCCCGGCGCCTCTCCGCCCGGTCGTTCTGAGGAGCCGGACGACACGAAGCCGATCACCGCCGCCACGGCGGCCACGATCACGGTGACGGTCACGGCCAGGAACCGGTAGATCACGCGCATCGGCAGGTCGCCGATGCGCGACCGCTTCACCGCTGAGACCGGAGGATTCTTGGGCCCGGGCCCGGCGACGATCTTCGGCAGCTCGGAGGTCTCCGCCTCGGCCACCACGTATGTCGGCATGGAACCCGTCCCACGGGTCCCTTCGGTCCCACCCACCCCATCGAGCACGATCGGGAGCGTACGACAAATCGGCTTATCCCGTGCGGGATACCCATCACACTTAGAAAACGAGTGATTTTTTCACGTTTGGTCAGACACCTGCCGAAAGGCGAACCGCAGCCACGGGACGTCCGCGACGACCGTACGGGAGCCGGGCTCGATCTCGGTGAACCCCGCGTCCCTGACCACGGGCAGACCGGAGCCGGCCAGCGCCCCCCAGTCGCCGGGCGCGGCGGTCCGCACGGCCACCGCCAGGCCGCGCTCCCGCCAGGCGCGGCGCGCGTCCTCGTCTCCGGCCCACCAGGCGAGCTGGGCGGCGTGCCCGGCCTGGGCCATCGCCTTGCCCGCCGACATCGCAAGGCCCGGGTTCACCCACAGGACCGGCTCCCCGGGCGCGGGCGGCGCCGGTTCGGCGGAGTCGGACAGGTCGGTGCCGGAGACCTGGAGACGCGACAGGTCCCTGGGCCAGGCGTCGAGCGGAACCGGCGGGTGGATCCGGACCTCGGCGGTGCCGTGGGTGACGGTGAGGCCGGGCAGGGCGAGCACCCGGCGCCACTCGGCTCCGCGCGCCCGCCGTACGACCTTTCTGATCCGGCCGTCCTCCCAGGCGCGGACCGCCTCGGCCCACTCGCCTCCGGGGGCCGCCTGCGGAGCGTCGAGCAGCGTCAGCACGGCCAGTGCGGCGGCCTCCAGGGCGTCGGTGCGCTCGGGCGGAGCCGCCCGTTCGATGCGGACCACGAGCGGGAGGACCCGCTGCCCGGCCACGTCCTCGTCCCGCCGGGGCCGTCCGGCCTCCGAGACCGCCCCGGGGGTCTCCGGGGCCCCCGTGAAGGTCCTCCCCGCCTCCGCCGTCCCCTCGGTCCTCACGTCCTCCGCCGCCTCCCCGGTCTCCCCGGCCCCCGCCTCCCCGGCCCCCGCGGCCTCCGCTGCGCCGTACCCGTCCCGCTGCCCGCTCGGCTCGTTCACGCCTTCCAGGGTGCCCGTCCGGCGGGGGTGCGGGGACCGGCGGGTCACGCCGTACCGGACGGACCGTCCCGGGCCGCCGGGCTCCCTCCACCGGAACGGGATCATCAGCCGCCCGATCGCGGAGAGTGACGACGATCCGGCCCGTCCACATCCCGGCGGGCCGTCCACCTGCGGATCCATCGCTTCCCCACTCCCGCCGGGCCACATCCGAGCACTATGCGTTACCGGACATAGCGGACTTCGCAGACATAAGGAACTTTCCTCCTTATTTTCGCAATTGCGTAGTTTCCCGATTACCGGCCCGCTTTGTTACAGGATGGGACGCCGCCGGTATCAGGTCTGCAACACCCAAGTCGCCCCACTTGTCCAGGGGAGACTCCCGATGCTCAGCTTTGTTCGACCATTGCTGACGGCTGACCCCAGACCGGACGATAAAAGGAGTGCTGCCGTGTTCCATGCGCGGACATCTGGCAAGTTTCTAGTAGCAGTGGCAGGAGGTGCACTCCTGCTGAGCGCCTGCGCGGGCACCGACTCGGCGAGCAAGCCCACCACGTCGGGCTCGGCCGCAGCCTCTTCGGGCTCCGGTGCGGGGAAGACGGTCACCTTCGCCTTCGACCAGGAGTTCAGCTCCTACAACGGCAACACCGGCGCTGAGAACGCCTCCCGCAACAACCTGCCGCTGCAGCGCGTGCTGACCGCTTTCTGGTACTTCGGTGGCGACGGCACGGTCACCCCGAACAAGGACTTCGGGACCTACGAGAAGATCTCCGACGACCCGCTGAAGGTCAAGTACACGATCAACCCCGCGGCCGTCTGGTCCGACGGCACGCCGATCGACTGTGACGACCTGATGCTGGCCTGGGCCGCCAACTCCGGCAAGATCAAGGGCTTCTCCACCGCCGGCACCACCGGCTACGAGCTCACCGACGTGCCGAACTGCGAAAAGGGCGGCAAGGAGATCACCCACACCTACAGCGAGCCGTTCGGTGACTGGGCCGGCGCGCTGTACGCGCAGGGCCAGATCATGCCGGCCCAGGTCGTGGAGAAGAAGGGCGGCCTGTCGGAGGACGAGTTCATCGAGGCCGTCAAGAAGAAGGACGCCAAGAAGCTCGCCGACGCGATCAAGTTCTACAACGACGGCTGGCTCATGAAGGGCCAGCTGCTCAGCGAGGACCTGATCCCCTCCTCCGGCCCGTACAAGCTGTCGAAGTTCGACGCCGGCCAGTCGCTGACCTTCACGGTCAACGACAAGTACTGGGGCCCCAAGCCGCAGGTGCAGACCATCGTCGAGCGCTTCATCGCGCTGGACCAGCAGGCGCAGGCGCTGCAGAACGGCGAGGTCAACATCGCCGTGCCGCAACCCGGCCCGGACGTGCTGAACCAGCTGAACGCCCTTGAGGGCGTCACCGTCAAGACCGGTCCGCAGTACTTCTACGACCACCTTGACTTCAACATGGACTCCAGCCCGTTCAAGGACCGCACCCTGCGCGAGGCCTTCGCCAAGTGCGTTCCG
The DNA here is from genome assembly GCF_040653115.1 of Streptosporangium sp. NPDC048047. Lineage (NCBI taxonomy): Bacteria > Bacillati > Actinomycetota > Actinomycetes > Streptosporangiales > Streptosporangiaceae > Streptosporangium > Streptosporangium sp. NPDC048047. The sequence goes on along the minus strand of NZ_JBEZNH010000022.1, from coordinate 76,715 downwards.
CGGCAGCTGATCGTCGACAACCTGATCAAGCCGCTGAACCCGAACGCCACCATCCTCCAGGCCCGTCTGGTCTCCAGCGTCCAGCCGAGCTACGCCGACGTCGTCAACGGCATCGGCGGCGAGGACAAGAAGTACGACCAGGTCGACATCGAGGGCGCCAAGGCCCTGCTGAAGAAGGCCGGCAAGGAAGGCGTCGAGATCAAGATCGGCTACCAGTCGCCGAACCCCCGCCGCACCTCGGTCACCCAGCTGATCAGCGACTCCTGCAGCAAGGCCGGTTTCAAGATCAAGGACAACGGCGACGAGAACTTCTTCGGCAACGGCCTGACCAACAACACCTACGACGTGGCCCTGTTCGGCTGGATCGGCTCCGACCTGATCAGCGGCAGCACCTCGACGTACACCTCGCCCAGCAAGTGCGACAGCGAGCACAAGGGCAACAACAACGGCTGCTACTCGAACAAGAAGGTCGACGAGCTGCTGAAGAAGGTCAACGCGACCACCGACAAGGCCGCGCAGACCCCGCTCATCGCCGAGGCCGAGAAGATCATGTGGCAGGACCTCGCCACGATCCCGCTGTACGAGAACCCGAACCTGACCGCGTGGTCCGAGGGCGTCAACAACGTCATCCCGAACCCGACCCAGGCCGGCATCAGCTGGAACATGGACAAGTGGACGATCGAGTAGTCCCACCCGTTCCGACCGCGGGCCACGGCCACGGCCACGGCCGCGGTTGACGGAAAACAGCAGTCCCCACGGGGCCGGGACCGGGAAGGCCACAAGCCCTCCCGGTCCCGGCCCTGATCCACGCAGTCCCTCTTCCATGAACGGGAGGTGACGAAGTGATCGTCTTCATCGCGCGGAGACTGGTCATCTCGTTCTTCGTCCTCCTGGCGGCGACCTTCATCATCTTCGTCCTCACCGCTTTCGCGGGCGACCCGCTTGAGGACCTCCGCCAGGACAACAGCCCTCAGAAGCTCACCAAGATCGCCGAGCGGTCCGAGCGGATGCAACTCGACGTCCCCGTCGTGCTGCGCTATCTGGGCTGGCTGGGCCGGATCGTCCGCGGCGATCTCGGCGTGAACCGCGACGGCCAGGCCATCGCCCCCATCCTGAGCGACGCGCTCTCGGCGACCCTGCAGCTCGTGCTCGCCGCGACCGTGCTGGCCATCACGGTCGGCATCGTCATCGGCATCATCTCCGCGCTCCGCCAGTACAGCGGTTTCGACTACACCGTCACCTTCGCCGCCTTCATCTGCTTCTCCCTGCCGCTCTTCTGGGTGGCGGTCATGCTCAAGCAGTACGTCGCCATCGAGTTCAACAACTGGCTGAAGGACCCGGTCATCCCGCCCGCGGTGATCGGCGCCCTCGCCCTGCTCGGCGGCCTGATCTTCGGCGCGCTCACCGTCGGCGACCGCAGGCGCCGGCTCGTCGCCTTCGCCGTCGGCCTCGTGGCCGGCGGCGCGCTGTTCACCCTCCTGTCGGTGACCCGCTGGTTCGCCGACCCCGGCCTGGGCACCCCCCTCATCCTGGCCTTCGGCCTGGCCGCCGCGGTCGGCTTCACCGCCCTGACCGCCGGCCTGCAGTACCGTGGCCCGCTGTACGCCACCCTCGCAGCCGCCGTGATCGGTGCGATCTGCTCGCAGATCCTCGGCCCCGTGCTGACCGACCCGACCTGGCTGGAGATCGGCGGCCTGCTGCTGCTGACGATCGCCGTCTGCCTCGGCCTCGGCTACGTCCTCGGCGGCCTGCAGCGCCGCCAGGCGATGACCGCCGCCACGCTGACCGGCGTTTTCACCGGCGCCATGGTCTTCCTGGACCGGATGTTCCAGGCGTTCGCCGGCTACAGCGACACCGTGCGCCACCGCCCCATCTCGACGATCGGCGCCCGCACCCCCAACTATCAGGGCGACTTCTGGCAGACGGGCCTCGACAGCGCCGGCCACCTGCTGCTGCCGACGATGGCCCTCATCCTGATCTCGCTGGCCACCTACACCCGGTTCAGCCGGGCCAGCATGCTGGAGGTCATGAACCAGGACTACGTGCGCACCGCCCGGGCCAAGGGCCTCCCCGAGCGCACCGTCGTCCTCAAGCATGCCTTCCGCAACGGCCTGATCCCGGTCACCACCATGATGGCCTTCGACCTCGCCGGCGTGATCGGCGGCGCGGTGGTCACCGAGAACGTCTTCGGCTGGCGCGGCATGGGCTTCATGTTCACCAAGGGACTCATGGAGGTGGACCCGGGGCCGGTCATGGCGTTCTTCCTGGTCACCGGGGCCACGGTGGTCGTGTTCAACATGATCGCCGACATCCTCTACGCCTACCTCGACCCGCGCATCCGGCTGTCGTGAAAGCATCGGAGACCCACTCATGACACTCAGCGCACAAGCGCAGGCACCGGATGGCGGCGCCGAGCAGGGCATGACGATCGTCGCCCGCACCCAGGCCCAGATGGTGCGACGGCGGTTCTTCCGGCACCGGGCCGCGCTGGCCGGGATGATCGTCTTCGGCCTGGTCCTCGTGCTCGCTTTCAGCTCCATCGGTTTCGCCGGCATCCCGGGCTGGTGGCACCAGAGCTACATCACCACCGGGGCGCTGGTGAACCAGGGCAAGCCGACGCTCAGCCTGTCGCCGTTCACCATCGGCGACCATCCGTTCGGCCAGGACGACATCGGCGTCGACTACTTCGCCAAGTCCATGCGCGGCGCCCAGCAGTCGATCATCGTCGCCTTCCTGGTCGGCATCGTGGCCACCGTGGTCGGCGCCGTCGTCGGCGCGGTGGCCGGCTACTACCGCGGGCGCGTCGAGGCCGTCCTGATGCGCGTCACCGACGTGATGATCACCATTCCGGTCCTGGTCATCGCCGCCGTCCTCGGCCGCAAGTTCGGTGACGCCGGCGTGGTGCCGCTCGGCATCGTCCTCGGCCTGACGATCTGGCCCACCATGGCCCGCCTGCTGCGCGGCGAGTTCCTCTCGCTGCGGGAGAAGGAGTTCGTGGAGGCGGCCCGCGCGGTCGGCACCCCGGCCCGCCGGATCATCTTCCGGCACATCCTGCCCAACACCATCGGCGTGATCGTGGTCAGCGCGACGCTGGCCACCGCGAACGCGGTGCTGCTGGAGTCGGCGCTGTCGTTCCTCGGGCTGGGCGTGCAGCCCCCCGACACCTCCCTCGGTCAGCTGATCAACGAGTACCGCACCGCGTTCAGCACCCGTCCGTGGCTGTTCTGGTGGCCGGGCATCTTCATCATCGCGATCGCGCTGTCGATCAACTTCATCGGCGACGGCCTGCGCGACGCGTTCGACCCACGACAGACCCGGGTGCGTGCCTGATGACGACTCCTCCCAACGTGCCGATCGAGCCCCGCAAGGGCGACGTGCACACCTACGACATCGCCAGCACCATCCTCGACTCCGCCGGGGAGGTGCACACCGGCCTGCAGCGGGACGCCGTACGGCCCCCGTCGGAGGACGAGATCCTCCGGGTGCAGGACCTGAGCGTGGAGTTCCCGACCGAGGACGGCGTCGTGCACGCGGTCCGCGGCGTCTCCTACAGCCTGCGCGAACGCGAGGTGCTGGGCATCGTCGGCGAGTCGGGCTCCGGCAAGTCGGTCTCCTCCATGGCGGTCATGGGCCTGCTGCCCAAGAGCGCCCGGGTCAAGGGCCGGATCCTGTTCCGCGGCGACGACATGCTGAAGATGTCGCCCCGCAAGCAGCGGGGCCTGCGCGGCCGCAAGATCGCGATGATCTTCCAGGACCCGATGACCGCGCTGAACCCGGTGCACTCGATCGGCGACCAGCTCGCCGAGGCGGTGCTCGCGCACGAGCTGATGCCCCGCAAGAACGCGCTGGCCCGCGCCAAGGAGATGCTCGACCTCGTCGGCATCCCGCAGGCCGAGGCGCGGCTGCGCAGCTACCCGCACGAGTTCTCCGGCGGCATGCGCCAGCGCGCGATGATCGCCATGGCGGTCATCAACAACCCGGACGTCATCATCGCCGACGAGCCGACCACGGCCCTCGACGTGACCGTCCAGGCGCAGATCCTGGAGAAGCTCCTGGAGGTCAAGGACGCGGTCAACGCGGCGATCGTGCTCATCACCCACGACCTCGGCGTCATCGCGGGCATGGCCCACCGGGTGCTGGTGATGTACGCCGGGCGGCCGGTCGAGATCGGCGAAACCGACCCGGTCTTCGAGGGGCCCCGCATGCCGTACACGGCGGGCCTGCTGGGGTCGATCCCGTCGCTGGAGACCTCCGGCAGCCGGCTCCGGCCGATCAAGGGCACTCCCCCGTCGCTGATCAACCTGCCGACCGGCTGTCCCTTCTCGCCGCGCTGCCCGCTGGCCGACGAGGTGTGCCGGACCACCGAGCCGGAGCTGGCCGAGACCGACAGCGGCGGGCACTTCGCGGCCTGCCACCACTGGGACCGGCTGGCCGCGGTCGAGGACCCGACCGTGTTCTTCCGCACCGAGAGCGAGACCAAGGCATGAGTGTGACGACCGAGGAGACGCCCGCCCCGCAGCGGGAGCCGGACAGCGGCGACCATCTGCTCAAGGTCGAGGACCTGGTGATGAACTTCCCGGTCCGCGGCGGCGGTTTCCTGCGCCGGGTGGTGGCGCAGGTGCAGGCGGTCAGCGGCGTGTCCCTGCACGTGGACGAGGGCGAGACCCTCGGCGTGGTGGGCGAGTCGGGCTGCGGCAAGTCCACGACGGGCCGGGCGATCCTGCAGCTGCACAAGCCCACCTCGGGCTCGGTGCGCTTCCAGGGCAAGGAGCTGACCGCCATGTCGGTCAAGGAGCTCCAGCCCGTACGGCGCGACATGCAGATCGTCTTCCAGGACCCCTACGCCTCGCTCAACCCGAAGATGCCGGTCAACGACATCATCGCCGAGCCGCTGAAGGTCCACGAACGCTGGAAGGACGGCGGCCCCGACCGGGTCGCCGAGCTGCTGCGGCTGGTCGGCCTGAACCCCGAGCACGGAAACCGCTACCCGCACGAGTTCTCCGGCGGCCAGCGCCAGCGGGTCGGCATCGCCAGGGCCCTGGCCCTGGAGCCGAAGCTGCTGATCCTCGACGAGCCGGTGTCCGCGCTCGACGTGTCGGTCCAGGCGGGCGTGGTGAACCTGCTGGAGGACCTTCAGGACGCGATGGGGCTGGCCTACGTCTTCATCGCCCACGACCTGTCGGTGGTGCGGCACATCTCCGACCGGGTCGCGGTGATGTATCTCGGCAAGGTCATCGAGACCGGCCTGCGGGACGACCTCTACGACCGTCCCGCCCACCCCTACACCCAGGCGCTGCTGTCGGCGGCTCCCATGGCCAACCCGAAGGAGGAGCGCGCCCGCGAGCGCGTCATCCTCACCGGTGACGTGCCGAGCCCGCTGAACCCGCCGAGCGGCTGCCGGTTCCGGACCCGCTGCTGGAAGGCGCAGGACATCTGCGCCACCGAGGAGCCCGCTCTCGTCGACCGCGGCAACGGCCACCCCGTGGCCTGCCACTTCGCCGAGGTCGCCGGAGCCTGACGAAAGCCCCCCGGGAGATCTCCCGGCACCCCCCACAGACGCGTGAGCCGTACGGGACGCCCCCCACCCGTACGGCTCGCGCCTTGTCCGGGCCCCGCGCCGTACCTGACAGGAGCCGACAGGTACGGGCGGCAGGATGAGGTCCGTTCCACGGGCGCGGAAGACCGGGCCCGTGCCGTACGACGACCGAGGAGTCCCTCAGATGCCCCGTGCCACCGGTACCTTCTCCATCGACAGCTGGGAGCCCGCCCCCTACGACGAGGCGGAGGGGGCCGCGCTCTCCCGGGTCCACGTCGTCAAGACCTTCGACGGCGGTCTGAAGGGCGCCAGCACCACCGACATCATCACCGCCGTCGTCAGTGAGGACTCCGCGGCCTACGCCGGCTTCGAGCGGTTCACCGGCGTCCTCGACGGCCGCGAGGGCACCTTCGTGCTCCACCACAACGCCACCGCCCACGCCGAGGAGTCGGCCCTGAGCTGGACCGTGCTCCCCGGCTCGGGCACCGGCGGTCTGGCCGGCCTCAGCGGCGGAGGGCAGATCGTCAACGACGGCGGCGCCCACTCCTACCACCTGGACTACGAGCTCGGCTGAGCCCTCGCGGGCCGTCCCGCCGCGACCGTCCGGGCGGCCCCGGTCTCCCGGTCTCCCGGGAGCCCAGGAGATCCGGGCCCGGGGCGGGGATCGACTCCTCGGAGGTCCGGCCGGGGCTCAGGCGCCGAGCAGCGCCGCGACCGCGCCGACCGCCGCCGGATACCGGCCGAGCAGGGCCCGCACCCGCTCCTCCCCCGCGTCCGGCACGCCACCCGCGGGCCCCTCCGGCCACTCCGGCGGGCAGCCGAGCAGTCCGGCCACGGCGTCGCACGCCGCGGGGTGCCGGGCCAGCAGACCGGTCACCGGGCCGCTCGGCGCGGGCGCCGCCCTGCCGGGCCGGCCGGTCCGGGCGGGACCGGCCGGACGGTCCCACGGCGGGGTCCATCCGTCCAACTCGGCCAGCCCGCCGGGGAAGCTCCGGCCCGCCTCCCGGACGAGCACCGGCACCAGCTCCGGCACGTTCCGGCGCAGCGTCGCGATCAGCGTCGGCAGCCACGGCAGCAGGACGGGGTCGGGCAGCCGCGCGAACGCCTTGGACAGCGCCTCCACCACGAACGGCGCCAGGCCCGGGACCGGATCGAGCGCCTGGACGAACCCGCTCAGGTAGAGCGGGAAGGCGGGAACGACCAGCGGGTTGTCCAGCAGTCCGTCGCACCGGGCGCGCAGCTCCTCCCTCGGGAGCAGGCCCAGCTGCGTCTCGGCGGCCCACAGCAGCGCCACCTTGGCCGGGGCCTCCGGGTGCGACTGCCGTACGGCCAGCTCCAGCTGGGTCCGGTCGCAACCCAGGGACAGCGCCAGGCCCTCCATGGAGAACAGGAAGCCCAGCATCGCGCCGACCTGGCGGACACCGCTGTCGTCGGCGAAGGCGGACGGCAGCAGCGTGCAGTAGTGGGCGTACCCGGCGGTGACGAACGCCTCGCACCAGGCCGGCAGACCCGGCGCGGCGGCGCGGTAATGGGCCAGCAGCCGCCGCATCCGGCGCAGCACCTCGGGGGCGTCGTCGACGGTGCGCTCGGCGGCCAGCAGCTCCACCGCGCGGGCGCCCAGCTCGTCGGCGAAGCGGCCGCCGCCCAGGTAGAGGATGGCGTCCTCCACCGCCTCCAGCGCGGTCCCCGCGGTGGCCCGCGGGTCCCGGACCTTGCGGCGCAGCCGCTGCTCCAGCACCTGCTCGACGGTGACGCCCTCGTAGCCCAGCTCGACGATCGACCGCTGGTGGCGGCCGATCGCCAGGTCCCAGCTCTCCTGGATGGGCCGCTCGCCGAGGCGCCGCACCCCCATGATGGGCCGGGCCGCGTCGTCGGGCAGCAGGTAGCGCAGCATCCACAGCAGGTCCGAGCACGGCCGGAGCTCCGGGTTCGCCGTCAGGTCCAGCAGAACCCGCTGCTGGGTGCGCCGGCCCAGGTCGATCCCCAGGGGCTCCAGCCGGTCGTAGACATCACGGGCCAGCGGGGGAAGCGCCTCGTAGCCGACCACGCCGACCCGGTCGCCGCCCAGCAGGATCTCGCACAGGCGGCGGACGTCGCGACGGCCGGGCACCGCGTCCTTCTCGATGCAGGTCACCGCGGCGTCGGCGAAGTCGTACGGCGTCGGCCTGGCCCGGCCGCGCACCCCCGCGAGCAGGATCGACGTCTCGAACACCGCGATGGCGTCGGCCGTGCTGGCGAGGTAGCCGTTGCGGCGGGCCAGCCGCACGATGTCCACGCACCACCCGCGCAGCTCGTCCTCGTCCAGGCCGTCCAGCGCGGGCGGGGCGGCCAGGAATCCCGACAGCCGGTCGGGAGCCGGCTCCGGCTCCGGCGCCGCCGCCGTGACCGCCTTCCCGCTCTTCCCGTTCTTCCCGGCTTTCCCGGTTCTGGCGCGGCCGCCCTGCTGCCCCGCCAGCCGGTACGGCGTGACACCACCCCGGGCCGTGGCCTTGGCCCAGGTCGCCGCGGCGATCGACACCGACCCCTGGGCCAGGCCGAACTGCGCCTCGATGGCCGAGTGGCTGGAGGGGATGAGCCCGTACAGCCAGTCGGTGGCCGTGCGGGGGGTGATGACGTACGGAGGCGCGCCGGACTCCAGGCCGAACTCGGCGACCCGGCTGACGGCGTGGAAGGCGCCGCACACGTACAGGCACTCCGCCGGGTCGGCGCCGGAGGCGGCGAGGTGCTCGCGGATCCGGGTCCACATGTAGCGCTCACGCTCCTCGTCGACGGCCAGGCGGTCACCGTCGGAGGGGCGCAGCCGGCGGAACAGGCTGCCGATCAGCGCCATGGCCTGCCGGTAGGTGTCGTGGTCCGCGCCGGTCAGCGGCTGCTCGACGTACTGGTCCCACCACTCCGACCAGTGGCGGACCTTGCCGTGGTGCAGCAGGTACGCCTCCAGCTCGGCGAAGCCGGGCCGTAGGTCGCCGATCTCCACACCCACGGCGTCGCCGTGCAGGGCCACCTCCTCGTCCCGCCCGTCGTCGGCCTCACCGGCCGGGGAGGCCGGACCGCCCGGAGCAGCCGGACCGCCCGGGGAAGCCGGGGCGGCCGGGGAAGCCGGGGCGCCCGGGGAAGCCGGGGCTCCCGGGGAGGCGTGGCCGTCCGGAGCGGCCCCGGACCCGTCGCCGGCCGGCTCCCGGGGCAGCCACTGGAAGACGTGGTCCACCGAGCGGTCCACCAGCACCAGCTCGACGCCCGGGGTCTCCAGCGCGTAGGCGATGGCCTGGTACTCCGCCGACGCCTCGGTCACCGGCGCCACCACGCTGAGCGGGCCGGAGCCGGCCGGGAAGCCGTCCAGCCGGGTGGCGAACGCCTGCAACGCCACCGGCAGCCTGCAGTTGCGCAGCTCGGAGAGGAGCGGCTGCAGGTCCTCGCACAGCTCCAGGTAGACGACCTTGGGCCGCTTGCCGCGCAACCGCCGCGTCATGGCCAGCGCGGAGGCCGGCGAGTGGTGGCACACCGGGAAGATCTCCAGCTTCTCCCCCAGCATCCGGTCGACGTCGTCGACCATGCCGGCCAGGATGCCGGACAGGGTGTCCCCGCCGCCGGAGAACGCCTCGGCGGCGTCGAGGAGCTGCTCGCGCAGTGCGTCGAAGGCGCTCATGACAGCGTCGAGATCGCCTGGCGGCCGCCCTCGAGGAAGCCGGTCCACTCCCCGCCGTCCTTGCGGCTGCGCGGCTCGACGACGCCGTGCCAGTACTTGTTCAGGATCGCGAGGTCCTCGGGGGAACGCCTGGCCAGCGACCCCACCAGGGCGCCGCCCAGCGTCTCGGCGCGCAGCGCCCGGTCTCCGAAGAAGTGGCTGTGCAGGATGGCGTCCTCCAGCACGCCGATCTGCTCGGCGGTGGACAGCGCCGACTCCAGCTTCTCGTCCTCGCTCGCGGCCGACGCGGCGGCGGCGCGCAGGTCGGCGAAGCTCTGCAGCAGGACGTCCAGCAGCGTGGGCGGCACGTCCAGCTCGATGCTGTGGCGGCGCAGCAGCTCCGTGGTGCGGAAGCGGACGATCTCCGCCTCGCTGGTCCTGTTCGTCACCACCGGGATGCGGACGAAGTTGAACCGCCGCTTCAGCGCCGAGGACAGGTCGTTGACGCCCCGGTCTCGGCTGTTGGCCGTGGCGATGATCGAGAAGCCGGGCCGGGCGAACACGGTGTTGTCGGTTTCGAGCTCGGGGATGGACACGTACTTCTCGGACAGGATCGAGATCAGCGCGTCCTGCACGTCGCTGGTCGAGCGGGTCAGCTCCTCGAAGCGGCCGATCATGCCCCGCTCCATCGCCGTCATCATCGGCGAGGGGATCATCGACTCGCGGGACTGCCCTTTGGCGATGACCATGGAGACGTTCCAGGAGTACTTGATGTGGTCCTCGGTGGTGCCCGCCGTACCCTGGACGACCAGGGTGGAGTTGCGGCAGATGGCCGCCGACAGCAGCTCGGCCAGCCAGCTCTTGCCGGTTCCCGGGTCGCCGATCAGCAGCAGGCCGCGGTCGGAGGCGAGCGTCACGATGCTGCGCTCGACGAAGCCGCGGTCACCGAACCACTTCTGCGGGATCTCCCGGTCCAGGCCGTCGGAACGCTCGGATCCGAGAATGAAGAGCCGGACCATCTTGGGGCTGAGCCGCCAGGAGAACGGCTTGGGCCCGTCGTCCACGGACTCCAGCCAGTCGAGCTCCTCGGCGTACTTCACCTCGGCGGGCGCGCGCAGCATCTCGTTGTTCATCAGGGGTTTCTCCTAAAACGGGGAAGTTCTCAGGCGAGGAAGTTCTTCAGCTCGAAGACGAGCTTGCGGATGTGGCCGGAGATGACGGGCGCGCCGAGGTTCTTGAGCTTCTGCCGGAACCACGGGTTGACGCTCTGCTGGCCGCCGCTGTTCACCGAGCCCACGGGGATGATCCGGACGCCGGAGCGGTGCAGCGCCTCCATCCCGGCGAAGACGGCGTCGCAGTTCCACTCGTAGAAGTCCGAGATCCACACGACCACGGTGTTGCGCGGGTCGGCGACCTTGGGCTGGGCGAGGGCCAGGGCGGCCGTGCCGTCGGTGCCGCCGCCGAGCCGGGTGCGCAGCAGCACCTCGAACGGGTCGTGCACCCAGGGGGTGAGGTCGAGCGCGCGGGTGTCGTAGGCGATGAGGTGCACGTCCACCTTGGGCAGCCCGGCGAAGATCGAGGCCAGGATGGTGCAGTTCACCATGGCGTCGACCATCGAGCCCGACTGGTCGACGACCACGATCATCCGGGCCGGGACGGTGCGCTTGGCGGTGCGCCGGTAGTACAGCCGGTCGACGTAGAGCCGCTGGTCCTCGGGGTTGTAGTTGACGAGGTTCTTCCAGACGGTGCGCTCGACGTCGAGGTTGCGGAACACCCGCTTGGGCGGCACCGACCGGTCGACGACGCCCGCGCCGGCCTTGACGACCTGCGTGCGCAGCACCTCGGCGACCTCGTCGACGAACCTGCGGATCAGCGCCTTGGCGTTGGCCAGCGCCACCCCCGACAGGTTGGCCTTGTCGCGCAGCAGCTGCTCGACGAGCGACATGCTGGGGGTGAGCCGCCTCGCCAGGGCGGGGTCGGCGAGGACCTCGCGCAGCCGCATGCGGCGCACCAGGTCGGCCTCCAGGTCGGCCAGCACCCCGGACAGCTCGCCGCCGCTCTCGCCGTACCCCGTACCGGGGCCGTGTCCCGCGCCGGGGCCGCCGCCGGGCCCGCCGGAACCCGCCGCGGCGCCCGGAGCACCGCCCTGGGCGCCGCACGCCCCGAGGGCCTGTGTCAGCCAGTCGGCGTCCTGCTGCCAGGCCGCCAGCTGGGTCGCGGTGACGTCGCCCGTCCCGGTGCCGAAGACGTTGAGCAGCAGCTTCGACACCAGGGCCGCCCTGCGCACCTCGTCGCCGGGCACGTGCTCCCCCGGTGCGAGCAGGTCCCGGAACTCGCCGGCCAGCTCGGGGAAGCGCTGCACCAGCGTGTCGACCGACACCGAGGGGTCGAGCAGCGCCGCGGGCAGGCCGAGGTCGCCGACGACCGCCATGCTCGCGGTCTCCAGCGCGGGCTGCTCGTCGTGGTCGAAGAGACGGGCGAGGAGCCGCCAGTAGAGCACCTGCCGCCGGTTCCGCGCGGCGCCCGCGGGGAGGCCGTCGCCGTCGGTCGCGGGGCCGCCGCCGCCCACCGGAGCGTCCGGGCCTTCGGGAGCGCCCTCGTCCGTGAGGATGTCCTCGTCCGTGCGAATGTCGTCGCTCATCTCCGCAGCAACCGCCCGGCTCGCTCGCGCAGCACCGCGACCGGGTCCCCAGCCCTGGCCTCGGCCTTCACCGCCTTGGGATCGGTGGGGCCGAGCGCCCAGTCGCCGGTGGCGACCTCGACCGTCTCCTTCTTCACCTTCGCCTGTACGGCGAGCGGCTGCAGCAGCCATCGGCCGCCGTCCCAGCGGACGAGCCCGACGCACGCCGTGGAGCCCGCCACCAGCTTCGGGGTGAGCGGGCCGCAGGCGGGCAGCCGCTCGGTGTCCACGGCGAGCACGCCGCCGCCCAGGTCGAAGGAGCCGTCCTTGGTGACCTTGTAGTCCTCCACCAGCACGGGTTCGGCGACGCGCACCGGGACGCGGTCCAGGGGCGGCACCGCCGGGGCGAGCGCGCCGGCGAGGTGCAGCCGGGCGGTGGTGAAGGGGTCGGCGGGCTTGCCCAGGAGGGCCCGGTCGTCGTCCCAGAGCAGGTCTCCGCTGTCGAGCAGCGGCAGGTCCGTGACGTCCAGGCAGCGGCGGTCCGCCAGCGCGGCCAGCAGCGCGCCGTGGCGGTGCGGCAGCTTCCACACCGCGGGACCGGTGATGGTGTCCACCTTCGCGGCGGTGACGCCGGTCCGCACCAGCCTGGGCCGGCCGCCGCCGGCGGGTTCCAGGACGGCGTGGACCTGGAACTGGACGGCGGTGCCGTGCTCGTGCACGTCGACGCCGAGGATCAGCAGCCGCCCCGACACCGCCTCCGCGGGCCGGGGGGCGCCGGACGGGACGGCTTCGTGCGACAGCAGCACGGCCCGGGTCCACAGGTCGGCCCAGCGGCGGACCGGCAGGTGCTCCATCGTGCCGACCGGGCAGGAGGCGCGCAGCTCGGCGGCGAGGCCGTCCAGCAGCACCGCGAGCCTGCGCCGCCCCGGCAGCGCCGGCAGTCCCTCGATGGCCTGGTCCGCGGCGGAGACGAGGTCGTGGTCGACGCCCCGCCATCCGGTGATGGCCAGCTCGCGCAGCCAGGAGCGGACCCCGCCGAGCGGGCCCCCCTCGTCGCCGTCCTCGGGCTCCGGCCCGGCGCTCCAGGGGGCGCGCTCGCGGCCCAGCGTCGCGTCCAGGTCCGCGAGCAGGGCGTCGTGCACGGCGCCGAGCAGTGCGGCCCGGCCGCCGGCCAGGGCCGTCAGGTGGTCCTCGGTGATCGATCCGGAGGCGACCCCGGCGGCGGCCTCGGCCAGCCGCCCGCCGATCGGGGTGGCCGCGAACGCGCCGGCCAGCGCGGCCAGAGCCTCGGCGCGTTCCTCGGCGAGCCGGGCCAGGCCGTGCACGAGGGCGTCGTCGAAGCCGGTCACCAGGTCGAGCGCCTCCGCGGTGCCCTCGGGGTCGCCGTCGAGCAGTGCGGCCAGCTGTACGGCGAGCATCAGGCCACCGTCCCCGCGGCCGGGAACCAGTGCAGCTCGGGGATCGGCGCGGTGGTGTCGGGGACCTCCAGGTAGGCCAGGTGGCGCAGGAAGCGGCTGAACACCATGGCGGCCGGAGCCGGCTCGTGGGCGCCGTCCAGGCAGTCGATCAGGTCGGCGCCCTCGGGGACGTCGGCCCGCAGGTAGCGGGCCACGCGGCCGAGGCCGTACTGCAGCACCGCCTCGGCGGCGAGGGCGCGCAGGTGTTTGCACGGCGCGCCGTACAGGCCGCCGCACGGGCGGTTGTTGTTGGTGCTGCAGTTGTAGGCGTGGGTGCCGGCGGCGACGGAGGAGACGTAGACCCGGCCGATGTCCGAGCCGCTCGACACCACGCCCTGCAGCCGGCCGTCCGCCAGCTCGACGAAGGGCACCTTCGCCAGCTTCCGGGGCTGGACGGGCGGCACCACCCGCACCCTGCTCAGATGCTCCCGCGCGGCGCCGCCGCCGGGTGAACGTTCGATCATGATCAGGGAACGTAGTGGATCACTCCGACAGAAATCCGCGGAGAGGACGTCCCGCCGACGCGAAGATGTCTCCCCGGCACGGGGGCGTCCCGCCGGGGAGGGACCCGCGGGCCCACCTTTACGCGCGCACCGCGCCGTCCGCGGTGTCTCCGGTGGCGGCGATGCCGGCCTCGATGCCGTCGAGGAGCCGGGTCAGGCCGAGGACCGAGCCGGTGTCCCAGTCGCCGCCCATGGCGGGGCGGCCCTGTTCGCCGGCAGAACGCCGCTGCTCGGCGCGAGGCGCGGCCCTCCTTTTGACACCTCATGACCTACGCCGTACCGTGCGGCGCACGGAAAAGGTAGGCCGCCGTACTCGAAGCTGACCAGCCGACGGGTGCGGCGCCGGTGTGGTCGAGGAGCAACGGTGGCGAGTGTTTACGAATACCCGGTCGACGGTTTCACCCCGACGGCCGAGGACGTCGCGAGCGTCGAGGCGTGGTTCGCCCGGTACGACGACCTCGCCATGAAGGTCGACGGCGAGGCCATGGCCGACATGGCGATGTTCCCGCTCAACGAGGTGACCGACGACTCGGCGGGGAACGGTTTCGCCGAGCAGGTGACGCGCGAGGAGTACGTCAGGCAGATGGCCGAGACGATGGGCGCGCCGGGCGAGGTGTCCATGGAGTCGGTCAGGAAGCCGATCTTCCTGTCGAAGAACCTGGTCTTCGTCGTGACCGACGCCGTGATGACGTACGGCGGGCAGTCCCACATCGCGCGCTACGGCGACCTGCTGGTGAAGAAGGACGGCGAGTGGGTGTTCCAGACCATGGTCCAGGGCGGCTGGGGCGACATGCGTAAGGCCGCCCGGCAGGGCGCCTGAGGCAGCGGGCCGACACCCGGCCGGGGACCGTGGGGCGTGTCCCGCGATCACGCCGGCCGGGTGGCGGAGAGATCCCGACGGAGGCGATGTCAAGGGCGTCCTGATGGGTGGGGCGCCCTTGGCGTCACGGGTGCCGGCGGCACGACGCCGGTGGGACCTGTTGACGCGCCACCGCACCGTGCCGCGTTCCCTGTGGCGGTCGCGGCCGGAAGACCGATGGCCGGTCCCCTTCGGAGCCGAGTTCGAGGCGGTCGGTGTACCGACCCGACGAGATGATCAGTGATGCGCCCGCAGTGGCCGCACACCGCCGGCGCCCTTCTCCGCGGTCGGCACGCACGATCGGACGATCCGTCGACAGCCACGTCAGCCGGGAGAAAAGCGAGATCCCGCCCGATCAGGTGATCGGGCGGGATCTCGTCAACCACTTCCGGGCCGTCCCGGGAACGGCCCCGCGGTGGAGCTATGGGGATTCGAACCCCAGACCTCCTCCATGCCATGGAGGCGCGCTACCAGCTGCGCCATAGCCCCTCGGTGCTCCACCCGGCCTTCCGCCCGGCGGCACCAGGCCAGTGTATAGGACATCGGACCGTGAGCCGTCCTCGATTCGGCGCGGCACGGCACGGTGCGGTGCGGAACGGTGCGGTGCGGAACGGTGCCCGACCGGCTCGGTGCCGCCGGAGGAGCGGCGCGGTGCGGCGTGACCCGGTACGGCCCCCCGGCGTTCAGCGGAGGGAAGCGGCCCGGCCGACCAGGCCGGCGAGCTCGCGCACGGCGGCGTCCGAGGGCTCCGGGTAGTCCTGCCGGAAGGAGTTGACGAACTCCTCGGGCCTGATCCGGGCCGGTTCCGGCCGCTGCCCCTCCTTCAGCAGCCGCCTGGCG
Organism: Streptosporangium sp. NPDC048047; assembly: GCF_040653115.1. NCBI lineage: Bacteria > Bacillati > Actinomycetota > Actinomycetes > Streptosporangiales > Streptosporangiaceae > Streptosporangium > Streptosporangium sp. NPDC048047. The sequence goes on along the minus strand of NZ_JBEZNH010000022.1, from coordinate 61,275 downwards.
TAGTCGTAGGACGCGGTGTCCACGTCGAGGGCGAAGCGGGAGCGTTCGGACCGCCTCACTTCGGTGCCGGTCGCGCCCGTCACGGCGTCTCGATCCGTTCATGGCGTCCAGGCTTACGACAGATACCTATATGTCTGGAAAAAGACGTCATAAGATCTCTCACCATGCGCGTGTATCTCGGCTTGGCGGTCAGACACCCGGGGGCGGTGATCCCGGAGGAGACGCTGCACCTCGTGCGGAACGCGATCGACACCGCGTTCCCCGTCCCCCCCGAGGTCATCAGGTCCCGGGAGTGGCACCGTCCCGGCGTCTCGATGTTCGCCTGGACCAACGAGCCGGACGACTCCCGCAAGCCGCACCTGCTGGTGACCGGGCCGGACCGGGTGACCGGGGTGAACGGCTACCTCGCCGTGCCCGGCGAGGTGGACCGGCTGGCGGGCGCGGCGGACCTGGACACCCAGGCGGTGAGCGGGTGCTTCGCGGTGTTCCGGGCGACCACGGCGGAGCTGTCGGCCGCCACGGCGATCCACCGTGCCGGCCCCGTCTACTACGCGGAGACCCCCGACCTGCACATCGTCGGCAGCCGGGCGCTGCTGGTCCACCTCGCCGCCTCGGGTGAGCGGATCGAGTGGGACGTCCTCGCGCTGCAGTCGATGGTGCGCCAGGGCTACTTCCTGTCCGACGAGACCCCCTACCGGGGGGTGAGCGCGCTGCCCCCGGCCTCGGTCGTCACCGTCGCGGGCGGGCGCCGTACGATCACCGAGAACCCGCTGCCCACCGCCGGGCCCGCGCCCACCTCGCGCAGGCAGAAGAAGGCGCTGGTGGAGGAGCTGGCCGATGCCCTGCTCGCGACCGTGGAGCCGCTGCGCGCGGCCGGCGAGCCGGTGAACCTGGCCCTGACCGGCGGCCGTGACAGCCGTCTGGTCGCGGCGGTGCTGCACGCGGCCGGTCTCCCGCTGCGCGCCACCACCAACGGTCTGGACACCCACCCCGACGTGGTCATCGCCGGGCGGATCGCCCGCGCGCTCGGCATCGAGCACACGGTCATCCCCCCGGTCCGCGCGGAGAAGAAGGACGCCATCGTCGTCGAGCACCCGCTGGCGCGGACGTACGAGACGCTGCGGGCGTGCGAGGGCATGACGTCGGCCTACGAGTCGATCGTCGGCTACCTGCCCTACAACGCCAAACCCACCATGTCGGGGCAGAGCGGGGAGATCCTGCGGGCGGGCGGGTTCCTGCTGCTGCAGTCCGACCTGAGCGCCGAGGCGCTCGGCCGCCGGATCGACACGACGTTCCTGCGGGAGAAGGCGCTGTTCCGCGGGGAGGCCAACGAGCACGCCCGTGAGCTGGCCCGCCCCTGGCGGGAGCGGCCGGCCCTGGAGGCGCTCGACCACATGTACATCGCCTACAAGGTCGGCCGCTGGCAGGCCGGGGCCCGCGCCGGGGCCCACCGCCGGGGCGACCCCGTCTGGCCGTTCCTCGACAACCGGGTGGTGCGGGCGGCGCTGGGCCTGGACCAGCTCTGGCGGCTGTCGGAGGAGGTCATCTACGAGCTCATCGGCCGGCTCGCGCCGCCGCTCAGGCACATCCCGATCGAGGGCAAGCCATGGCGGTTCACCGCCGGGAGACGCTACTACCCCTGGCAGCGCAGGCCGCAGACGCTGTCGGCGCCGAAGACCGGCGGCGGCGGGTGGAACTGGCGGACGAGCCCCGGGGAGGAGCTGACCGGCCTGCTGCGGGACCATGTGCTCGGCCACCTCGACCTGCTGGCGCCGATCGTGAACCCCGACGCGGTCCGCGCGCTGTTCGACGGGCCGTCGCTGAAGAAGCCCACCCAGGTCTGGCATCTCTACACCGTGGCCACGATGCTGTCCGGTGCCTACCCCGGTAAGGCTCCCGAGGGTCTGGAGCCGGTCACCATCCCGATTCCGTCCTGAGTCCCCGCCGGGGCGCGTCCGGCCGGTACCGGGTTCGCCCGGCGCGCCGCCCGCGGGTCCGCCGGAGCGGTTACCTAAAGTCATCCCTGGACAACGAAGAGTTTTCCCTCTTTATTGGTAGGATACCTGCCCCGGTTCAGGAGTCCGCGATGGCGCTCATCCAGCCCGATCCCACCTTCTATCCGTCCGCCCGCGAGGCCATGCTCGCGCCCCGGGAGGAACTCGCCTACGTCGCCCTGCTCGACGCGGACGGCGGCGGGCGGCCCGACGCGATCGCCACCGTCGACCTGTCCGACGGGTCGGTCGCCGCCACACTCGACATGCCGGTCCCCGGCGACGAACTCCACCACTTCGGCTGGAACGTGTGCAGCGCGGCCCTGTGCCCGTACGCGCCGCACCCGCACGTCGAGCGGCGCTACCTCGTCGTGCCGGGACTGCGTTCCAGCAGGATCCACATCCTCGACGTCAAGGACGACCCGAGACGCCCCCGGATCGTCAAGACGATCGAGCCGGAGACGCTCTTCGCCAAGACGGGTTACAGCCGCCCGCACACCGTCCACTGCGGCACCGACGCGATCTACGTCAGCGCCCTCGGCGACGTGAACGGCGACGCCCCCGGAGGGATCTTCACCCTCGACCACGACACCTTCGAGCCCAGGGGCCGCTGGGAGGTCGACCGCGGGCCGCAGGAGCTGCACTACGACTTCTGGTGGCACCTGGGCCACGACACGATGATCACCAGCGAGTGGGCGACGCCCAACCAGATCGAGCCGGGACCGTCGCTGGAGATGCTGGCCGGCCGCCGGTACGGCCACCGGCTGCACGTCTGGGACCTGGTCAAGCGCCGGCACCTGCAGGAGATCGACCTGGGCGACGAACACCAGATGGCCCTGGAGCTGCGCCCCTCCCACGACCCGACGAAGACCCACGGCTTCGTCAACACGGTGATCAACGTCGAAGACCTGTCGGCCGCCGTCTTCACCTGGTACCTGGAGGACGACGTCTGGAAGGCCCGCAAGACCATCACGATCCCGGCCGAACCGGCGCCCGCCGAGGCGCTCCCGGAGCCCCTCCGGCGGTTCGGCGCGGTCCCGCCGCTGGCCACCGACATCTCGCTGTCCCTCGACGACCGGTTCCTGCTGGTCTCCTGCTGGGGCACGGGCGAGCTGCGGGCCTACGACGTCTCCGACCCGTTCGCGCCGCGCCGGACCGGCTCGGTACGGCTCGGCGGCATCGCCCGGCGCGCCGCCCACCCCGCCGCCCCCGGCCGGGCACTGAACGGCGGCCCGCAGATGGTCGAGACCAGCAGGGACGGCCGGCGGGTGTACTTCACCAACTCCCTCTACCGCTCCTGGGACGACGTCTTCTACCCTGACGGCGTCTCCGGCTGGATGGTCAGGGTGGACGTCGGCGAGGACGGCTCGCTCTCCCTCGACGAGTCGTTCTTCGTCGACTTCGCCGCCGACGGCCGGCGCGCACACCAGGTCCGGCTGCAGGGCGGCGACTCCTCCTCCGACTCCTACTGCTTCCCGTGAGACGGAGCCGCGGTCGCCGAAGGAGACGGGGCGGATACGGCCGACGCCGCGGACGCCCAAGGGGCGGGGCAGGCCGATGGACCTGACGGCCCTGCTCATCCTGGCCGGGCTCGGCGCCTTCCACGGCCTGAACCCGGCGATGGGCTGGCTGTTCGCGGTCGCCCTCGGCCTGCAGGAGCGCTCGCGGGCGGCGGTGCTGCGGGCGCTGCCGCCCATCGTGCTCGGCCACGCGGGCTCGGTGCTGGCCACGCTGGCGCTGGTGTCGGCGGCCCGGCTGGCGGCCCCGCCCCGGCTCGTCACGTACGGCGTCGCGGCGCTGGTGGCCGGGTTCGGCGTCTGGCGGCTGCTGCGGCGCCACCGCCACCGGCGGACGGGCATGCGGGTCAATGCCTGGCAGCTCGCCGGGTGGTCGTTCCTGATGTCCACCGCCCACGGCGCGGGCCTGATGGTCGTCCCCGTCACCCTGCACGAGGGCGACGGGGCCGCCGCGCTGACCTCGCAGAGCCTGGCCGCCACGGCGACCCACGCGCTGGCCATGCTGGCCACGACCGCCGTCGTGGCGCTGGTCGTCTACGACCGGCTGGGCGTGGCGGTGCTGCGCAGGGCGTGGTTCAACCTCGACCTCGCCTGGGCCGTCGCCCTCATCGGCGCCGGCGCCTTCGTGGCTCTGTCCTGAGCGAACGCCCTCACCGCCGGGGCCCGCCGCGGACCGCCCCGGTGACGCGTCCCGGCCGGGCCGTGCCCGTTCCCGGCCGGTGACCCCCGGCCGGTCTGGGCGCGGAGAGCGCCGGCTCCGGCCGGGGAGGCGGGGCGGCGTCAGCTCCGGCCGTCGGACCGGCCGGGCGGGTGCTCGCGGTCGCCCGGGTGCTCCACCGTCCGGTCGTCCTTCTCCGCGGCGACGGGGACGCGGACGGTGATGCCGCCGGGCACGACCTTGGCCTTCAGCTCGGTGACGGTGCCCTTGGCGCCCCCGTCCAGCTCATACGGCATCGGCGCGGCGAGCTTGACCTTGATCTTGCGTGCCCGGGTCATCCGGACGAAGGGGGACTCGTCGGAGCGCCCGGCACTCATCCGGCCGAGCACCCGCGCCCACTGGATGGGGCCGCTGGCCGTGGTGATGCCGATCTCCAGCCACCCGTCGTCGGGCTGCGCGTCGTCGAACGCCTCGATGCCCCCGGTGATGGTGCCGACGTTGCCCAGCAGCAGGCAGCTCGCCTCCCCCTCGAACCAGGTGGTCTTGTCGAGCTTGACCTCCATGTGCACGAGCTCGCCGCGGACGTGCCGCAGGCCGGTCCAGAAGTAGGCCGCCCGGCCCAGCCGGTCCTTCAGCCCCCGGTCGGCGTCTTTGATCATCTCGGCGTCGAAACCGAGGCCGGCCATGACGGCGAAGTGCTCCCCGTTGACCTTGCCCAGGTCCAGCTTGCGGCTCTCCCCGTGGAAGGCGATCCGTACCGCCTCGGGGAGGTCCTCGGGGATGCCGAGGTTGCGCGCGAAGAGGTTGGCCGTACCCGCCGGGATGATCGCCATGGTGACGCCGGAGCCGGCGAGCACGTCCACGCAGCGCTGCACCATGCCGTCACCGCCCCACACGACCACCAGGTCCGCGCCCTCCTTGAGCACCTTGCGCACCTGCTTGGGCGCCTTCTTGCTCTTGGGCACCTCGTGCCAGAGCAGGTTCTCGACGCCCTCCTCCGCGAGAAGCCTGCGCAACTCGTCCAGCCCGCCGCCGATCGTCTTCCGCTGGTGGGCGATCACCGCGACCGTGCCGACCTTCCGCTCCTGCCGCAGCATGGGAACCTCCGTAACACCGCGTCGATCCCGACGATCGACCCAGCGGACGGCTTCCCTCCCCGGTAACCGGCAAACACCGCTGACCTCCCCGTCCCCGTACGGCGGCGGCCCCGGTGTCATAGGCGGAGCGCGCCGCGGCGATGCGGTTCTGGTGCTCCTCGGTCCAGAGAATGACCGATATGCTACACGTGCAAGAAATGTTACAGATGTCGTTTTTTGTGAGGATGGCGAGCGTGGCCGGCCCCAGAGTCAGTACCACCGCATCGAGTGACCGGCGCGTACGCCGCACCCGCTCCGCCCTGGCCCATGCGCTGATCGAGCTGGCCGAGGAGCGGGATCTGTCCCGAATCAGCGTCTCGGACGTGGCCGAGGGCGCCGGGGTGAGCCGTTCGGCCTTCTACCACCACTACCGGGACGTGCACGAACTGGCCGAGGACGCCTGCACCGCGATGATCGACAACCTGATCGACTCCGTACCGGGCCCCGCGCTCGACTCGGCGGAGCTGAGGCGGGAGGCGATCGAGTCGCTGACGGCGTTCTTCGACAGCCTGCTCGGGCACGCGGGGTTGTATCGCGCGCTGCTGGGCTCGCACGGCAGCGCTCGCGTCATCGGGCACCTGCGCCGCCGCGTCGCCGCGGTCATCCATGACCGCCTGGCGCACGCGGACGCCGGCAGGTGGCCCGAGCGCGTCCCGTACGACGTGATGGCCGCTTTCACCGCGGGCGCGCTCGTCGGCGTGGCCGTCGAGTGGCTCGAAGGCGCGTGCTCCCGGCCCTCGGCCGAGATGGCCGAGGTGACCTGGCCGCTGCTGAACGCGCACTACCGCGTCAACGAGAGCAGCCACTGAGTCCCACCCTGATCCTCGAAACAAAGGAGAGACCCTTCATGACCACTGCCGATGTCTCGGGCAAGTCCCTGGCCCAGCTCATCTCCCTGAAGGGAAGGCGTGCCGTCGTCACCGGCGGCGGTCGCGGCCTGGGCAAGGCCATCGCCGCCCGCCTGGCCGAGGCCGGCGCCGACCTGCTGATCGGCGACCTCGACGAAGAACCGGCCTCGGCCGCCGCGAAGGAGCTCGCCGAGCGCCACGGGGTGCGCGCGATCGGCGCCGCCATGGACGTCACCGACGCCGCGGCCGTGGCCGCCGCGGCCGACCGCGCGGTCGCCGAGCTCGGCGGTCTGGAGATCTGGGTGAACAACGCCGGCATCTTCCCGGCCGTCCCGCTTCTGGAGATGACCGAGGAGACGTGGGACCAGGTGTTCGCCGTGAACGCGCGCGGCGTGTTCGTCGGCGCACGGGAGGCGGCCCGGCGCATGCCGGCCGCCGGCCCGGACGACGGCAGGGGCGGCGTCATCGTGAACATCGTCTCGACCGCCGGCTTCCGGGGCAGCGCGCCGGGCCTGGCCGCCTACGTCGGCTCCAAGCACGCCGCTCGCGGCCTCACCCGCGAGCTGGCCCTCGAACTCGCGCCGATGGGCATCCGCGTGCTGGGGGTCGCGCCGAGCTTCATCCCCACGGAGGGCAACCTGGCGATGGCCGCGGCCGCGGGTGTGGACCTCGCCGGCCTTCCGCCGACCGACCTCATGCTGAACAGCCCGATCGGCCGGGTCGGCACCCCGGACGACATCGCGCGCGTCGCACTGTTCTGCGCCTCGGACCTGTCGGCCTTCATGACCGGCAGCACCCTGCTCGCCGACGGGGGCGACACCGCCTGAGCGGACGCCGGCCGAGCCGCACCGGTCTTCGCGGGACCTTCGCGGGACCTTCGCGGACCGGTGCGACTCGGCCGGCGGACGGCCGCTTCCCGGCCCCGGCCCCGGCGCCCGGTGAAGGGCCGCGGGGCGGGTCAGAGGGAGAGCGCGCAGCGGAAGCCGCTGTGCCCGGTGGAGGAGTCCGGCGTGTTGCCGGTCCGCGCGGCCACCCGGTAGCGGTTGCAGTAGGACTCGTGGCACATGTAGGAGCCGCCGCGGATCACACGTGCCTCGCCGGTCGGCGGGCCCTGCGGGTCAACCCGGGTGAGCGCGGACTCCGCGACGTGCCAGTCGGTGCTCCACCGGTCCAGGCACCACTCCCAGACGTTGCCCGAGGTGTTGTAGAGGCCGTACCCGTTCGGCGTGAAGGACTTGACCGGCGCGGTGCCGACGTACCCGTCGGCACCGGTGTTCGAGCGTGGGAACGTTCCCTGCCAGATGTTGCACCGGTGCCGCCCGCGCGGCGTCAGCTCGTCACCCCAGGGGTAACGGGCCTGGACGAGTCCGCCGCGCGCCGCCATCTCCCACTCGGCCTCGGTCGGCAGCCGCTTGCCCGCCCAGGCCGCGTAGGCGGCCGCGTCGTTCCAGGAGACGTGGACGACCGGGTGGTTCTGCCGCGACGTGACGTCCGATCCGGGGCCCTCCGGGCGACGCCAGTCGGCGCCCGCCACCGCCACCCACCAGGGGGCGCCCGGGACGGTGCCGTCGATGACGTGGCGCGGATCGGCGAAGTGCCGGAAGACGAACGACCAGCCGTACCGTTCGGCGTCGGTCCGGTGACCGGTGGCCTTGACGAAGGTCGCGAACTTGGCGTTGGTCACGCACACCGGGTCGATGAGGAACGGTGACAACGTCACCTCCCGCACCGGCCCCTCGCCGTCCGCCGCCCAGCCGTCGGGGTCCTCGCCACCCATGAGGAAGGCGCCTCCCGGGATGGCCGCCATGCCGCCGCCGGCGTTCGCGCGTCGCGCGGGGGCCGGGGCGGAGGCGGAGCGTTCCCGGGCGGGACCCCGGCCCGGCGCGCAGCAGGCGTCCGTCATCAGCCGCTTGCCGCGTTCCGGTACAGATCGGCGGTGAAGTAGGTGCCGGGGTCGGGCGACTCCGTGATCTTGCCCATTCCGACGAAGACGTCGGCCAGGTTCTTGTACCAGCCGCCCACCGTTCCGTCACCCGCGAGCTTGGTCAGCTCGGAGGTCGGAAGGACCTTGGTGACCGCGGACGCGCCCTTGAACTGCTCGGCGGGCGCCTTCAGGAAGGTCGCGGTGAGCTGTTCGGCCTCGGCGGTGTGCGCGGCGATCCAGTCGTCGGCCTCCTGGATCACCTTGATGACCTTGGTGGTCGTCGCGGGGTCGTCCTTGACGATCTCGTTGCGGGCGACGAACGAGCTGGGGAAGCTGACCCGGGGGTAGAAGTCCTCGCTCTTGGTCAGTTCGACCAGGTCGGGGACGTTCTTCTTGATGTTGTCGATCAGCGGGTACCAGATGGCCGCCGCGTCGACCTGCTTGGCGGAGAACGCCGTGACCACGGTGCTCGGGTCCATGTTGACCTTCTGCACGTCCTTGATGGTCAGCCCGGCCTGCTTGAGGGCCAGTTGCAGGATCATGTCGCCGGAGGTGCCCTCGGGAACCCCGATCTTCTTGCCCTTCAGGTCGGCGATCCCCTTGATGCCCGAACCGGCGTGAGTGATCACCCTGTCGGCTACGCCGAGCATGTTCGGGGCGATGATCTTCGCCTTGCCGCTGGCCGGCAGCCAGGCCGCACCGGAGCCGATGTAGCCGAAGTCGAGGTCGCTCGAGCCGAGCGCCTGGACCTGCAGCGGGCCGTTGGTGAACACCTTCAGGTCCGGCTTGAGGCCGTGCTTGGCCCACAGGTCCTGTTTGTCGGCGACGGCCAGGACGGCCGCGCCGGAGAAGTCGGCGATGTAGCCGAACCGCACCGTCTTGGAGCCGTCGTCGTCGGCGGAGGAGCAGCCGGTCAGGGGCAGCAGGAGGACCAGAGCGGCGGCGGCCACCCGGAGGGGGAACTTCATCAGGGGGATCCTTCGCGTGTGGTGGGCTGGTGGTAGACGGCGTGCCAGACCTGCCGGCGCAGTTCGGCGAACTCGGGTGACAGCCTGATCTCCTCCGAGCGGGGGTAGGGCAGGCCGACGTCGATGACCTGGTGGACGCGGCCCGGCCGGGCGGCCATGACGATCACCCGGTTGGCCAGGTAGACCGCCTCGTCCACGTCGTGGGTGATGAACATGACCGTCCGCCGTTCCCGGCTCCAGGTGTCCAGGAGCCGGTCCTGGAGCTGGACCCTGGTCAGCGCGTCGAGGGCGCCGAAGGGCTCGTCCATCAGCAGGACGGTGGGGTCGACGGCGTAGGCGCGGGCGATGGCGCAGCGCTGCTTCATCCCGCCGGACAGCGTCCTGGGCAGCGCGTCGGCGAAGTCGGTGAGGCCCACCAGGTCGATGAAGTGCCGGGCCTTCGCCCGCCGCTCGGCCTGGCCGACCCCGGCGATCTTCAAGCCGAACTCGACGTTCTTGCGGACGCTCATCCAGGGGAAGAGCGCGTACTGCTGGAAGATCACCCCGCGCTGCGGGCTGGGCCCGTGCACGGCGGCGCCGTCCACCAGGACCTCGCCCCCGGTCGGGGTCAGCAGGCCGGCGGCCGCGTTCATCAGCGTGCTCTTGCCGCATCCCGACGGGCCGACCACGGTGACGAACTCGCCCTCGGCGATCGACAGGTCGACGTTGTCGAGCGCGGCGAAGTCGCCGTCGCCGAGTTCGAAGCGATGCGAGAGCCCGCGAAACTCGATCTTGGGAGTCACCGTGCTCACCTCCGTTCCTGCCAGCCGGTCAGGCGTCGCTCGGCCAGCAGCAGGGCGCGGTCCATGAGCAGGCCGACGAGGCCGATGACGATCAGTTGGACGAAGATCGTGGAAAGGTCGTAGTACAGCTGCGCCTGCTGCATCCGGTAGCCGAGCCCCTCCTGGGCCGCGATGAGCTCGGCGGCGACGACCGTGGCCCACGAGGCGCCGAGGCCGATCCGCATGCCGACCAGGATGAAGGGGGTGGAGGCCGGGATGACCACGCCGGTGAAGACGGTGCGGTCCCTGGCGCCGAGCACCCGGGCCGCGTTGATCAGCGTGTTGTCGACCGAGACCACGCCCTGGAAGGTCGAGACGACCGAGGACAGGAACGAGGCCAGGAAGATGACGAAGATCTTCGGCGTCTCGCCGATGCCCAGCAGGACGATGGCCAGCGGGATGATCGCCAGCGGCGGGACCATGCGGAAGAACTGCAGCCACGGCTCGACCAGGCCGCGGATCGCCGGATACCACCCCATGAGGAAACCGACGGGTACGGCGAGCGCCACGCCGAGCACGAAGCCGGTCAGCACCCTGCGGAGGCTGGCGAGCAGGTCGAGGGGGAGCGTCCCGTCGCCGACCAGCGTGCCGAAGCGCTCGACGACCGACAGCGGGCCGGGGAAGCCCTGGATGCCGCTGCCGGCGAGCAGGGTCCAGACGAGCAGGCCGAGCACGCCCGAGCCGGCGGTGAGCAGCAGGGCCGACCGCTTCGCGGGCCTCTTCGCGGGCCTCTTCGCGGGTTCGTTCACGGGCTCGCTCATGGTGCGACCTCGTCCGCGACGCCGTCCACATCGGCCGCGCGGTCACCGCCGATGTCGGCCATGTAGCTCATCCAGGTGTAGGCGGGGTCGCCCCGGCACTGGAGCTCCCGGTACAGCCGCAGGGTGAGGTCACGGCGCACTTCCGCGTAGGCGGGGACGGTGTAGACGTTGTTGAGCTCGTGCGGGTCGCTTCGCAGGTCGTAGAGCTCGTGCACGCTCTCGGGGTTGAAGACGAACTTGTGCCGTCGGTCCCTGATCATGCGCTGGGAGTAGGGGAAGTGGTGGCCGTGGAACTCGGTGACGACCTGGTCGCGGCCGTCCGCCGCCTCACCTCTGATCAGCGGCAGCAGGCTCTCGCCGTCGCACGGCGACCGCGGGGGGAGCCCGGCCAGTTCGAGGATCGTCGGGTTGAGGTCGATGAGCGTGGCGAAGTCGTCGACGACGCGGGGAGCCGCGCCGGGCACGCGCACGATGCCGGGGATGCGGTAGATGTCCTCGTACATCGCCGGCCCCTTGTCGTTGAGGCGGTGGGAGCCGGTGAACTCGCCGTGATCGGCGGTGAACACCACCGTGGTCTCGTCCCACAGGCCCAGCTCGCGCAGGCGGGTCAGCAGCCGGCCGATCTGGTCGTCGATCATCGTGACGTAGCCCCAGTACACCGCGATCAGCTTGCGCCAGGCGTCGGCGTCGAAGTGGTCGGCCGACCAGTACTCGGCGTAGCGGCGCTGCACCTCGGGCTTGCCGTGGAAGGTCTCGGCCATCGAGGCGGGCAGCCGGACCAGCGACGGGTCGTACATGTCGTAGTAGTGGTCGGGGATCAGGTACGGCAGGTGCGGGCCGTACCAGTGGCAGGAGAGCATGAACGGCCTGCCGCCGTCGTGGAAGTCGCGGGCGTAGCGTTCCAGGAGCTCGACGGTCCCGTCGGTGAGGAAGGTCTCGACGGTGGCCTCGGCCGGCTGCCGGAGCCGCCCGGCGATCAGGTGGCCGCGGCCGGAGTCGTTGGGGGCCTTGCCGAATACCGCCTCGCGCACCGCGAAGGGCGGGTGGCCGTTCTCCTTCAGCCACCGCTCGTAGGACGGGTGGTGGAAGGGGTTCAGCGCGCCCGGCAGGTGCTCGCCGTCCATGGCGTAGAACTCCGGGCCGCGGTTCCGCCCGATGTGCCACTTGCCCACGTGGCCCAGGTTGTATCCGGCTTCCAGCAGCGGCCCCGGCAGGACCGGGTGCTCGTCGGCCACCTCGTCGCGGGCACCGCCGTTGCGCTCGGGGTTGACCAGCAGGCCGTGCCTGAACGGGTGCAGGCCGGTGAAAAGGGACGCCCGGGCGGGGGTGCAGATCGCGGTCGGGGTGTAGAAGCGGTCGAACCGAGCACCCTCCGCGGCCAGGCCGTCCAGCGCCGGGGTGCGCACCACCGGGTTGCCGTAGCAGCCCAGGGTGTCGGTCCGGTGCTGGTCGGTCATGAGGAACAGGACGTTGCGTGGGGTACTCAAGCTCACCCTCCGGTCAATTTTTTCCTGAGACTTGACGTTAATTGGCGGAGAGGTGAACCACAAGAGGCGGGAGAGAGATCTTTTTGTCAGCCGACCGTCGGACGCAGGTGCTCGGCGACGACCGGCTCCTCGTGCAGCATCAGCGCGATCGCGCCCAGGGCGGAGGCGCTCGATCCCAGGTCGCCCGGGACCACGTCGATCCTGCGCGGCGAGTTGGGCAGCGACAGGGACGCGACGGCGCCGCGGACCGGGTCCAGCACCAGGCTGCCGAGGGCGGACAGCTCGCCGCCCAGGACCACCCGCTCCGGGTCGAGCTGCACCACGGTGTCGGCCAGGACCCTCCCGAGGTCGCCCGCGGCGGTGGAGACCACCTGGCAGACCTCGGGCACGCGGTCCTGGGCCGCGGTGACCAGCTCGGCGAGGCCGGGTAACGCCACGCCGCGGGCGGCGCAGGCCTCCAGCAGCGCGGGGCCGCCGATGCGGCCCTCCAGGCAGCCGCGGCCGCCGCAGTGGCAGGGCGGCCCGTCCGGGTCCAGGGAGACGTGGCCGAGCTCCCCGGCCGCGCCGTGCGCGCCGCGCACCAGCCGGCCGCCGAGGATGTAGCCCCCGCCGACGCCGACCGACCACCGCACGTAGACCACGTTGTCGACGGATCTCGCCGCACCCCAGGTGCGTTCCGCCAGCGCCGCCAGCCTCGCGTTGTTGTCGACCGCCACCCGGACCCCGAACTCCCGCTCCAGGCGTGCGGCGATGGGAGAGTAGCGGGCCGGCACCAGGCCCAGCGGCACGGCCGGGTCGTCCACGACGCCGACGATCCCCAGCCCGATCGCCTCCAGCGCGCCCAGGCGCACGCCTCGCTCCAGGGCCACCCGCCGGACCAGGGAGACGGCGATCTCGGCCTGCGCGTCGAGGTCGCTCTCCCCCGGCAGGTCCGTCGCGTCGGTGGCGACGATCTGGTGGGAGACGTTGGCGACGGCGACGCGGACCTGCTGCCGGGCGAGCTCCAGCCCGATGAGCTGGCCGGCCTCGGGGTTGAGCCTGACCCGCGCCGCCGGCCGGCCCCGGCCCCGCGGGCCGGCCTCCGGGTCGCGGGTCTCGACGATCGCCCCCTGCTCGACCATGTCCGAGATGATCGCGAACAGGGTGGTCCGGGACAGGCCGGTGCGCGCCATCAGCTCCGCCCGGCTCAGCGCGCCGCCCGTCCGGAGGTTGTCGAGCACCGCCTCCTCGTGAACTCGTCGGAGGCGCTGCAACGCGTCGGCGGGCCTGCTCATGCCCGCATGATGACAGTCCGGTCAATTTTTGTCAAGTCTTCGGAATAAAGGTGACACGCCTCGGAAGGCTATATTCCGAACTATTGACTAAATAGGAGTCGAGGCGAAGACTCTGGCGTTACCGACCGGGCCCCCGGCGCCACCGGCCGGTCACCGTCCCCGAGGAGACTCATGCCCGACGCCCCCCGTCGCTCGATCCCCCCGATCACACGCCTCTCCCTCGCCGCCCTCCTGGCCGCCGCCCTCCCCCTCGCCGCGCCGGCGCCGTCCACTGCGACGGCCGTACCGGAACCCGTCAACCTGGCGTCGGCCGGCACCGCCGCCGCCTCCAGCGTGGAGCTGGACCGGCCGGACTTCGCGGCCGCCCACGTGATCGACGGAGACGCCGCCACCCGCTGGTCGTCCGCGTACGCCGACGACAACTGGGTGCAGGTCAAGCTCGCCGAGCCGTCGAAGGTCGACCACGTCACGCTCAGGTGGCCCAACGCCTGCGCCCGCGACTTCGTGCTGCAGACCTCGGCCGACGGTCTCACCTGGACCGACGTCGCCTCCCTCCAGCGCGACACCTGCCCGCGCGTCGACGTCATCGACATCGGCACCGACCAGCCGGTCTCCTACGTCCGCATGCAGGGCCGCAAGCGGTGGGCGGCCTACGGCTACTCGATCTCGGAGTTCGAGATCTGGAACCTACCTCAGACACCCAGGCCGACGCTCGGCCTGCTGCCCAAACCCGTCTCCCTGACCGAGGACGGCGGGCAGCCGTTCGTCCTGCACGCCAACACGCGCATCGTGGCCTCGGGCACCGGCGCGCAGGCCCCCGCCGAGTACCTGGGCCGGCTGCTGCGCACCGCGACCGGATACCGGACCCGCGTCGCCGCCCACGGCAACGGCCCCTCACCGATCCTCCTCTCCGTCGGGCCGGGCAAGGGACCCGCCGGGCACGAGGAGGAGGGCTACACCCTCAAGGTGACCTCCGGCGCCGTCACCATCGAGGCCGCCACCGCCAACGGCGCGCTCAACGCGGTGCAGACGCTGCGCCAGCTCCTGCCGCAGTGGACCCCGGCCGGCGGAACGCCGTCGGTACCCGCCGTGACGATCACCGACTACCCCCGGTTCGCCTACCGGGGCGTCATGCTCGACGTGGCGCGCAGCTTCTACCCCGTCGCCGACGTCAAGCGCTACATCGACACGGCCGCGCAGTACAAGATCAACCGGCTGCACCTGCACCTGACCGACGACCAGGGCTGGCGCATCGCCATGGACACCCCGGCCGACAACCCAGCGGGCATCGACTACGGGCTGCTCACCCAGGTCAGCGGCGCCACCGCGATGACCCGGGACGCCAACGGCAACCTGATGGGCACCGAACTCGGCCACACCGGTTTCTACACCAAGGCCGACTACACCGAGATCGTCCGGTACGCGGGCGAGAACGGCATGGTCGTCGTGCCCGAGATCGACCTGCCCGGCCACACCAACGCGGCGCTGCACGCCATCCCGCAGCTGAACACCGCGGGGGCGCGTCCCCGTCCGGCGCCCGGCCAGACCACCGTTCCGGCCAACGGCACCGGCGCGGTCGGCTACTCCTCGCTGGACTCCGCCTCGCCCGCCACCTACGAGTTCGCCGAACAGGTGCTGACGCAGCTCGCCCGGCTCACCCCGGGACCGTACCTGCACATCGGCGGCGACGAGGCCCACTCCACCGGCCACGACGACTACACCAAGATGGTCGACGCCTTCACCGCGGACGTCGCCGGCCTCGGCAAGACCGTGATGGGGTGGAACGAGTACTCCTCCACCGCGCTCCCCCGGGACAAGGCGATCGTCCAGTACTGGAACGGCGACAAGGCGCGGGTGGCCGGCGCCGTCGCCCAGCGCGGAGCCCGGGTGGTGCTCTCCCCCGCCCCCAACACCTACGTGCCCCAGAGGCAGGACCCGCGCCAGCCGCAGGGCGGCACCTGGGCCTGCGGCGGGGTGTGCGGGCTCGACCGGCACTACGGCTGGGACCCCGGCACGTTCCTGCCCGGCGTGGCCGAGTCCAGCGTGCACGGTGTGGAGTCGGCCCTGTGGGGTGAGTGGATCCGCGGCGTCCGCCAGGCCGAGTACTGGAACTACCCCCGGGTGATCGCCACCGCGGAGGTCGGCTGGACCCCCCAGGCGCAGCGCGACTACCAGGACTTCAAGGAGCGGCTGGCGGTCGCGGGCGGCCGGCTGACGGTCGCGGAGGTCAACTTCTTCCCCACGGCCGACGTCCCCTGGCGGATCGCGATCCTGGGCACCTCGGGCTCACCCGGCCGGGCGCGGTGGACCGTCACCGCGCCCGGGTACGCCGCGGGCGATCTGCCCGCCACGATCTCCTGGAGCGACGGCGTCCGGGAGACGGTCACCCTGACCACCGACCGGCCGGGCAGCATCCCCGAGATGTGGAACAACGGCGTCTTCACCGCGGTCTCCACCCGCGCCTTCCCCGATGCGGGACGCTACACCGGCACACTCCGGATCAAGAGACCCGGCTGGGCCGCGGTCGAGGGGACGCTCACCGTGACGGCGGGCTGACCGCGGCCGGGTGGGCCCGATCGCGGGAATCGGCGCCCACCCGGTCGCCCGGGGAAAGACGCCCGGGCCCGGGGATCAGGCGCGCCGGCCGGAGGGGGGCGTCGAACACGATGACCTGCCGGATGGCCTCGACCCCCGAGCCGCCCCGCCCGGCGGCTCGGGGCGGTCGGCCAGGCGACCTCACCGGTCCCGTCTCAGTCGTCGTGGGCGATGAGCATGAGCTGCCGCCACAGCAGCACGACGAACACCGCGGAGCCGGCGAAGGCGAACCAGAAGGGCGCCGTGACGCCGAAGCGGGCGGCCAGGATGCCGCCGATCAGCGAGCCGACCACCAGACCGGCGTAGACGCAGACGGTGTTGACGCTGCCCACCCGGCCCTGGAGTTCGCTCGGGACCGCGCGCTGGCGGATGGTGACCGAGGTCGTGCCCCAGATGAACGCGTGCGCGCCGAAGGCCAGGAAGATGGCCCCGGCGACCCACGGCGAACGGGTCAGGGCCAGGCCCAGATGGGTGAACGTCTCGATGACGAGCCCGATCCGCATCAGGGCGCCGAGGCTCACGCTGCGGGTGATGACCCCGTACAGGCCGGTGCCGATCAGGCCGCCGATCCCGCCGACGGTGGTCATCAGGCCGAACCCCACGGCGCCGAGGCCGAGCCGTTCCCGGGTGTAGAGGACGAGAACCGACCAGGCCGCGCCGAACGTGAAGTTGAAGATCAGGATGGTGAGCGCCAGCGTGCGGACCGCGGCGTGCCGGAAGGTCCAGGTGAACCCGGCGACGAGTTCCCGTACGGTGCCGGGCCCGGAATCGCCGGCCCGCCGGCCGTGCGGCGGCAGCGTGATCCGGGAGACCATGACGATCCCCGCCAGCACCAGGAGCAGCTGGGCCGCGAACGGCCAGGTGAAGCCCAGGCCGAACAGCGCCGCGCCGATCGGCGGCCCGGCGAGCTGATTGAGCGTGATGAACCCCGTGCCCAGGCGGGCGTTGGCGATGACGAGATCGTCCTTGCCGACCATCATGGGCGTCAGCGTGGCCGTCGCACTGTCGGCGAACACCTCGGCGACGGAACGGAGCGTGAGCGCCACCAGCGCCGTCGCCACGGTCACGGTGCCGGTCACCATGAGCGCGACGAGCGCCGCCAGCACCACGGCCCGTGCCGCGTTCGCGACGAGCACGATCCCGCGCCGGTCGTGCCGGTCCGACAGCACTCCGGCGTACAGGCTGAACAGCAGCGGCGGCGCCCAGCTCACCAGGGCCGACAGGGAGATCATCAGCGGGTCGCGGGTCAACGTCGCGATCAGCAGCGGACCCGCGGCGGCCGCGACCCCGTCACCGAGATTCGTCAGCCAGCTCGAGGCCAGCAACCACCGGAACCCCGTCCCCAGCCGGGCGGGCAGGGCTCTTTCCACCACTGCGATCACGAACGCAGAACCATACGTTCCGCGGGAGCCCGTGGCAACGCGTTTTCACGGCCGCGCGCTCCGCCGTGAGGACGAGGGCATGGAGGGGATGCCGAGGCGGCGCCGGCGCGGCTTCGCGGCCACGGGCGGATGGGCCGCGCCGGGATCGATGGCGGCCCCGGTCCGCCCCGAGTCCCGTGGAGCCGGGACGGACCACGGCTCCGGTAAACACGTTGCGCGGCCTGGAACGGGCAGGGCATGCTGGGGCGATCGAGCGGCGGAGAGCGCTGCCTGGACTAAGGAGGGCTGACGGATGGCCATCACTGCGCTGCGGCATGTCCGCATCGGTCCCATCTCTCTGTTCAGGAGCACACCCGTTGTCTTCCGAGTACGAACTCTCTGACGCCTCCTTCGATGTCGACCCCCGCCGGTCCGAATCCACCGGTGAGGAATCCTGGCCGGATCCGGCCGCGGCCTTCGTCTTCACGTTCCATTCGGTGAGCGAGGAGCTGGGCCCGGACCAGCGATGGTCCACCTGGCTGGAGGTCGAGCGCGGTTGCCGCGGCCCGGAACCACGCCCCTCGTGGGTCGTGACGGAGCAGGCCGCGATCGACACCGAGCTCGGTGTCCTCAAAACCGGTAAGGAAGCCGATGTCTTCCTGCTCGAACGGGCCGTCGAGGCCATCGGCGACAATCCGGCGAAGTCCTCCCTACTGGCCGCGAAACGGTACCGCACCGAGGAGCACCGGTCCTTCCACCGCAGTACGTCGTACGTCGAGGGCCGCCGTACCCGCAACAGCCGCGACAGCCGGGCGATGGCGAAGAAGACCTCGCACGGCCGCGGTGTCGCGGCCGGTCAGTGGGCATACGCCGAATGGGACGCCCTCAACCGGCTGTGGAAGGCCGGCGTCCCGGTGCCGTATCCCGTGCAGGTGGACGGGACCGAGCTGCTGATGGAGTTCATCGACGACGGCGAGGGCGGCGCCGCGCCCCGGCTGGCCCAGGTCCGGCCGCCTGCGGAACTGCTCGGCGTGTACTTCGAGCAGCTCCGCGACGGCATGCGTGAGCTGGCCCGCGCGGGGCTCGCGCACGGCGACCTGTCGCCGTACAACGTCCTCGCGCAGGCCGAGCGGATCGTGATGATCGACCTGCCCCAGGTCGTCGACATCGTCGGCAACCCCAAGGGCATGGACTTCCTGATGCGCGACTGCCACAACATGGCCACGTGGTTCACGAACCGCGGGTTCGAGGTCGACGAACAGGAGCTGTTCGCCGACCTGCTCACAATGGCGCTCTGATCGCCCTCCGCCCGGCGACGCACTCCGGCGGCGACGGGTCCGCCCGGAGCCTCCGGAGGTGCGGCGAGGTGGATGACGCCCCGCCGGATCCGGCGGCGGCCACGTCAGCCGGGAGAACGACGAGATCCCGCCCGATCGAGCCGATCGGGCGGGATCTCGTCAACCACCTTCGGGCCGTTTCGAGAACGACCCCTTCGGTGGAGCTATGGGGATTCGAACCCCAGACCTCCTCCATGCCATGGAGGCGCGCTACCAGCTGCGCCATAGCCCCTCGCGGTGCAGATGAAATCTTAACCCACTTCGGACACCTCGCGTGCCATCCGGCCGGAGACGAGGGCGACCGCCGCGGAGACCACGGTGCCCACCGTGATGACGGCGAAGCACAGGACGTAGGCGTCCCGGGACGGCACGGCGGTCCCGGCGATGGTGACCGAGGTCAGGATCGCCGCCGTGACCGCCCCGGAGACACTGCCGCCGATCGCGCGGACCAGGGAGTTGATGCCGCTGGCGATGCCGCTCTCGCTCATCGGGACGTGCTGTACGGCCAGCGTCCCCAGCGCCGCGTAGGCGATCCCGAAACCCAGGCCCTGTAGCGCGTTGGAGCAGACCAGGTCGAGCACGGAGGAGTTGGAGAGGGTGAACCAGCCGAATCCGGCCGCGGTGAAGGCCGCGCCGAGGGCCAGGCAGTGGGCCGCCCCGAGCCGCGCGGACAGGCGGCCGGCCATGAAGGAGGCTCCGAGCATGGTCACCGTACTGGGCAGGGCGTAGACGCCGACGTCGAGGACCGACCCGCCGAAGCCGTACCCGGCCGCGGGCGGCGTCTGGACGAAGCTGGAGACCAGCGTGAAGAAACCGAACATCGCAAAGCCCAGCAGCAGCGAGGCGAGGTTGGCCTGCAGGGAGTGGCGCCCGGCGAGCAGGTGGAGCCGTACCATCGGCGCCCGTACCCGGAGCTGGCTGAAGACCCACACCGCGCACAGCGCCGCGGCACCCGCGAACAGGCCGAGGACGGGCCCCGAGGCCCACCCCCAGTCGTTGCCCTTGGAGATGCCCAGGAGCAGGCAGACGAGCCAGCAGGACAGCAGGACCGCGCCGATGACGTCGGGGCGGCCTCCGGCCCTGGCCCCGCCGTCGCGGGCGGTCAGCGCGATGAGCGCGATCGCGGCCGCCGCCAGGGCCGCGGTGATCCAGAAGACCGGGTGATGGCTGGTGGTGCGGTCGGCGATGACCCCGGTGACGATCATCCCCATGTTGCCGCCGACACCCATGGTGGCGCTGACCACGCCGATGGCCGTCATCACCCGGGTCCGCGGGAAGCTGTCCCTGATCATGCCGATGGCCAGCGGGATCACCGCCGCCGACGCGCCCTGCAGGGCGCGGCCGGCGATCAGCGCCGCGAGGGTTCCGGACAGGGCGCAGACGACCGACCCCAGGACGAGCAGGCCGACGGTGAAGAGGATCATCCGCTTCTTGCCATACATGTCCCCCATACGGGACAGCAGGGGCGTGGCGACCGCTCCGGCCAGCAGTGAGGCGGTGAAGACCCAGGTCACCTCGGCGACCGGCACCCCGAAGGAGACCATCAGGCGGGGCAGCAGCGGGATCACCACGGTCTGCTGGACGGAGACCACCATTCCGGCGATCGACAGGGCGAGCAGGGTCGGCCACAGCCGTCCGCTCCGCCGTTCGACGCCCGGCTCGACGACGACTGTTCCCGCCACGGTCCCCCCGTTTCCCGGCCCTTCGCAAAGGAATGGTAGATCGTAGCCGGAAGGCGCCCAACGGGTTTTCGTGCGATACCGGGAAACCGTGACAGAAGCCGTGTCAGCCCGTGACGGTGTGCATGGTCAGCTCGGCGCCGTCCTCCGACAGCTCCAGGGTGACGCCGGCCGAGCCGAGCTCGGAGGTGCGCGACAGGTGCGTGCCCCCGCAGGGGATGGAGACCTCCGCGCCGGGCAGGCCGCAGTGCCAGGTCCGGCGGGCGGTCAGCTCGGGGCCGGGGCTGTCGATCCGGACCGGGGCGTCCGCCGCGACCCACTCCTTGAGCAGGGCGTCCACCCGCTGGGCGATCTCCGGCAGCTCCGCGGCCAGTCCCTCGGCCGAGAACCCCCTGCGGCGCAGCGACTTGCCCAGGCGGTAGACGTCCACGCTGCCGTCCGGCACGATCCGCGAGGACGTGATGGCCGCCTGGTCGAAGTCGGGGTGGCCCAGCCCGTCGGCGGGGACCTCCTTGCGCCACCGTCCGGCCAGCGCCGCGTTGAGCGCGAGCGCGGCGAGATGGCAGGCGGTGTGCCCGGCCGACAGGGCCCGGCGGACCTCGGCGTCCACCGCCAGCTCGACCTCGGCGTCCGTCACCGGGTCGTCGGTCACGTGGACGACCAGCCAGCTCCAGCCGGGCGCGCCGCGGCGCACCGGGATGTCCGGGCCGAGGTGGACGGTCTCCTCGCCGTCCATCACGGCACCGGTCACGCAGTCGGCGACGGGCAGACCGCCGATCGTGCCGGTGTCCGCGGGCTGGTCGGGCCAGGTGTGGTCGAGGGGGTGGAACGGGGTCTCGGCCACGACCGTGCCGTGGCGCCCGTCCACCGGGAAGGTCGCCACGACCGCCGAGCGCCCCCTGACCTCGCCCCGCGGGAAGCTGACCGATGTCGATCCGCCGATGTCCATCCCCACATCATGCAGCATGCCGGTACGGCCCGCGCCGCCCCCGTCGGGGCGCGGGCCGTACCGGCGCGCACGGAGGAAGGTCAGCGGGACAGGACCCGCTCGTCCTCCAGGTAGCGGTCGCGGCCCGCGTACCAGCCGGCCGCCAGCTGCACCAGGACCACCGCGACCAGCAGCAGGTAGCTGGTCGTCCAGCCGCCGGTGGCCTCGTGCATCACGCCGACCAGCAGCGGCCCGGCGCCCGCGATGAGATATCCGGCGCTCTGCCCGAAGCCGGACAGCGCGGCGGTGGCCTCGGGGGTGCGGGTGCGCAGCGCGAGCATGGTCAGCGCCAGCGGGAAGGACCCCATGCCGATGGCGATGAGCACGGTGGACAGCCAGGCCAGGGCGGGCGGGGCGAGCCAGAGGGTGAGGAAGCCGGCCAGGTAGAAGACCACGAAGGCCGCCACCACGGGCCGCTGGTCGGCGAACCTGGTGGCCACCGCGGGCACGGCCATCGAGACCGGGATGCTGATCGCGGTGAAGACGCCCAGCAGCAGCCCGGCCTGCCCGGTGGTGTAGCCGCCGTCGATGAGGATCTTCGCCAGGAACCCGAACATGATGTAGGCCACCATGCTCTGGGTGCCGAAGTACGCGGCGACGGCCCAGGCGAGCCTGCTGCGCACCAGGGCCCGGGCGCCGAACGTCTTGCTGCCCGCGTGCCGCTCCGGCTCACTGCGCAACAGCGCAAGCCACGGAATGACGGCGACGGCGGCCAGCGCCGCCCACACTCCCAGCGCCACGTGCCAGTTGCCGTCGGCGGCCCGCTCGATCGGCACCGTCGCGGCGGCGGCGAGCATCGTGCCGACCGCGAGCGCTGTGGTGTAGACGGTTGTCATGGTCCCGGCCCTGCCGGGGAAGTGGCGCTTGATCAGGGTGGGGATGAGCACGTTGCCCACCGCGCCGCCCGACAGCGCCAGGGCACTGCTGACCAGGAAGATCCCCGCCGAGCCCACCACCGCGCGGACCAGCAGGCCCGTGCCGAGCACGACCAGGGCGGCCAGCAGCAGCCGGTGCTCGCCGACCCTCCTCGCCAGTGCCGGCGTCACCGCGCCGACCGTGGCGAAGATCAGTACGGGGAGGGTGGTGAGGAGGCCGATCCCGGCCCCGGACATGCCGAGTCCGGAGGAGATCTGGTCGAGAACCGGCCCCACGCTGGTGACGGCGGTGCGCAGGTTCAGGGCGGCGAGGATGATCCCCGCCACGAGCAACCAGGCCAAAGATCCTGACGATCCACCGGTGCGGCTGCGCGTCTCCTGGGTGAGCACGCTCATGCGGTTCCAGACCTCCGTCAGTCGAGTCGTCGAATCGTAGGATGATTGGCAGACTCAACTGTAACAGGGGCCAAACGGTGATTTGTTCCTGACCCGGGAAACCCGTGACAACGTGAAAACCGGGCCACCGCGCCTCTTACAGGGCGTGGCCCGGCTCTCCCCTCCTCCGAGGTCTCCGGCATCTCCGGCGCGGGACGGCGGGGCCCGCCGTACCGCGCTCCGGGAGATCGGCCTTTCCCGCTCCGGCCGCGTCAGATGACCGGACCGGGGGCGGGCGGCGGCTCCTCACCGAGCCGGCGGCCGGCCGGCGGCACCGGGCCGCCACCGGGCGGGGGAAGCGAGGGGCTCGGCGGGAAGTTCTGGCCGCCGACGGTGCCCGGCGGAACCGGCTCACCGAAGCCGCCGCCGACGTCGGTCACCCCGCCGGTGCCGGTCACGCCGCCGGGAACGCCGCCGACGCCCGCCTCCCTGTCCTGCGGGCCCGGCACGTCACCGCGCCAGGAACCGGTCTCGCCGCCGCGCGCCTCGATGAACGTCTTGAAGCGCTCCAGGTCGCCGCGGACGCGCGTGCGGACGATCTGCAGCCAGTCGCCCACCTTCTCGACGAGGCCCTCCGGGTCGTACTCCATCTGGAGCGTGACCTTGGTGGTCTCGGGACCCAGGTGGTGGAAGGTCACCACACCGGCCTGGTGGGGGCGGTCCAGCGACTTCCAGGCCACCCGCTCGTCGGGGTGCTGCTCGGTGATGTCCGCCTCGAACTCGCGGCGGACCCCGGCGATCTCGACGACCCACGCCGTACGGGTGTCCGTCAGCTGCTTGACCGACTCGACGCCTTCCATGAACTCGGGAAAGCTCTCGAACTGGGTCCACTGGTTGTAGGCCGTACGGATCGGCACGTTCACGTCGATCGACTGTTCGATCGTGCTCACAGTCCTGCCTCCCTTTTCGTGTACGGGGTGCAGACCTGCCCGATGCGGTACCGGTCTAACTAGCGGCGTCTCAAAAGCCAGTAAAGCCCCACGAACGGCAGGACCAGCGGGATGAACACGTAGCCGCTGCCGTAGCCGGACCAGACCGTGGCGCTCGGGAACGCCGCTGGGTCCGCCATGCTGAGCGTCCCCACCACGAGCACCCCGGCCAGCTCCACGCAGCACGCGGCCAGCGCCAGCCTGCGGTTCCCCCTGGCCAGCGCGATCGTGAGCACCAGGTAGACGGCGGCGGCGAAGGCCGACAGCGTGTAGGCCACCGGCGCCTCGGAGAACCGCGTCGCGATCTGCACGGCGGCGCGCGCGCCCGCGGCCAGTGTGAACAGCCCGTACACCGCGACCAGGGCGCGCCCCGGCCCGCTGCCGATCGCCGGCTCGCCCCCGCCGGTTCCGGCGCGGCGGCCGCCGTGCCGTTCCTCGCCTCGGTCGTGCCCGTCTCCCCCGGCCACCTGCTCCTCCCCCTCCGCCGCGCCGCTCACGCCGCGCCCTGCCAGAGCTGCAACAGCCGGCCGACCATGACGCAGACGGCGAAGCCGCCCACCGCGACCACGACCGCCCCCCAGCGCGAACGTTCGGCGAGCCCGAGGAACGCCGCCGCGGGCGGGATGACCAGGACCCCGATGAGATAGCCGACGAAGGTGGCCGTCTCCCCGATCTCCTGACCGCCCGCCAGCGCGGCGATCGCGAGCCCCGCCTGGACGAGCAGGGCGGTCTCCAGCACCGCCAGCGCGCCGAGCAGCACGGTCCCCATCGCGCGGCCCCGGGCGGCGGTGACGGCGCCCGCCACGACGATCAGCAGCGACAGCGCGATCAGCGCCGCCGCGAACGGGCCGATCACCGGATCATCACAGGGCCTGCGGACATGGTCATCAGCGTACTGCCCGCCCACCCCGCCCTCCGCGTCGGCGGCCTAGGCTTGGGCGGGTGGAGAGAATCCTGGTCAGCGCCTGTCTGATGGGGCGCCGGGTCCGCTACGACGGCGCCGCCAAGACGAGCGGTGACGCGCTGCTGGCCGCCTGGCGGAAGGAGGGGCGGCTCATCGCCTTCTGCCCCGAGGTGTCGGGCGGCCTGCCCGTTCCGCGGCCCGCCGCCGAGATCGAGGGCGGCGCCGGGGGCGAGGCCGTGCTGGACGGCCGCGCCCGGGTGCTGACCGCCGCCGGAGCCGACGTCACCGGGGCGTTCCTGGCGGGCGCGCACGCGGCGCTGGAGGCCGCCCGCGCGTCCGGCGTCAGGCTGGCGATCCTGAAGGAGGCGAGCCCCTCCTGCGGCAGCCTCGTCGTCCACGACGGCGCCTTCGGCGGCGGACGCGTGCCCGGCGACGGCGTCACCACCGCGTTGCTGCTGCGGCACGGCATCGCGGTCTACGGCGAGGACCGCATCGCCGAGGCGGGACTGCGGCTACGCGAGCTGGAGCGGCCGCACCCCTGACCTCACCCCGGAGGGCACGCCTCGCCGGACGGCATACGGTGGAGGCCGTTCCCGAAACCATCCGCAGGAAGCCGCCGTGACCGCCTCCCGTGCCACCTCCGACGCCGACGACGCCGCCGACGCCGCTGCGGCCCGGCCGCCGGCCGCCGCCTCGCAGGCGTCCTCCGGCCCGGAGGCCCCTCCCGCCCCCGCCCGGGGTGCCGCCCGCCTCCTGCTGTCGCCGTGGGCGCGTCTGGCGCTGCTCGTCCTGCTCCTCGGAGCGGCCGCCGGGGCGGTGCTGCTCTGGGAGCCCCAGCGGTCGCTCGCCTCCGGCGCGGGCGGCCTCACGTCCGGGATCTGGGCGGGTCCGGCCTTCGTGGCGGTCTACGCGCTGGGCACGTTCGCCTTCGTTCCCAAACCCGCGCTGAGCGCCGCCGCCGGCGCCCTGTTCGGCATCGCCTACGGCCTGCCCCTCGCCGTGGCGGGCACCACCGCGGGCGCGGTGACCGCCTTCGCCGCCGCCCGGCTGCTCGGCCGGGACGCCCTGCGGCCGCTGCTGCGGGGCCGGGTCCTGACCGCGCTCGACCGGCGGCTCACCCGCCACGGATTCGGCGGCGTGCTGGCGCTGCGCCTGCTGCCGGGGGTGCCGTTCGCCGCGGTCAACCTCGGCGCCGCCCTCTCCGGGGTGCGGCCGTGGCCGTTCGCCGCCGCGACGCTGCTGGGCACGGTGCCGGGCAACGCCGTCTACGTGATCGCCGGGGCGTCTGCCACCGCGCCCGCCTCCCCCGTGATGTGGATCGCCGGCGCCGGGTGCGCCGTCCTGCTGGGCGCCGTCCCCCTGTGGCGGGCCGTACGGCGCCGCACCGCGCGTTCCGCTCCGCCCGCCCCCTCGTGATCCGGGCCGGACGGCTTCACAATGGCGGGTGGAGTTTCGCTGGAAGGAGTAGGTGAATGACCGGCACCAGAGCCGATTTCCTGTCCACCGCCCGCTCGGCCGCCGATCTGCTGCGCGGCCCGGAGGTCGCCGCCGCCTGGAGCCGGCCGAGCGCGCTGCCGGAGTTCGGTGTGGCCGGTCTCGCGGGACACCTGGCCTACCAGATCCTGGCCGTCCCGCCGCTTCTGACCGGGCCGGTGCCGCGGGAGGAGACCATCGCCCTGCTGGAGCACTACACCCGGGTGGACTGGATCGGCGCGAGCCTCGACGACGACATCAACGTCCGTATCCGGCGAGGCGGCCGGGAGGTCTCGGCCGAAGGACACGCGGCGCTGGTGGCGCGCGTTGACGCGGCCCTCGCAGAACTGGACGGAGCCCTCGCCTCGGCGGAGAACCGGCCGGTGCGCATCTCGTTGTGGGGACCGTGGTCACTGACGCTCGACGACATGCTCATCACCCGGATGATGGAGCTCGCCGTCCACTCCGACGACCTGGCGGTCAGCGTGGGCGTGGCGACACCCGCGCTCCCGCCCGGCGCCGCCGACACGGTGATCGGCCTGCTGGCCCGCCTGGCCGTGCGCCGTCACGGCCCGACCGGCGTCCTGCGGGCGCTCAGCCGCGCCGAACGTGCCCCGGCCACCATCACCGCCTTCTGACCCGGTGACCCGGTCCGCCGCCGGCCCCATGGTCGCCGTGGCGGTCCGGGTGACGCTCGGCCGGGCATGCCCGGCCGAGCCCGGCGGCGACCTGATCAGCCGGGAAACGGCGAGATCCCGCCCGATCGAACCGATCGGACGGGATCTCGTCAGCACTTCCGGGCAGTTTCGGGAACCACCCTTCGGTGGAGCTATGGGGATTCGAACCCCAGACCTCCTCCATGCCATGGAGGCGCGCTACCAGCTGCGCCATAGCCCCTGGTCACCGCTCCGAGTGCTCTCGTCGCGGCGCTTGGGAAGCATATAGGGATCCGGCACGATCGCCTAATCGCCGCGGTACGGCCCGCACCCGGCGCGGCAGGGCGCGGGTCCGGGCGGCGGCGGGACGGCCGTCGCCGATGACGACGGCGAGTCCGTGGGGCCGTGGGGCCGTGGGGCCGTGTGGCCGTGTGGCCGTGTGGCCGTGGGGCCGTGTGGCACCGGCCGACGCCGGCGGGGCCGCGGGTGGCCGCGGGCCCGCGCGACGTCAGGACTGCGTCGCCTCGGGGCTGTCGTCGCTCTGCACCGGCTCGGGGAGGGTGCCGGCGTTGTGCTCCGTCAGGCGCCAGCCCTTGCGGCCCTCCTCCAGGACCGACCACGAGCAGTTGCCCAGACCGCCCAGGGCCGGCCACAACTCCTCCGGCAGGCCCATGAGCCGGGCGATGCCCAGGCGGATCGCCGCTCCATGGGAGGCGACCACCAGCAGCCCGTCCGGCGTCAGGCGATCCGCCCAGCGGCGGATCGCCGCCGACACCCGCTCGGCGACGTGGGTGACGGGCTCGCCGCCGGGCGCCTCCCAGTCGGCGAACTCCCGGGGCCAGCCGGCGGCGATCTCCGCGCGGGTCAGCCCCTCCCACTCGCCGCCGCCCCTCTCGCGGAGGTCCTTGTCCACCGCCACCTCGAGACGGGTGAGACGGCCGAGCGCCGAGGCGGTGTCGTACGCCCGCCGCAGGTCG
This sequence comes from Streptosporangium sp. NPDC048047, assembly GCF_040653115.1. NCBI lineage: Bacteria > Bacillati > Actinomycetota > Actinomycetes > Streptosporangiales > Streptosporangiaceae > Streptosporangium > Streptosporangium sp. NPDC048047. The sequence goes on along the minus strand of NZ_JBEZNH010000022.1, from coordinate 33,681 downwards.
GACGAGACGATCAGGGTGGGCCTGAGGGCGGCGAGCAGCGACGCGGCGCGGGCCGCCTGCGCCAGGCCCGTCTCGTCCAGCGCGATGTCCGTGTGCCCCTGGAAGCGCTTCTCGACGTTCCAGAGGGTCTGGCCGTGCCTCAGGCAGACGACACGGCGGCTCACTCAGATACCGCCCGGCGGGCGCGCTGGGCCGCGACCTGGGCCACGCTGTCCGGCAGGGAGATGGAGGGACAGTCCTTCCACAGGCGCTCGAGCGCGTAGAAGGTGCGGTCCTCCTCGTGCTGGACGTGCACGACGATGTCGATGTAGTCGAGGAGGACCCAGCGGCCCTCACGCTCGCCCTCCCGGCGGACGGGCTTGGCGTCGGCCTGGAGCCGCAGCCTCTCCTCGATCTCGTCGACGATGGCGCGGACCTGGCGGTCGTTGGAGGCGGAGCACAGCAGGAACGCGTCGGTGATGACGAGCTGGTCGCTCACGTCGTAGGCGAGGATGTCGTCGGCCAGCTTGTCGGCGGCGGCCTCTGCGGCGATCCTGATGAGCTGGACGGATCTGTCGGTTGCGGTCACGTGTCGGTCAGTCCTCCTGTAGTCGGCACCGTCGGCTTCCAAGGGTGCCCCATCAGAGTGGTTCCCGGAAACCACCGGAGCGCGGCGCCTAACGGTGTTACCACCCCATTACAACGCCTGTCGTGTGCCAGCCGATTCCACACCGTGGACTCCCGCCGCCCGCCGGGCGGGCGTCCGCGGGAGAGCCGCGGCGGGTGACCTCGCGGGCCGTGGGGAGACCGTGGAGCCCTCCGGCGTCGCGGGACACCCGCCGGGGGCGTGCCGGCGGGCGGCCGTACCGGCGAAAACGTCAGCCGGGGCGGTGGTGGAGGAACTCCCCGGCGATGGCCGGGAGCGCGCGCGGCTCCGCATCGTGCAGCGCGCTCAGGGCGGCCGTCCAGGCCGGTCCGCTCAGCACTCGCGCCAGCAGCCGCCGGGCCCGGGGCGGCTCGACGGTCCTCGCCAGGGCCATCAGGATCTGCGCCCGCCGGTCCTCGTCCTCGATCCCGAGGGCCAGCTCCTCGATCCTGTCCGCCAGGCCACCCGCGGCGGACGGCCCCGCGCCGTCCGCGACGGCCCGCAGCACCTCCACGAAGGCCGGGAGCTGCCGGTCCGGATGGGTGATGCGGGCGGGGAACTGGGACTCCAGCCGCCTGACCATCTCCGCGACCATCCCCCCGCCGTCCCCGCCGTCCCCGCCGCCCGGGTCCGCCCTGAGCAGGACCGTGAACGCGTGAGCCATGTGGTCGGCCGTGGGGATCTCCTTCGCGGCGACCTCGAACGCGGCGGCCACGTCCCCACGCTCGGAGAGCGCCCTCACCACGGCGACGTAAGCGTGCGCCCTGGAGGACGGCGCCACCATCTTCCGGACCATGGCCAGGGCTTTCCTCACCTCTCCCCGGGCGACGAGCGCGGCCGCCACGTCGGCCAGCGCGCCCTCCCGCTTCTCGGGAGACGGGATGCCGCGAGCCAGGCGCTCCGCGTGACCCGGCCGGCCGGCGCCGGCGAGCGCCCTCACCAGGGAGGCCAGCAGCCTGGTCCTCCTGCCCTCGTCCGGGACCCGCCGGATCAGCTTCTCGACCTCCTTCAGCGGTTCGCGGTCGATGCCTCCCCCGCCCGCCGTGGCCACGGCGAGCAGCGCGTTCGCGCGGTGGTCCGCCGCCGTCAGCCCACGCGCCAGAACCGTGGCCCGGCGGAGCGCCCCACGGGCGGCCATGGTCTGGACCAGGCCGACCCTGACCTGGTCACGCCGGTCCGCGTGGGGGATCCTCCGCGCCACGGCGACGGCCCGTTTCACGTCGGGGATCTCCCTCACCACCAGGGCCAGCGCATGTGCCCGGAGGTCCGCGCTCGACAGCGACAGCGCCAGCTCCTCAGCCCGGTCGAACTCCCCACGGGCGGCGAGCGCCCCGGCGACCCACGCCAGCGCCCTGTCCCGGTCCTCGGCGCCGGAGATCCGCTCACGGGCCACGGACTCGGCCCGTGCCACGTCCCGGCCGGCGAGCAGCCTCACCAGGCCGGTCAGCACCCTCGTCCTGACGGCCGGCTCGGGGATCGCGAGGGCCAACTCCTCGGCCCGGTCGAGGTCCCCGCCCGCCGCGACCGCGTCCGCGACGGCGGCCGGCACCTGTGCCCAGGGGGTGGACGGCGCCCGCGTACGAGCCAGTGTCTCCGCCTGCTCGGCCAGTTCGCGCGCCCGGCCGGGATCCGGCGTCGCCCCGGCCGCCGCGGCGAGCGCCCGGACGCGGTGGTGGGGGCTGTCCATCGCCGAGGCCACGGTCTCGGCCCTGGGATCCGCGCACGCGCCGAACGCCTCGGCCACGGCGACCATCGCCCGGATGCGTCGTCCCCGGGTGGCGACGCCGCGGGTCAGCGCCTCGGCCTCCTCCGCCAGGTCCGCCGCCCACGGCCTGTCGCCCCGCCCGGCGACCTCCTTCGCCAGGGCGCAGAGCGCGTGCGCGCGCCGGAAGTCGAGGGGAATGGCGTCCACCAGCTCCTGGGCGCGTTCCGGATCGCCGTCGGCGCCGACCGCGCCGGCCAGCGCGGCCAGCGCGGACGACCGCGGGTAGGGAGGCAGGCGGTCCGCCAGGGCCACGGCCCGTGCGACGTCGCCGCAGCGGGCGATGGCCGTCACCAGCGCGCCCAGGGCCCGATCCTGACCGCGTTCGCGGAGGATCGTCTCGGCCGCCTCCTCGGCCTCCTTCATGACGGCCGGGATCCGATCGCGGTCGCCTCCGGCGAGCGCCCTCAGGACGGCGCTCAGCGCCGGCACCCGCTGGCCCATGCGCGGGATCCGGTGGACGAGGACCTCGGCCCGCGCCACGTCGCCGCATTCGGCGGCGGCCCTCACCAGGGTGACCACCGCCTGTGCCTGCGTGTCCGGATCCGTGACGGACGGGATCAGCCGCTCCGCCTCGTCGAGGAGCCCGGCCGACCGGCTCGCCCGCGCCACCGCGGCCAGCGCCCAGATCCGCCGGTCCGTCTCCTCGATGGACCGGGCCAGGGTCTCCGCGGCGCCCGGCTCGCCCGCCTCCGCCATCGCCTTCACGACGGCGGCCAGGGCCCATGACCGCTGTTCCACCCGGTCGATGGAGCGCGCCAGGGTCTCCGCGGCGCCCGGCTCGCCCGCCTCGGCCATCGCCTTCGCGACGGCCGCCAGGATCTTGGCGCGCGCGTCCGCGTCCACGACGGAGCGGGCCAGCCTGACCGCCCGGCCGGACTCGCCGAGCCTGACCCACAGGACGGGCAGTTCCACCGGCGGCGGCAAGGTGGCCACGCTGAGCCGGTCGCGGGCGACGGCCAGGCGCGCCAGGGTGAGCAGGTCGGGTTCGGCCTCGCCGAGGACGGCCCGCTGGGCGGCGGTGATCTCGCGGACGGCGGCCGACCCGCCGCCCACGAGGCCGCGCATCCGCTCGTGGCGGGCGTGGTCGAGCGCGTGGTCCACCAGGCGCGCGCGGTCGGTCAGGAGCCGGCCGTAGGAGAGGAGGAGGTAGGCGGGCGTGTCCTCGGGCCAGCCCCGCGCGCGGTGGGAGTCGGCCCATTCGTGGATCCGCTTCCGATGTTCGCCGAGGCCGGGGGCGAGGTACTCCTCGGCCATCCGGTACAGCGTCTCGTGGGCGTACAGGTAGCCGTCGTCGGTCCGGGTGAGGATCCGGTTGCCGAGCCGGCGCTCGACCTCGTAGCGCGGCAGACCCGTCAGCGCGGCGAGATCGTCCCGCGTGAGCGCGCCCTGGGCCGCGGCGACGAAACCCAGCAGCTCGCCGTTCTGCGGAACCCCGATCAACCAGTGGAAATCGTTCTTGGCCTCGATCTCCACGTGTGTGGCGTGCGCGTTCGGGGTCAGCTCCCGTACACGGCAGGTGCGGAGCGGATGGCCGGACGGCACGTCGTCGGGTACGCCGGGGTGGGGCCGGCCGGTGACGAGCACCCGGGCCCCCTCCGGCGGATGGTGGGGCAGCAGGGCGGCGATGCTGCGGTCCGTCCCCTCGTCCTCGTCCAGCCCGTCCACCAGCAGGAGCAGGCGCTCCCCGTCCTCCCGGCAGCGGCGTGCCGCCTCCTCCAGGAGATCGTCCAGATGGGCCGTCTCGCCCGGCGTCCCCGTGACGGCCTCCAGCTGCCTGCTCACGGCCTGGAGGAAGGCGTCGGCGTCGGCGTGATCGGAGACGAAGAAGGCGACGACCCGCACCCCCGGCGGAGGGGCCAGGGCGAAGGAGGCGGCCAGCGCGGTCTTGCCCGACCACGGGCGTCCCCGCACCCACAGGTACGGCTCCTCGCCCCGGCAGAAGGCGGCCAGCTCCGCCAGGTCCCCGTCACGGTCCCGGAGCCCTCCGGCGGGGGCCAGGTGACGCATCCGGGCCAGGTAGTCGTTGGTTTCCCGCCGGGGCGGCGGGTTGACGACGACGGCCCCGGCGCAGCCGATCTCCGCCTGCCGCTCCGGCGTCAGCGCCGACGCCCAGTCGACACGCAGAGCGGTCAGGTGCCCGGCTCCCTCGCGGAGGTGATGTTCGGAGATGACGCCGACGAGCCTGTCTCCGACGAAGAGGGCGGCCCCCGACATGCCCTGCCAGGGGGATTCGGTCCGGTCCTCGGCCGGCGGGCGGTCGACGGCGACGCCCAGGGTGCCTCCGTACCGGTTCTCCAGCGGCAGGACGACACCGGTCACCTGAGCGCTGTCCCGCACCGTGTCACGGTGCTTCCACAGGGGGAAGCCGACCGCCTGGCAGCGCAGCTCGGTGGTGCCGCCGGGGTCCACCAGTCCGTAGCGCACCGGCGGGAGAGCGCCCTCCGAGGGGACGCGGAGGGCGGCGAGGTCGCCTTCCGTCCACAGCGGCGTCGCGGGCAGTTTGCGTGTCCGGTCCGCGGTGAAACGCACGTGTATGTCCCGCGCGTTCTCGATCACGTGGGCGGCGGTCAGGACCACCTCGGAGGTCACGCGGTAGCCCGAGCCGTACCGTTTCTTCTCGTTCGGCAGGTCGACGATGACCTGCCCGGCGCGTTCGCCGTTCAGTCCTCGCCCTCCTGTCCGTAGCCGCCGATGTACGGTGACCCGCCCTCCGACTCGGGGGTGAGGGTGAGCTTCACCCGGTGGGTCTGCACGTCGACCGCCTTGGCGTCCGCGCCGGTCTCCACGACCCAGAACCTGACCTTGCCGTTCAGCGCGGCCTCATGGGTGACCGCCATCGTCATCTCCAGCTCGATGGGCCCCACCCCGAACCTCAGCCGCTCGCCCCCGGCCGATTCCATCGACTTCGTCAGCTCGGCACGCAGTTCCTTGATGACGGCCGACAATTCGAGCACGGACCCTCCAAGAGCAGGCTAATTTCGTGTGATTATGTCAGTGAATCTACGGCGTAATCTATATAGAGGTAAGTATCGTGGCGAAGCGGAATAGCCAGATAGCCGTCGTCTGGCCGGAGCCGATGTCCCCGACACGGACTAACACCCTCACGGTCGACCTCCCCCCCGATCCCGGCGACCACGTCGCCGCCGTCATCGAAGCGTGGACCGGCCGGGGCCTGACGATCGCCGACCGGCGCTCCAGGATGTCGTTCGTCGCCGGAGACGACCCGGATGTCATCCCCTACTACGCGGCCGTCTGCGGCCTGGTGGGCCGATGGGTCGAGGCACAGGTCAGAGGGGTTCCGCTCGACCTCGGACGGACCTACGACGAGGGCCGCGGGCTGACCGACGCGGGCCGGCCGGCGGAGATACCGACCTGGGCCCAGGTCGGCGGGGATGATCCCGGTCACCTGCCGCACGTGCCCTTCGATCCGGAAACACGACTCAGCCCGGAGGACGTGTCGCTCATCCGCCACGCGTACCGGTTGCGCATGGTCCCACCCGGCCGGGTCAAGCCCGCTCTCCTGTGTTTCGCGCTCGTGTCCGGAATCCGGCATCTCGGACGGGAACGCCTCCCCTTTCTTTCAACCGGCCGTGAACCGGAGCCACTGCGCAAGGATTCCCCCGGCCAGGGAGTCGACCTCCACCGGATCCGGAGTGGCGCCGGCACGCACCGAAGGCTCCGTCAGCGGCACGCGTACGAGGTCGTCGAGCCCGTCGCCGACCTGACGACCTACCAGAAGCTGGCGCGGGCGAACGCCACGCCGATCGAGACGGTCCTGTCCCGGCTGGGGTGCTCCGCCGCCGCCGACGATCCCACCCGATGGAGCTGCCCCCGGCCCGGCAGGCACCCGTTCAAGGACGCCAGGCCGTCGTTGGAGATCCGGCGGAACCAGGCTCGATGCGGGTTCTGCGGCGACAGGGTACGGCTGACCCCGACGCAGTTGGTGGCGGACACGCTGCGGATCACCCCCGACGAGGCCGCCTCGTTCATCGTCGACCTGAAGTGCGTCACAGGCCGTCCCGCCCTCGGTTACCGCCAGCCGAACCTGGCCGCTCCACCGCGCCGCGGCACCCTCGTCACCGCGTACGTCTCCGCCAGCAAACCGGACCGGTTCGACTGCGTGTTCCACGACGCGGGGGTCGGGTACTCGCGCAAGGCGGTGATCTGGCGCCCTGACACGGCCAACCTCCCGGAGGGGGTCGTTCCGGTGCGACTGCGGCCGGGAGACGTCGTCACCGCCCTCACCGTGGAGTTCCAACCGGCCACGGCCGGTGGACCGGGCCGGTGGCTGCTCTCCATCACCGCCTCCGAGCTGGCGGAACGGGCGATGGCGTCCCAGGTACAGGAGATCATCGACGGCAGGGCCGTCGTGACGGCCGTCGAGCGGGTCATGGGAGCCCGCACCAAGGTGGTGGTGGCCCCGACGAAGCCGCACCTGGACGCGGTGGGCGCGTGCGTGGGTGTCGAGAACACCCACGTCGACGCCGCGCAACGCCTCCTGAACAGACCCGCCCGCACCGAGCGGATGGAGATCATCGCCTACTCCAGCGACCTGCGCACCTACCTCGCCAACGCCCTGCACCCCGCCGAGATCGTCGACATGCGCGTCAATGACGACAACGCGGTCGTGGCCGTGACGCCGCAGCAGTTCCGCAACGCCGTCGGGGAGGGAGGCCTCAACGCGCAGCTGGCCGGATGGCTGACCAACAGGTACGTCGAGGTCGTCGTGGCGGGCACCGACCTGGACGCCGCCCTCGCCGCCCTGGAGGAACGCAGGAGGCCGAAGGATCTCCCGGAGACGTGAGCGACCCCTCTCAGTCGTCCTCCGGCCGGTACAGGCCGCGCTTGTTGATGTACTGCACGATGCCGTCGGGCACGAGATACCAGATGGGCTCGCCCGCAGCCACCCGGTCGCGGCACTCCGACGACGAGATGGCCAGCGCCGGGATCTCCACCAGGCTGACCCGGCCCTCGGGGAGCCCGGGGTCGTGCAGCACGTGGCCGGGCCGGGTGGCGCCCACGAAATGGGCGATGGTGAACAGCTCGTCGATGTCACGCCAGCTCAGGATCTGCGCCAGCGCGTCGGCCCCGGTGATGAAGAACAGCTCGGTGTCCGGGCCGCGCTCGGCGGAGATCTCCCGCAGCGTGTCGATGGTGAAGGTCGGCCCCGGCCGGTCGATGTCCACCCGGCTCACCGAGAAACGCGGGTTGGAGGCCGTCGCGATGACCGTCATCAGGTAGCGGTCCTCCGGCGCGGAGACCGTCTTGTCGGCCTTCTGCCAGGGGCGCCCGGTGGGGACGAAGACCACCTCGTCGAGATCGAAGTGGTGGGCGACCTCACTGGCGGCCACCAGGTGGCCGTGGTGGATGGGATCGAAGGTGCCGCCCATGACGCCCAGGCGCCGCTTCCCCCCGCGGCCGGATGCGTTCCTCATGGCAAGGACCCTAGCGCGCGGCCCGTGACCGGCTTTCCCCGGTCCCGCGCACACCAGGCGGGTCCGACGTAGCATGCCGGGCATGACCACCACCCCGGATCGCAACCGCGTGCAGCTGCCAGGCATAAGCTCCCGCGCCTACGAACATCCCGCTGATCGGTCCGCGCTGGTCGCCCTGCGCTCGCTCAGCGGCTTCGACACGGTGCTCAAGCAGATGTCCGGCCTGGTCAGCGAGCGCCGTCTGCGCCTGATCCATCTCGCCTCGGCCGTGCGCACCGGCGACACGCAGTTCCGCGCCCTGCACGACATGGGCCGCGACGCGGCCTACGTCCTCGATCTCCACCGCATCCCGGAGATCTACGTCCAGCAGAGCCCGGCGGTGCAGGCAAAGGCGATCGGCTTCGACGACCCGTTCATCGTCGTCACCACCGGCCTGCTCGACCTGATGGACGCCGAGGAGCTGCGCTTCGTCATCGGCCACGAGACCGCGCACATCCTGTCGGGTCACGCCGTCTACCGCACCATGCTCGACATCCTGACCCGCCTGGCCAGCCGCGTGGCGTGGATCCCGCTGGGTTACATCGGCCTGCGCGCCATCGTCGCGGGGCTGGAGGAGTGGCACCGCAAGTCGGAGCTGTCGGCCGACCGCGGCGGTCTGCTCTGCGGTCAGGACCCGGAGGCCGCGCTGCGCGCGCTGATGAAGCTGGCCGGCGGCTCGCGCCTGCACGAGATGAACATCGAGGCGTTCCTCGACCAGGCACGCGAGTACGACACGGCCGGCGACGTCCGCGACGGCCTGCTGAAGGTCCTCAACCTGCTGGGCACCACCCACCCGTTCGCGGTCTCGCGGGTCGCCGAGCTCGACAGGTGGCGCCGCAGCGGTGACTACGAGCGCATGATCGGCGGTGACTACCCCCGCCGGGCCGACGACGCCGACGCGAAGATCACCGAGGAGATCAAGGCCGCCGCCCGCTCCTATCGTGAGTCCTGGTCGCAGTCGCAGGACCCCTTCATCGGCGTGCTGCGCGACGTGGCCGAGGGCGCGGTCAACGCCGGGGAGCGCATCTTCAACCGCTTCGCCCGCCGCGACGGCAACTGATGCAGGCCCAAAGGCCCGGGAGAGACGTTCCCGGGCCTTTCAGGGGCGTCATCGTGAACACCGCGGAGACGGGCCGCCGTACCGGCCGCGACCCCGGTTCCCACGGGCGGCGTCCGTCCCGTCCGTGAGAGACGGCCGTCGGATACGGCGAGCCGTGACCGCCGTCACGCCTGCCGCGCCCCGTCAGGGTTCGAGGTCGGTCACCCCTTCGCCGCTCGCCATGTCGAACGGCACGGAGACCTGGTCGTGTGCGATCAGCCAGCGGCCGTCGACCTTCCGGAAGCAGAAGGTGGCCCGGACCCACATGCCGCTCGTCGCCGTCCCGTCCTTCAGCGTGCCGCTGAGCCGGCCGAAGCCGTGCCCGAACGCCACATCGTCACCCATGGTGAACGCCAGGTCGCGGACCTCGTAATCCACATCCTGGAAGAACGCGAACACATTCGCCCAGTTCTTCAGTTTCGCGTCCACCCCGACGTGCTGCAGCGGTGGCTCGACGTCGAAGGACACGACGTCCGTCGTGTAAAGCCGCCGCAGGGCCTCCAGATCCTTGGCCCGCAGCCCCTCGATGATCTCGTCGATCCGCCGCCTGATCCCGGCTTCTTCCACCTCGCGTCGTGTGGTCATCGCTGTCCGTACCTTCCCTTCGGTCTGGCGCTTCGGCCTCTCACCGGTACGACGACACGGCGCCCCGGAATGTCAGGGGCGCCGCGACACGACCCGCACCGCCCGCCGTGACGGTCGGCGTCCGGAACCGCGAGCCGCCCCGTGAACCCGTCATCCGCGTTCGTCCCGCGATCGGCCGGCGGCCCAGTCCCAGCCGGTGATCGTGGCGCGCATCAGGCGGGCGGCGGTGGACAGGTGACTGCCTGCGCTCCAGTGCAGGTTGACCGTGCGGCGGCAGTCGGGACTGTCGACGGCGATCCAGACACCGGGGACACGTGTGGCGTTGCGGCGGGCGAAGGCGGGGACGAGACCGATGCCGAGTCCCGCGCCGATCAGCTCCGCGATGGCGCCGAGCTCGTCGACCTCACAGACGATCTTCGGCGTGTGGTCCAGCGCGGCGAAGATCCGGTCGAGCAGCCGCCGCTGCCAGTGCCCCTCGCGGGCGGCGACGAAGTGCTGGCCGACGAGTTCGTCGACGCGCACGGACGTACGGCCCGCCAGCGGGTGATCGAGCGGCACGCCCACCCCCACCGCCTCGTCGAACAGCCGCACCGACTCCAGTCCTTCGGCGTGGATCGATTGTGAGGCGACGCACAGGTCGACGTCCTGGGCCCGCAGGCGGCGGGCCATGTCCTCGGCCGGTGACCAGTGGAGCTCGACCTCGACGGAGGGGTGGGCCCGCTTGTAGGCCGCCAGCGGGCCGGTGAGGGTGAGGAAGGTCTCCGACGCCAGCCGTACGGTGCCGCGTCCCCCGCCGGCGGCCTCGGCGACGGCTCGCCGTCCCGCGTCGAGCTCGCCCAGGGAACGTTCGACGTGGTCGCGGAAGAGCCTGCCCGCGTCGTTCAGCCGGAGGCGGCCGCTCCGGTCGAACAGCGGGGCGCCGAGCTCACTCTCCAGCCGGGCGATGGTCCGGCTCAGCGACGGCTGGGCGATGCGCAGTTCCTCGGCCGCCCGGCTGAGGTGTTCCAGCCGCGCCACCACCAGGAACTGCCTGAGCGGGCCCAGCTCCATCATGCCTCCCAGGACATAACATCATAGCAATATTGATCTTAGACGAAATAACCACCAGAACATAATGTCGGGTCGTTCCCCAACCAAGGTCAGAACGAGGAGAAATGCGACATGCTCCCCGGGGCCGCGAATCGGCCGAAACCCGCAGAGTGGACGTTGCGAGCCGTCGTCAGCGCGCACATGGTGGCGATCGCCGGCCAGCCGGTGTTCGCCGGGGCGTATCTGACCGGTGACTTCGACGGCCTGCACCGGCACGCGGTCGGCGCCGACGTGGTCACCTCCATCGGGTACCTGCAGGTGATCGTGGCGATCGTGGTGTGGGTACGGCTGCGCCAGGCATGGCCGTTCCTGTCCACGGCGGCGGTGGTGACGGCCGAGACGGTGCAGTACCTCGCCGGCGTGAACGGTGCCCTCTGGCTGCACGTCCCGCTGGGCGTGATGACCGTCGCCGCGCTCACCGTGCAGTTCATCGCCGTCTGGCGCCGGCCCCTCCCATGGCGGGAGGCCCGTGATGCGTGAGGACCACGACGAGGGCCGCGGCCTGACCAGGCGGCGGATGCTGGGCATCGGCGGGGCGCTCGGGCTGACGGCGGCCGCCGGGCTGACGGCCGCGGCCGCGCTGGCCCGCCGGCCGTCGGTCACCGGCGCCGAGCTGCGCAGCGCCGTACCGCTGCCGCCGCCGTTCCGGGTGCCGCTGCCGATCCCACCCGTGCTGAAGCCGGTCGGCGCCGGCCGTTACGAGATCACCCAGCGCGAGGCGAGCGCGGAGATCCTGCCCGGGATCAGGACACCGCTGTGGACGTACGAGGGCACCTTCCCCGGACCGACGATCGAGTCGCGCCGCGGCCGGCCGGTCACCGTGACGCACCGCAACGAACTGCCCGTGCCGACCGTCGTGCACCTGCACGGCGGACGGACCCCGGCGGCCTCCGACGGGTACCCGACCGACCTCGTCCTGCCCCGAGTCCGGCAGGAGCGCTCCACGCACACGGGGCACGGCTCCGGGCACGGCACGCGGGGCATGCACGATCCGCGGGCCGTGGTGACCGAGCTGACGCGGGACTACACCTTCCCGCTGGACCAGCGGGCGGCATTGTTGTGGTACCACGACCACCGGATGGACTTCACCGCCCCCGCGATCTGGCGCGGCCTGGCCGGGCTGCACATCGTCCGCGACGACGCCGAGGACGCCCTCGGCCTGCCCGCGGGGCCGCGCGAACTGCCCCTCGTGATCACCGACCGCGCGTTCGCCGCCGACGGCACCCTCGCCTATCCCGCCCTCGACCCCGCCCTGCGGGAACGGCCGGGCGTACGCGAGCCCTATCTCGCCGGCGTCCTCGGTGACGTGATCCTGGTCAACGGCGTCCCCTGGCCCGTGCACGAAGTCGACGCGACCCGCCACCGGCTGCGTGTCCTGAACGCCTCCAACGCCCGGCACTACGAGCTCGAAGCGGTCACCGATGACGGACGCCGCCTCGATCTCGTCCAGATCGGCGCCGACCAGGGGCTGCTCGCCGCGCCGGTCACCCACCGGCTCCTGCCCATCGCGCCGGCCGAACGCCACGACCTGATCGTCGACTTCTCCGGCGTCCCGATCGGCGGCCGCGTCAGGCTCCTCAACCGGCTCGGCTCGGGCCGTACCCGCGACGTGATGGCCTTCCGCGTCGCGCGCCGCGCCGCCGACGACAGCCGCGTCCCCCGCACCCTCTCCACCGACCTGCCGGCCTGGCGCCGGTCGGACGCCGTCAGGGTGCGCGACCTCTCCTTCCGCGCCGGCCGTATGGACGGCGGCCACGGCTGGCTGATCGGCGGGCTGCCGTTCGCCCCCGCCCGCTCCGACGTCGTCACCCGTCTCGGCGATGTCGAAGTGTGGCGGCTGGTCGCCGACGTCCACCACCCCGTCCACCTGCACCTGGCCGGTTTCCGGGTGCTCTCGCGCGGCGGCCGTCCGCCGCTGCCGCACGACGCGGGCCTCAAGGACACGGTCTCCCTGCGGCCGGGTGAGTCAGCCGAGATCATCACCCGTTTCGACGGCTATCGCGGCCGCTACCTCTTCCACTGCCACAACGCCGAACACGAGGACATGGGCATGATGGCCAACCTTGAGATCGTCTAGGAGCACGCGCCGTGCCCGCCGGCCGCCGGTCAGAGGCCGAACGCGAGGGCGACAGCCCGCACGGCCGTCGCGCAGAGCGCGACGAACCCACCCAGCACGGTCAGCGCGCGCAACCCCTGCCTGCGCAGGTCACGAAGCTCGGGGATCCGCGAGCTGACCCTCTCGATCTCACGACCGGCGCCCCAGCCGCAGACGACGCCGAACACGACGCCGGCGACGGCGACGGGCCCGGGCCGCAGCCACCATTCGGGCGGCAGCTCCCCGCCCAGGATCGCCCACAGCGTGAACCCGGCGAGCCCCGCGGCCGGCAACCCGGGCCAGGCCAGCACGGTCACCAGCGACACCGCGAAGGTCGGCGGAAAGGTCACCGCGCGCAGCACGCCGCGCGTCCCGGCCGAGCCGCACCGCCGTACCAGCCAGTGCCCCATCCAGATCGCGCGGGCCAGCCCGGCGAAGACCGCGGTGACGGCGAAGGTCGCCAGCGGCCAGATCACCGTGGCCACCACGCACGGTACGGCCAGCACGGCCAGCAGGAGCAGCGCCGCGCTCCCCGCGGGCAGCGGGCCCGTCCTGACCGGGGCGCCCTCCGCGGCCGGGGCGGTCCGTCTCCTCACCGCCCGGCGGGCGGGCACGGACCCGTCCGCCACGGCGGGGTGCCCGCCCCGCGGCGGCTGCGGCTCACCGGGGACCGGGGTCCGCTCGTCGTCTCCGGGGCGGCTCCCCCGGACCGTCCGGTCCGGCGCGGGACCCGGCCGGGTCCCGCGGGCCGCCTCCGCCGTCTTCGCCGCCGTCCTGGCGGTCTTCGGGGGATCCGCCGTCTTCGCCGCCGCCCTCGCGGCCTTCGGGGGCTCCTCCGCGGTGGCGGTGGCGGTCCGGGCCTCCGGTTTCCGTGCCACGACGCGCTCCCCGGCGTGCGCGCTCCGCTCCCCCTCACGCCCCGCGCTCTTCGCGGGCGCGGCCCCGGCCGAGGCGATGGCGGTGGCGCGGGCCAGGCGGCCGAGGCGGGTGGCGAGGACGGCCGCGGTGGGGCGTTTGCCGGCCTCGCGGTGCAGGGCCGCCCGGACCAGGGGCAGCAGCGCGGCGGGCACCCCCGCGAGGTCCGCCTGGCCGTTCAGGATCGCGTACATCTGCGCCTCGACCGTGCCGCGGCCGAAGGTGGGGCGCCCGGTGGCGGCGAACGCGACCGTGGCGGCCCAGGCGTGCACGTCGACGGGTTCCCGCACCGGCTCGTCGGCGAACAGCTCCGGAGCGGCGTAGCCGGGGGTGCCCAGGAAGGTGCCGGTGAGGGTGAGCCGGGTGGCGTCGAGGACCTGGGCGATGCCGAAGTCGATCAGGACGGGCTCGCCGCCGGGACCGAGCAGCACGTTCGAGGGCTTGAGGTCGCGGTGCACGACCCCGGCCGCGTGGATGGCCGACAGCGCGGTCGCCAGCCCCTGCGCCAGGGTGACGAGCCCGGCTCCCCGGAGCGGACCGTCACGCCGCACCCGCTCCAGGAGGGTGTCGCCCTCGATGTACTGCATGACCAGGTAGGGCCGCTCGCACGCGAGGTCGGCGTCGAGGACCCGGGCGACGTAGGGGCTTTCGATCCGGCGCAGGGCGCGGACCTCGCGTTCGAGCCGCGCGCGGGCCTCGGAGTCGGCGTCGACGACGTCATGGAGCATCTTGAGCGCCACGATCTCGCCGCGGCGGTTGGCGGCGAGGTAGACCTCGCCCATGCCGCCCCGGCCGAGGCGCTCCATCAACGTGTAGGGGCCGATCCGCCCGAGTCGCCCCACGTGCCCTCCCGTGTCGGCCACATGGGTCCGAGACCGCCTGTGCCTGTCGGGTCGCTCGCTCGCGCTCGCTTCCCTGCCTCCAGCCCAAAGGAGACAACACCATAGCGGGCGGGGACGACGAATTTACGGCGGCGCGCCGTACTTGGGGGAAACATCAGTGGCCCGTGGTGTCTCCCCGAGGAGGGCCGGACCCGCCCGCCGACGCGGGCGGCTGCCCCGGCGACGACTCCGGCAGGCCAGGAGACCCCTCCGGCGAGCGATCCGCCGGGGCGGCCGGCTGATCCGGCGACCGGTCCGCCGGAGCGGGCTGCCGGGGCTCGGCCGCGAGCGGCGGAACGTACGGCAGGCCCGCCTCGTCCCGCCGCCGCCGCTCCCTCCGGCGGCCGAAGAACAGGTGATCCAGGCTGATCCGGCCCGCGCCGCCGGCGGCCAGCAGCAGCGCGGCCGAGCCGAGTGCCCCGGCCAGCTCGAAGCCGCCCTCGCCGACGAACAGAGCGCGCCGGTGCACGAACAGGACGGCGCCGAGCATGTCGATCGCGAGCAGGAGCCCGGCGAGCGGGGTCAGCAGGCCCAGGATGAGCAGGATCCCGCCGATCAGCTCGACGACGATGGCGTACCACGCCGACGCCTCCGGCAGGGGCACGCCCATCCCGGCGAACTGCGCCGCGGTGGCGCCGGCCCCGCCGCCCGTGAGCTTCTGCCATCCGTGCGCGACGAAGACCACGCCCACCACGATCCGGGCGATCAGCGCCGCCACGTCGTAGAGGGAGCGCCTCATGGCCGGACCCGCCCGCCGCGCGGGTCACCGGACGGCCTTCCCGGAGCCACGGCTTCCCACGGGGGCCGGCCGGCGGCCGGAATCGTGATCACTGCGTCCATGTGACCAAGTCAAACGGCACCCGGCCGTGATCACACGGAGCGACACGCCATCACGGAAGGTCACGAAGGGTCGCGGAAGGCCGCGGGGTGGTCGTCGGCCCCGCGGCGGGTCCCGGACACCGGAGGTGTCCGGGACCCGCCCGGCTGTCCGGTTGCCAGGCCGCGCGGCTACCCGGCGCGGGGCTCCGGCCGGGCGAGGACCGTGCCGGTCGCGGTGCGCAGGTGGCCCTCCCCGGTGTAGATCCACTTGGTGGAGGTCAACTCGGGCAGGCCCATCGGGCCGCGCGCGTGCAGCTTCTGGGTGGAGATGCCGATCTCCGCACCGAACCCGAACTCGCCGCCGTCGGTGAACCGGGTGGAGGCGTTGACCGCCACCGCCGCGGAGTCGACCGTCGCGACGAACCTGCGCGAGGCGGTGACCGAGCGGGTCACGATCGCATCGGTGTGGCCCGAGCCGTACTCCCTGATGTGCGCGACCGCGTCCTCCAGCGAGTCGACCACGGCCGCGGCGATGTCGAGGGAGAGGTACTCCTCGCGGAAGTCGGCCTCACCGGCCGGGACCACGTCGCCGTAGGCGGCGATCCGCTCGTCACCGTGCACCGTCACCCCCGCGGCGGCCAGCGCGGCCAGCGCGCGCGGCACGAACGCGTCGGCGACGGCCGCGTGCACCAGGAGCGTCTCGGCGGCGTTGCACACCGAGGGCCGCTGGACCTTGGCGTTGAGGAGGATCTCGACGGCGAGGTCGAGGTCGGCGTCGGCGTCGACGTAGACGTGGCAGTTGCCGACACCGGTCTCGATCACCGGGACCGTGGACTCCTCGACCACCGAGTTGATCAGCGAGGCCCCGCCGCGCGGGATCAGCACGTCGACCAGGCCCCGGGCCCGCATGAGCTCCTTGACCGAGTCGCGGGTCTGACCGGGCACCAGCTGCACCGCCCCGGCCGGGACCTCGGTGCCGGCCAGCGCCTCCTGCATGACCTTCACCAGCGCGGTGTTGGAGGAGTACGCGCTGGACGACCCGCGCAGCAGTACGGCGTTGCCGCTCTTCAGGCAGAGCGCCGCGGCGTCCACCGTCACGTTGGGGCGGCCCTCGTAGATGATGCCGACCACCCCGAGAGGCACCCGGACCTGGCGCAGCTCCAGCCCGTTGGGCAGCGTGCTCCCCCGGATCACCTCGCCCACCGGGTCGGGCAGGTCGGCGACCTGGCGGACCGCCTCGGCGACGGCCCGGACACGGGCCTCGTCGAGCCGGAGCCGGTCGATCATGTACTCGGAGGTGCCGCCCTCCCTCGCCCGCTCCACGTCGAGCGTGTTGGCCTCGACGATCTCGGCGGCCCTGGCCACCAGGGCGTCGGCCACCGCCCGGAGCGCGGCGTCCTTGGGCGACCGCGGCAGCGGGGCCAGCTCGGCGGCGGCCTCTTTGGCCGCCCGGGCCACCTTCAGGAATTCCTCGGACATCTCGCGCTCCATGCGAACCGGAAACTAGTGCTGGGTCTCCAGTATGACGATGTCGTCGCGATGAATCAGCTCACGCTCATATTCCGGACCGAGGTCGGCGCCCAGCTCCCTGGTGGAGCGGCCCAGCAGGCCGGGGATCTCCCCGGCGTCGAAGTTCACCAGACCGCGGGCGACGACCCGGCCGCGCGGCCCGCACAGGTCCACCGGGTCGCCCGCGGCGAACTCGCCCTCGACGGCGGTGACCCCGGCGGGCAGCAGCGACTTGCGGCGGCCCACCACCGCCTCGACCGCGCCGGAGTCCAGGTGGAGGCGGCCCCTGCCGGTGGTGGCGTGCGCCAGCCACAGCAGGCGGGTGCCGGGGTGGCGGCCCTCGGGGTGGAAGTAGGTGCCGATGTCGGCGCCGGCCAGGGCCTGCGCGGCGTGCGCGGCGGCGGTCAGCACGACGGGCACGCCCGCGCCGGTGGCGATCCGGGCCGCCTGCACCTTGGTGACCATGCCGCCGGTGCCGACCGCGCCGCCCCTGCCCAGCTCGACGCCCACGAGATCGGCGGGCCCGCGCACCTCGGTGAGCCTGCGGGCGCCCGGACGGCGCGGGTCGCCGTCGTAGAGGGCGTCCACGTCCGACAGCAGCACCAGCGCGTCGGCGCGGGTCAGGTGGGCGACCAGCGCGGCGAGCCGGTCGTTGTCGCCGAAACGGATCTCGTCGGTGGCCACGGTGTCGTTCTCGTTGACCACCGGGACGATGCCCAGCTCCAGCAGGCGGCCCAGCGTGCGCTGGGCGTTGGCGTGGTGGGAGCGGCGCATCATGTCGTCGGCGGTCAGCAGCACCTGGCCGACGCGCAGGCCGTAGCGGGCGAAGGAGGAGGTGTAGCGGGCGACCAGCACCCCCTGCCCGACGGAGGCCGCCGCCTGCTGGGTGGCGAGGTCGCGCGGCCGCGCGGGCAGGCCCAGCGGCCCCAGACCCGCCGCGATCGCCCCGGAGGACACCAGCACGAGCTGGGTGCCGGCCGCGCGGCGGGCGGCGAGCACGTCGACCAGGGCGTCCACCCGGTCGACGTCGATCGTCCCCTGCGGGGTGGTGAGCGAGGACGAGCCCACTTTCACGACCAGGCGTGCGGCCGTACGGATCCGATCGCGCCCATCGTCCACGACACGTACCTTCCTCGAAAAAGGGGTCCCCGCGGCCCGTCACGACGGCCCGTACGCCGGGGGACGCCGGGGGCCGTGGAAAGCAGGTTATCCGAGCCGGTTGTCCGTACCCCGCGGCCCCTGGTGCACGGCCTCGGCGTTGAGCGTCGGCTGCCAGTCGAAGATGTAGCCGTTCTCCATGGACCCGATGATCACCTCGGCGCCGGCCTTGGCGCCCGCCTTGGTGAGCTCCTCCTCCACACCGAGCCGCTCCAGCCGGTCGGCGAGGTAGCCGACGGCCTCGTCGTTGGTGAAGTCGGTCTGGCGGATCCACCGCTCCGGCTTGGCCCCGGTGACCTGGAAGGTGTTGTCGTCCACCCGGCGCACCGCGAAGCCGGTGTCGCCGAGCTGGCGGGGCCGGATGACCAGGCGGGTCGGCTCGGGCACGGGCGCGGCGGCCCGGGCGGCGGCGACCATCTCGGCCACGGCGTAGGTCAGCTCCGGCAGGCCCTCGTGCGTGGCCGCCGAGATCTGGAAGACCCGCAGCCCCCGCTCCTCCAGCATCGGCCGGACGATGTCGGCCAGTTCCCGGGCGTCAGGCACGTCGGCCTTGTTGAGCACGGCCAGGCGCGGCCGGTCCTCCAGCTTGCCGTACGCCGCGAGCTCGGCCTCGATCGCCTCGTAGTCGCTGACCGGGTCGCGGCCCGGCTCCATGGTGGCGCAGTCGATCACGTGCACGAGCGTGTTGCACCGCTCGACGTGCCGCAGGAACTCGTGTCCCAGGCCCTTGCCCTGCGACGCGCCGGGGATGAGACCGGGCACGTCGGCGACGGTGAAGACCGTGTCGCCGGCGCTGACGACGCCGAGGTTGGGCACCAGCGTGGTGAACGGGTAGTCGGCGATCTTCGGGCGGGCCGCCGACAGCGCGGCGATCAGGGAGGACTTGCCCGCGCTGGGGAAACCGACCAGCGCCACGTCGGCGACGCTCTTCAGCTCCAGCATCACGTCGAGGGCGTCGCCGGGCTCGCCGAGCAGCGCGAAGCCGGGGGCCTTGCGCTTGGTGGAGGCCAGGGCGGCGTTGCCCAGCCCGCCGTGACCGCCCTCGGCGATCACGTAGCGGGTGCCGGCGCCGACCAGGTCGACCAGGACCTCCCCGGTGGAGGCGTCCTTGACCACGGTGCCGTCGGGCACCGGCAGGATGACGTCCCCGCCGTTGGCTCCGTCGCGGTTGCCGCCCGAGCCCTGCTTGCCGTTGGCGGCCTTGCGGTGCGGACGGTGGTGGTACTCCAGCAGCGTGGCGGTGCTGGGGTCGACCTCCAGGATCACGTCGCCGCCGCGGCCGCCGTTGCCGCCGTCGGGACCGCCGAGCGGCTTGAACTTCTCCCGATGGACAGAGGCGCAGCCATGTCCCCCGTCACCGGCCTTGATGTGCAGGACCACCTGGTCCACAAAGTCCGGCATGTCTGCCTTCTTACCCCTATCTCAGGAAAAACCGCTCATAAAGCGAACAGGGGTGGATCGCCTATGCGACCCACCCCTGCCGTTGACGTCTGGCGGCGCGAACCTACTCCGCGACCGGGACGATGCTCACCGCGCGGCGACCGCGCTTGACACCGAACTGCACGTGACCCGCGGCCAGCGCGAACAGGGTGTCGTCACTACCGCGGCCGACGTTGTCGCCCGGGTGGAAGTGGGTGCCGCGCTGGCGGACGATGATCTCGCCGGCGTTGACCAGCTGGCCGCCGAAGCGCTTCACGCCAAGCCGCTGCGCGTTGGAGTCACGGCCGTTCCGAGTGGACGACGCGCCCTTCTTGTGTGCCATCTCGCAAAACTCCCGAAACTCAGGCCTGGTCGATGCCGGTGATCTTCACCTGCGTGTAACGCTGGCGGTGACCCTGGCGCTTCTTGTAGCCGGACTTGTTCTTGTACTTGAGGATCCTGATCTTCGGACCCTTGGTCTCACCGAGAATCTCGGCGGCGACGGTGAACTTGCCCGCCTCGGTGGTCACGTCGCCATCGTTGACGACGAGCACCGTCGGCAGCGAAACCTTGGAACCGACCTCGCCGGCGACCTTGTCCACCTCAAGGACGTCACCGACGGAGACCTTCTGCTGCCTGCCGCCGCAACGAACGATCGCGTACACCGCGGAACCCTTCTTCTGACTACTTGCTCGCTGGATGCTGCGCCCCGCATCCGGCTATGGTCACTGATGTCGACCGACGAACCGGGTAGACGCGCGAACAGGGCGCGCCACGAGCGCACCGGTTCACCAGCTTACCGGATTACCGGTGTCTTGGTCGAACCGGGCGGAACGCCGGAGCTGTCGGCCACCGACCGTGCCCCGCGGGCTCCCCGCCGCCCAGGGCGCCTGTACGGCGCCGCCGGACGACGGGATTCGCGAGGCGGCCCGGTCAGTCGGCCGACCTGGCCTTCCGGGAGCGTCGCCGCCCCCGGCCGGAAGTCTGCATGGCCTGAGCATCTCCGTCAGGAGCGTCATCAAGCGCATCGGTCACCGTATCACGGCCGGACTGGTCGTTGGCCGCGACCGCCTGACCGCCGTCCTTGGTGAGCTTCTCCGCGACGGCCTTCTCGACGGCCATCTTGCCCTGGGTGCCGCGCGGCTCCGGCTTGCCCTCGACCGGTTCGGCCGAGACGTGCAGGCCCCGGCCGTTGCAGCACTCGCAGACGGTGGAGAACGCCTCCAGCAGGCCCTGCCCGACCCGCTTACGGGTCATCTGGACCAGCCCCAGCGAGGTCACCTCGGCGACCTGGTGCTTGGTGCGGTCACGGGCCAGGCACTCCAGCAGCCGCCGCAGCACCAGGTCACGGTTGCTCTCCAGCACCATGTCGATGAAGTCGATGACGATGATGCCGCCGATGTCCCGCAGCCTGAGCTGGCGGACGATCTCCTCGGCCGCCTCCAGGTTGTTGCGGGTCACCGTCTCCTCGAGGTTGCCGCCCTGACCGGTGAACTTGCCGGTGTTGACGTCGACCACCGTCATGGCCTCGGTCCGGTCGATCACCAGCGAACCGCCGCTGGGCAGCCAGACCTTGCGCTCCATCGCCTTGGCGATCTGCTCGTCGATGCGGTAGGCGGCGAAGACGTCGCCGTCGCCGTCCCACTTCTTGAGCCGGTCGGCCAGGTGCGGGGCGACATAGCGGACGTACTCGTCGACCGTCTCCCACACCTCGTCGCCCGCCACGACCAGCGAGGCGAAGTCCTCGTTGAAGACGTCGCGGACCACCCTGACGGTCAGGTCGGGCTCGGAGGACAGCAGCTCCGGCGCGCTGGCCGACTTGGCCTTGCGCTGGATGTTCTCCCACTGGGCCGACAGCCTGGCCACGTCGCGGCTGAGCTCCTCCTCGGAGGCGCCCTCGGCGGCCGTGCGGACGATGACGCCGGCGTTCTCCGGCATCACCTTCTTCAGGATGCTCTTGAGGCGGGTGCGCTCCTTGTCGGGGAGCTTGCGGCTGATCCCGGTCATCGAGCCGTCGGGCACGTAGACCAGGTAGCGGCCCGGCAGGCTGACCTGCGAGGTGAGCCGCGCCCCCTTGTGACCCATGGGGTCCTTGGTGACCTGCACCAGCACCGACTGGCCGGACTTCAGCGCCACCTCGATCCGCTTGGGCTGACCCTCCAGCCCCACGGTGTCGAAATTGACCTCACCGGCGTACAGGACCGCGTTGCGGCCCTTGCCGATGTCGACGAACGCCGCCTCCATGCTCGGCAGGACGTTCTGCACCTTGCCGAGGTAGACGTTGCCGACGTAGGACTGCCCGGCCTCGCGGTTGACGTAGTGCTCGACGAGGACGCCGTCCTCCAGCACCGCGATCTGGGTCCGGCCGCCGGTGCGGCGGACCACCATCATGCGCTCGACGGACTCGCGGCGGGCCAGGAACTCCGACTCGGTGATGACCGGCGGACGCCTGCGGCCCAGCTCGCGCCCCTCGCGGCGGCGCTGCTTCTTGGCCTCCAGGCGGGTCGAGCCGCGCACGCTCTGCACCTCGTCCAGCAGGCTGCGGCCGGCACGGGGCGCGCGGATCCGCACCACGGTGTTCGGCGGATCGTCCGGGCCCTCGTCCGTCTCCTCGGTGCCCCTGCGGCGGCGGCGACGGCGACGGCGCGAGCCGCCCGTCTCCTCCTCGGCCTGCTCGGCGGCCTGGGGCTGGGACTCCTCCTCGGCCTGCTCCGGCTCCTCCTCCTCGCCCTCCTCCAGGTCACGAATGCGGCCCCGGCCGCGCCCGCCCCTGCGGCGGCGACGGCGACGGCCACCGGCCTCGTCGTCACCCTCGGCCTCGTCGTCGACGCCCTCCGGGGACGTCTCCTCCTCGGCCTGCTCGGCGGGCTCGGGCTGGGCCTCCGGCTGCGCCGGCGCGGGACGCGCGGCGGGCGCCTCGGCCCGGTGCGGATCGGGGGCCTGGAAGAGCGGCTGGAAGATCGCCGCCGGCGGCTGGAAGCTCACCGCCGGGACCTCCGGGCGCTCACGCTCGGCCATCCCGAAGGGGTCGGAGAACAGGCCGGGACGCTCCTCGACGATGTCCTCACCGGCGGGCTCGTCGTCCAGTGCCTCGTCGACGGGCGGCTCCGGAAGCAGGTCCGCGGCGTCCTCCCCGGGCAGCGCGGCCTCCGGAGCCTCGGCGCCGCCCGTGATCCACGCGGTGCCGGCGGCCTCCGCCGGCGCCGCGGCCGGGGACTCGCCCGCCTCGGCGACCGGCTCGGCCTCCGGGGCCTCCTGCCGCGCCGCCTTCCTGCGGGTACGGGTGCGCTTGGCCGGCGCGGGCTTCTCCTCCGCCTGCCGGGTCTCGTGTGTCTCCGGCGCCTGCGGGGCCTCCGGTGTCTCCGGCTCAGCCGGCGTGGCCGCCGCCTGCGCGGGCTCCTGGGCCTGCGGCACGGAGGCCGTCTCGGCGGGCGCGCCGGCATCCGGCTCGGCCACCGGTTCGGCGGTCGCCTTCTTCGCACGGCTGCGCCGGGGCTTCGCGGGCGCCGCCTCGGCCGCCTCAGCCTCGGCGGTGGTGGCCGCCTTGCGCCGGGTCGCGCGCTTGGGCTTCACCGGCTCCGGCACGGCCTCGGGCTCGGCTCCGGGCTCCTGGGCGGCGGGCCGTACGTCCCCGGTCCCGGCGGGTCCGGCCGGCGTCACCACCGGCTCGGGCGGCAGGACCGCCGCGGACGCCGCGGGCTCCTCCCGCTCGGCGGCAGGCGGGGCCGTCACCGGCGCGTTCAGCACCGCGGGCGGGGACTCCGGCTCCTCCGGCGGAGGGCCGGCCGGCCTGCTGGCGGACCGCCTGCGGCGGGCCGACTGGATCTGTTCTGTTCTGTCCTCGCCGGGGCCGTTCGCCCCGGCGCCGGGCTCGTTGTCGAGCATGCGGGCGCTCTCCCGTCAGCTCCCGGGCGCGTCTCCGCGCCGCGCGGGAGCTCTCGTCTCTCGCTGTACGCCGAGCCGCGCGGCCCGGCGCCAAGTCCTATAGATCGCCGCCGACGTGCCGGCCCACCGGTTCCGTTTCGCCGCCGCGCGTCATGTCGCGGTCCAGGCCGAACGGGTCGGCGGGCCCACCGGTACTCGCGTCCAGCGGTCCCTGCGCCAGCCTGGTCACCTCGGGGGGCACCGGCGGCGCGAAGCCTGCCAGAAGACGCAGTCCGGTGAGAACGTCGTCGGGTCGAACGGCAGGAGTTGCGTGCCGTACAACCATGCGAAGTATGACACATGGCCGACCGGACCCCTGACCTGCTGTTGTCTCGGTTCTCTCTGTTCCCTCGGTCACCTCGAGGCCCAGCACCGCCTCCCGCGCGTCGAAGCGGCGCAGACCCTTCTTGGTCATGCGCTCCACCTCGATCCGCTCGGCGGCGACGAACCGCTCGACCGCCTCCTTCGCAAGGACGGGGTCGGCCTGCGGAAGGCGTATCTCCCACGCCGAGCACTCCAGCCGGTCGGCCAGGCTCTCGGCACCCGCCACGACGACGTCGAGCACGTCGACGCCCGGCGGCAGGGAGTCGTCGAGCGCGGTGCGCAACCACTCGGGGTCGCACTCCCGCGTCACGCTGATCTCAAGGTATTCGGCCTCGCTCGCCACCCCGGTGGCCGCGACCGCGCCCACGTAGGAGATCCTGGGGTGCGGCGAAAAGCCCGCGCTGAACGCGACCGGGACGCCGGCGCGCCGAACGGCGCGCTCCACGGCCCGGGAGACGTCACGGTGACTCGTGAAACGCAGGCGGCCACGCTTGGCGTAGCGGACACGCAGCCGCTGCGCCACGGGTGCGGGCGGAGGCCCGTCGGGAACGGGTTTCAGGGTGGTGTCGTCCTTCCATGGTCGTGGTTCGTCGAAGGGCGGCCGCGCTCACGCACGGCCTACCTCAGACAACCGTCAGTGGCAGCAGCTTCTTCCCCGTGGGCCCGATCTGGATCTCGGTGCCCATGGTGGGGCACACGCCGCAGTCGTAGCAGGGGGTCCAGCGGCAGTCCTCGACCTCGACGTCGTTGACGGCGTCCTGCCAGTCCTGCCAGAGCCATTCGCGGTCGAGGCCGGCGTCGAGGTGGTCCCAGGGCAGGACCTCGTTCTCCTCACGCTCGCGCGTGGTGTACCAGTCGATGTCGATGCCGGCCTCGACCGCGCAGTCCATCCAGCGCCGGTAGGAGAAGTGCTCGCTCCAGCCGTCGAACCGGCCGCCGCCCTCCCACACCGCGCGGATGACCGCGCCCACCCGGCGGTCGCCGCGGGAGAGCAGGCCCTCCACGATCGACGGCTTGCCGTCGTGGTAGCGCATGCCGATGGCCCGGCCGTACTCCTTGTCGCCGCGCAGGGCGTCCTTGAGGGCCTTGAGCCGGCGGTCCACCGTCTCGTGGTCGGCCTGGGCGGCCCACTGGAACGGCGTGTGCGGTTTGGGAACGAAGCCGCCGATGGAGACCGTGCAGCGAACGTCACGCGACCCGGTGGCCTCCCGGCCCGCCTTGATGACCTTCCTGGCCAGGTCGGCGATGCCGAGGACGTCGGCGTCCTCCTCCGTGGGCAGGCCGCACATGAAGTAGAGCTTCACCTGCCGCCAGCCCTGGCTGTAGGCGGCGGTCACCGTCCGGATCAGGTCGTCCTCGGTGACCATCTTGTTGATCACCTTGCGCATCCGCTCCGAGCCGCCCTCCGGGGCGAACGTCAGGCCGGAACGGCGGCCGTTGCGGGAGAACTCGTTGGCCAGGTCGATGTTGAAGGCGTCGACCCGGGTCGAGGGCAGCGACAGCGAGGTGTTGGTGCCCTCGTAACGGTCGGCCAGGCCCTTGGCCACCTCACCGATCTCGGAGTGGTCCGCCGACGACAGCGACAGCAGCCCGACCTCGTTGAACCCGGACGCGCTGACGCCCGCCTCGACCATGTCGCCGATCGTGGTGATCGAACGCTCACGCACCGGGCGGGTGATCATGCCCGCCTGGCAGAACCGGCAGCCGCGCGTACAGCCGCGGAAGATCTCCACGCTGAACCGCTCGTGCACGGTCTCGGCCAGCGGGACCAGCGGCTTCTTCGGATAGGGCCACTCGTCGAGGTCCATCACCGTGTGCTTCTGCACCCGCCACGGCACCCCGGACCGGTTCGGCGCGACCCGCTGGATGCGGCCGTCCGGGTGGTAGGTGACGTCGTAGAACCTGGGCACGTAGACCCCGCCGGACTCGGCCAGCCGCAGCAGCAGCTCGTCGCGCCCGCCGGGCGAGCCCTCCTCCTTCCACTCGCGGATCACCTCGCTGATCGCGATGGCGATCTGCTCGCCGTCGCCCAGCACCGCGGCGTCGAGGAAGTCGGCGACCGGCTCGGGGTTGAAGGCCGCGTGGCCCCCCGCCAGGACGATCGGGTCGTCGTCGGTCCGGTCGGCGGCCATCAGCGGGATGCCGGCCAGGTCCAGCGCGGTCAGCATGTTGGTGTAGCCCAGCTCGGTGGCGAAGGAGATCCCGAGCACGTCGAACGCCCGCACCGGCCGGTGCCCGTCGACCGTGAACTGCGGGACGCCTTCGGACCGCATGAGCGCCTCGAGATCGGGCCAGACGGCGTAGGTGCGCTCGGCCAGCGTCCCGGGCAGCTCGTTGAGGATCTCGTAGAGGATCTGGACGCCCTGGTTGGGCAGGCCCACCTCGTAGGCGTCCGGATACATCAGAGCCCAACGGACCGTGGACTCGTCCCAGTCCTTGACGGTCGAGTTGAGCTCACCCCCGACGTACTGGATCGGCTTCTGCACCCTGGGCAGGAGCGCTTCCAGGCGGGGAAACAGCGACTCGACAGACATGCCCCAAGCCTATCCGGCTACGGGAGGTGCCACAGGCGGTCGTCCCCCGCGCGCAGCGATCCCAGCCGGTGCCTCAGCTCGTCACGCGCCCAGGCGTCCAGGTGCGCCCGGCGCAGCAGGGCCGTCAGGGTCTGGAGATCCCGGATGTCCCGCAGC
The DNA here is from genome assembly GCF_040653115.1 of Streptosporangium sp. NPDC048047. Taxonomy (NCBI): domain Bacteria; kingdom Bacillati; phylum Actinomycetota; class Actinomycetes; order Streptosporangiales; family Streptosporangiaceae; genus Streptosporangium; species Streptosporangium sp. NPDC048047. Next base: position 7,310 of record NZ_JBEZNH010000022.1, on the reverse strand, counting down.
ACCGGATACCCCGCCTGGGACCTGGCGTCGTGGCCGTACGCCTCGCTGAAGTTCGCCAGCTGCCGCTCGGTCAGCCCGAACCGCGCGCCGTGCAGGGTCGGGACCAGATCGGCCTCCCGCGGCCCCGAACACGCCCACTGCCAGGACCGCAGCAGGAACCCCCGCGGCGTGCGGATCATGTTCTCCCGGCGGGCGTCGCCGTGCACCAGCCCGTACGGCAGCGCGAACTCCACCCGCCCGTACGCCTCGGCTAGCGCGTCACAGCGTCCCAGCAGCCATCCCCGGTCCTCGTGGTCCAGCACCGGGCACTCCCCGGCCGCCCGGCGCACCGCCCCGAGCGGGTCGCAGACCGGCAGGTCGAACGGCACCGGCGGCAGGGCGTGCAGCCGCCGCAGCAGCGGCCCCAGCAGCGCCGGGTCGGGCGGCGGCCCGATGTGCTCCTGCCGCCGCCAGAAGGTCGCCAGGAACCCCTCGGCGGCGATCGGCTGCTCCACGTCCAGGGGGCGGTCCGCCGGGAACCCCCGGTCCGCCAGCCATCGCGCCACCCGAACCGAGACGGCCGGCCGTTCGGCCTCGTCCGGCGCGTCCTCGCGGGCCAGCCGTACCGTCACCCCCTCGGCGGCCAGGTGGCAGACCAGCCCGGCGGCGTCGTGCCCCACCCTGAATCCGCTCGCGTCCAGCCCGGCCTGCCGGCACGAGCGGGTGAGCGCCCCGGTCACCCGGGGAAGAAGCGAACCCTCCACGGCGATCGTCATCGTCCACTCCTGTCTGAAATCCGCGCCGGCCCGCCCACGGGCCGGCGACGCCGGTGAGCGGGGGAGGGTCCGAGACCGGGGACGGGCGGGCGGCTTCCATCGCGGCCGGTCTCAGAACGGCCGCTGACGGATGTGGATCGCCTGGAGCAACCCGACGGCGATCATGTTCGCGAAGGTCGCGGTGCCGCCGTAGGAGACGAACGGCAGGGGCAGCCCGGTGATCGGCATGATCCCGATCGTCATCCCGACGTTGACGAAGGACTGGAAGCCCAGCCAGCACACGATCACCCCGGCCGTCAGCGCGCCGAACCGGTCGTCGCACCGGCGGGCGATCCGCATCCCCCGCAGCAGGATCACCGCGAGCAGCGCCACCACCGTGACCGAGCCGAGGAAGCCGAACTCCTCCCCCGCGACGGTGAAGACGAAGTCGGTGTGCTGCTCGGGCACGAACCGGCCGGTGGTCTGGCCGCCGCGGAACAGTCCCTTGCCGAACAGCCCTCCCGAGCCGATCGCGATCAGCGACTGGGTGCTGTTGTAGCCGACGCCCCGCGGGTCGCTGGCGGGGTTGAGGAAGGCGGTGAACCGCGCGATCTGGTACGGCTCCAGCACTCCGAGGAACCACACGCCCACGGCACCGGCGACCACGAGCAGGCCCAGCCCGAGGACCCACCGCTTGCGCACCCCCGCGATGACCATCGCGGCGGCGGTGATCACTCCCAGGACCATGGTGGTCCCCAGGTCCGGCTGGAGCATCACCATCCCCATGGTCAGGGCGGCCACCGCCAGCGACACCACGACGTCCAGGCCACGCGGGCGCTCACCGCCCTTGGCCGGCTGGGCCATCAGCATGGCGAGCATCAGCGCCAGCCCGAGCTTGGCCATCTCCGACGGCTGGAAGGCGAACCCGCCGCCCAGCAGGATCCACGAGTGCGCGCCGTTCACCGTGGAACCCAGCGGCGTGATCACCAGGATCAGCCCCATGAACGTCACGGCGTACACCAGCGGCGCGTACGCCCGCAGCCTGCGGTGGTTCACCATCGTCGCCAGGCCGGTCAGCACCGCGCCGATGGCGAGGTTGAGGACGTGCTTCTTGACCAGCCCCGTGGAGCCGGGCGCCCAGGTCCGGGTCGACGACCACACCAGCAGCGTGCCGATCACCGAGAGCGCGGCGACCGCGACGAGCAGCACCCCGTCCATCCGGCCCACCACCGAGGAGGCGGCCATCGCCCGGCGGGCCAGCGACCTGCGCGGCGGGTTGATCACCCGGGCGGTCACCGCGCCACCGTCCCGTCCCGCACGGTCGCGATCTCGGTTTCGGTCGCCGCGGTCACCGCGCCACCGTCCCGTCCCGCTTGATCACCGGCGGCTCGGACGCCGGACGCCCGGCCGGCAGCGCCGCCGGAACCTGCCCGCCCTTGGACGAGATGCCGTAGATGCCCTCGTAGATCTTCCGCACGGCCGGGGCGGCGGTCTCGGCGCCCATCCCGCCCTGGGAGACCATGACGACCACCACGAACCTCGGGTCGCCGGCCGGCGCGAACGACGCGAACCACGAGGTGTCGGCCTTGCCGTACACCTCGGCCGTGCCGGTCTTGCCGCCGATCCGCACCCGGTTCATCGGGAAACCGGCGAAGGCGCCCGCGGCCGTGCCGTCGGAGGGCACGTCGCTCAGCGCCGCCCTGATGTAGTTGCGCTCCCGCGCCGAGATCGGCAGCCGGCCCACCACCGGCGCCTTGATCTCCTTGACCATGGTGCCGTCGGGCCTTACCAGCGCCCAGCCGAGCCGGGGACTGCGCAGCCTGCCGTCCCCCGCCAGCGCGGCGTAGGCCGCGGCGAGCTGCAGCGGGGTCACCAGGACGTCACCCTGGCCGATGGAGAAGTTCGCCGCGTCACCCGGCCGCAGCAGATAGCCCTCCAGGCAGTTCTCGTACGCCAGCTGCTTGAGGAAGGCGGCCCGGCTCTGGTCGGTCCTGGCGACCTCCGGGTAGCCGGTCTTCGCGCGGCGGCAGTTGACCTCCTTGCTGGCCTCCCAGATCTGCTTCTTCCAGTCGCGGTCCGGGATCCGCCCGGCCGACTCGCCGGGCAGGTCCACGCCCGTCGGCCGGCCGAACCCGAAGGCCCGCGCCATGGTCGCCATCGGCTGCTTGGTGGTCCCCTTCGGCCGCAGCCCGCCGTCACGCAGCCACTCCTCGTAGGCCGCCCGGTAGAAGATCGTGTCGCAGGACTTCACCAGCGCGGTGTGCAGGTTCATCGTGCCCATGCCGATGCCGTGGAAGTTGCTGAACGCCCGGCTGCCGACCATGAAGGAACCCGGGCAGTCGTACTGGCCGTGCAGCGGGTAGCCGTCCCGGAGCATCGCCGACACCGAGGAGATCTTGAAGGTCGAGCCCGGCGCGAACTGTCCCTTGATCGCCCGCGACACCAGCGGCTTGCGCGACTTCTCGGACAGCAGACGCTGGTACTCCGCCTCGGAGATGCCGCCCGTCCAGACCTTCGGGTCGTAGGTCGGCGCACTGGCCAGCGCGATGACCCTGCCGGTCCGCACGTCGAGCACCACGCCCGCCGCGCCGTCCGCCCTGGGCGCGGACTTCATGGCCTCGGCCAGGGCCTTCTCGGTCACCGCCTGCACCCTGGCGTCGATGCTGGTGATGAGCGTGTCACCGGGGATCGGCGCGACCTGCCGCTCCACCCCGATGACCTTGCCGAGCCGGTCGACCTGCACCCGCCGGATCCCTGGCACCCCTCGCAGCTCCGCGTCGTAGACCGCCTCCAGCCCGTCGCGTCCCACCAGGTCGACGCCGGAGAACGACGCCTTGAACCCCTCGCGCTTCTCCAGCTCCTCCTGCGTGATCGGCTGAAGGTAGCCCAGCGCCTGGGCCGCCGCGCTGCCGTGCGGGTACTGCCGCACCGCCTGCACCTCGGCGGTCACCCCGGGGAACTCCTCCTGCCGCTCCAGGATCTGCAGGGCCTCGCGCGTGGTGACCTCGTCGTCGATCGGGATCGGCTGGTACGGCGAGCCCGGCCAGCACGGCCGGGTGACCCCGGGACCGCAGGACCTGATGCGCTCGCGCAACCGCTCGGGACTGCGGTTCAGGACCGCCGCCAGCTTCTGCAGGACGGTCCTGCCGTTGCCCGCCATCCGGTTCAGGCTCGTCCTGTCCACCGAGACCACCAGCCGGGTCCGGTTGCGCACCAGCGGCCGCCCCGCCGCGTCGAGGATCTGCCCCCGCACGGCCGGCACGACCACGTCACGCGTCCGCGTCTCGGTCGCCGCCTCCGTGAACTCCGCGTAGCGCACCACCTGCACCTGCCAGAGCCGTACGGCGAGCAGCGCCATCAGCGACATCACCAGCGCCTGGATCACGACCAGCCGCCCCCGCATCCGGATCATGCCCGCCCCCCGTCACACCCGGCCCACGGCCTCCCCCGCCCGTCACACCGGGTCCCGCACGTCCCCAACCCGTCCCGCCGGATCCCGCACGTCCCCAACCCGTCCCGCCGGATCCCGCACGTCCCCAACCCGTCCCGCC
>NZ_JBEZNH010000022.1:0-2928 GCF_040653115.1 Streptosporangium sp. NPDC048047 | reverse complement strand
GCCGGATCCCGCACGTTCCTCGCTCGTCCCGCCGGATCCCGCACACCCGCCGGCCCGTCCCCTGAGGCCCGCACCGACCACACGCGGTGACCCGCGCGCTCACAGACGGCTCCGCGCCGGATACCGCACCGGCCGCGGAGCCCGCATCCGGGGACCCCCGGCGACCCTCCTCGCCAACCCCGCCACAGGCAGGGCCGCGACCACGTCGTAGACGGCCTCCCCGGGCAGCGTGGCCGTCAGCACGTCCTCACCGAGCCGGGCGTCACCGAACAGGGCTCCTGCCGCCGCGGCGAGCACCGGCCCGGCGACGGCGCAGGTGAGCGTCGTGATGATCCTGGCCTCGGGATGGACCTCGGCCATCCGCCCTGCCGCGAACCCGACCAGGCACAGCACCAGGGCGTACTGCCCCATCACATGCGCGGCGGGCGGCAGCACGTCGTTGAGCAGCCCGGCGAAGAAGCCCATGACCGTCCCGGCGGCGGCCCCACGGGCCTGCGCGTAACCGATCACGGTGAGCAGCACCAGGTCGGGGGCGACGTCCCCCGGCAGCGGCAGGCGGTTCACCACCGCCACCTGAACCACCATGACCAGCAGGAGGAACCCGGCGGCGAGCGCGTCCCGGCCCATCGGTCAGATCCCCCCGCGCCGCGGGCCCGGAGCCACCGCCTCGGGCGGCACGTCGCCCCGCCCGCCCGGCGCCGCCTCTTCCTCCGGCGCGTCCTCCGTCTCCGGCGCGTCACCTTCGCGGCCCGGCGCCTCCCCACGGTCCGGCCCGCCCCGCGCCTTGGCCTTCTTCTCCTTCGCCGCCTGCCGCGGCGCGCCCGGCAGGACCACGTCACGCGGTTCACGCGTCGGCGCCTGCACCACCACGCCCACCACGTCGAGCGCGGTCAGATCCGCGTACGGCCGGGCGTAGGCCACCCGGGTCAGCTCCCCCGGCGTCGCCTCCACCCGCTCCACCACCCCGATCGGCACCCCGGCCACGTACGGCACGCCGTGCTGGGAGCCGAAACTGACGATCCGCCGGCCAGGAACGATCTGCGCCGTGGAGTCGAGCAACCGGAAACGCAGCAGGCGGCCACCGGACCCCACGCCGTGCACCACCCCGATCTCGTTGTTCCCCTCCAGGCGGGCTCCGGCCGCCGACGCCGGATCACTGAGCAGCACGACGGTCGAGGTGGACCGCCCCGCCTGAACCACCCTGCCGACCAAGCCCTCGCCGTTCAGCACCGTCATCTCCGTCCGCACCCCGTCCGCCGTACCGACATCGAGCTCGACGGCCTCCTCGAACCCCGGCGTGCCCCGCCGGGCAATCACCTGCGCCGGGACGATCCGGTATCCGGCGACGCCCGCCGCTCCGAGCAGGCGGTGCAGCTGCGTCGAACGCTGCCGGTCCAGGCCCTGCGCCACCAGATCACGCCGGAGCCGGCCGTTCTCGGCGCGCAGCTCCTCGATGCGGCGCCGCGCCTCCGGCGCACCAGTGATCATCGTGACGAACCTGCCGACCGGCCGGACGATGTCGGCCCCTGCCCTCTCCGCGGCGCCGAACACCGTCGTTCCCGCCTCCTTGAGGGGGGTGAGCGGGGAGGCTCCGCCGGTCCGGTGGTCGACGGTCATCAACACGAGAGCCGCGGCCAGCAGCATCCCCAGGCTGATCCGTGCGCGGCGCGTGTCCTTCATCAGTGCCGCGGCTCCGGGACGAGGACCTGCTGCAGCGCCTCGAAGTCCTCGACGCACTTGCCGGAGCCGAGCGCGACCGAGTCGAGGGCGTTGTCCACCAGGTGGATCGGCATGCCGGTCTCGTCCTTCAGCCGCTCGTCCAGGCCCTTCAGCAGGGCGCCCCCGCCGGTGAGCGCGATCCCCCGGTCCATCAGGTCGCCGGACAGCTCCGGCGGGCACTTGTCCAGCGTGGTCTTGACCGCGTCCACGATCGCGTTCACCGGCTCGTCGGTGGCCCGGCGGATCTCGGCGGCCGACACGACGATCGTCTTCGGCAGGCCGCTGACCAGGTCCCGGCCGCGGATCTCCGCGTGGCCCTCCTCGGGAAGCGCGCAGGCCGAGCCGATCGCCATCTTGATCTCCTCGGCGGTGCGCTCGCCGAGCATGAGCGAGTACTCCTTCTTGGCGTAGCTGATGATCGCCTGATCCAGCTCGTCGCCGCCCACCCTGATCGACTGGCTGGTCACCACGCCGCCCATCGAGATGATGGCGACCTCGGTGGTGCCGCCACCGACGTCGACCACCATGTTGCCGGTCGGCTCGTGCACGGGCAGGCCCGCCCCGATCGCCGCGGCCATCGGCTCCTCGATGATGTAGACCTGCCGTGCCCCCGCCTGGTAGCCGGCCTCCTTGACCGCCCGCTGCTCGACGCCGGTGATCCCGCTCGGCACCGCGATGATGATGCGCGGCTTGGCGAACTGGCTGCGCCGGTGGACCCGCTGGATGAAGTAGCGGAGCATGCGCTCGGTGACGTCGAAGTCGGCGATGACGCCGTCCTTCAGCGGCCGGATGGCGACGATGTTGCCCGGAGTCCGGCCGATCATGCGCTTGGCCTCGATGCCGATGGCGACGATCTTTCCCGTGACCATGTTCATCGCGACGACGGACGGCTCGTTGAGCACGATGCCCTTGCCCCGGACGTACACCAGCGTGTTCGCGGTGCCGAGGTCGACCGCCATGTCGCGTCCAAGGAAAGCAAGCTTGCTGCTCATGGGGAAGGCGGCCCTCCTTCCGTCAGGTCGTCGGCGAAAACTACAGAACGCACTCGAATCGTAACGTGATGTACCCACCCCTGAGCGCAATGAGCCTGCCAGCTCCAGGAAAATCTTAAGTCGCGGCAAACACGCCGGGCCCCGCCGTCCTCCCCGAAGATCTTCGGGGAGGACGCGTTCATCAGGACCGAGAGCTCCGTCCCCAGGGCGACCATCC
>NZ_JBEZNH010000021.1:105403-117936 GCF_040653115.1 Streptosporangium sp. NPDC048047 | reverse complement strand
AGGGACCTACGGATTTCCGGGCAAGAAGAAACCCCCTGGTCAACAGGGGGTTGTGCCCACACTCGCCCTCATTCGCACGCCTGTCCCCGTTCCTGCCCCCTCCCCCTCTCCATTCCGGGCTCCGGAGAACGGCCCTGGTCATTTTCATACTCGCGTGCGTATACTCGCAGACGAGTATGAAAGTGAGGGCGGACATGGCCAAGCGCCGCAAGGTGAGCAACATGCTCGGCCTGGCCGTGCTCTCGGCGGTCGTCGCCAAGCCGATGCACCCCTACGAGATCGCCTCGGTGCTGCGCGAGCGCGGCAAGGACCGGGACATGAGGATCAAGTGGGGTTCGCTCTACACCGTGGTGCGCAACCTGGAGAAGCACGGCTTCCTCGCCGTGGCCGGGACCGCCCGGGACGGAGCGCATCCCGAGCGCACGATCTACCGCATCACCGACGCCGGGCGCCGGGAGTACGCCGACTGGACCCGCGAGCTGCTCGCCGATCCGGAGCGGGAGCAGCCGAGGTTCGAGGCCGGGCTGTCGGTGATGGGGGTGATCCACCCGGACGAGGTGGCCGTCCTGCTGCGGCGGCGGCTCGACGCGCTGGAGCGCGAGATCGGCGAGCAGCGGGAGACGCTGGCCGGATGCACCGGAGTGCCGCGGCTCTTCCTCGTCGAGGCCGAGTTCGACCTGGCCATGCGCGAGGCCGAGGCGGCCTGGACCCGCTCGCTGCTGGAGGAGCTCGTCACCGGGTCCTTCCCGGACCTCGCGACGTGGCGGGAGTGGCACGAGACGGGGCAGGTGCCGGCGGAGATCGCCGCCCTCATGGAAGGGGACGGCCCGGCGGACCGTCCCGGCGGGAAAGAAGGCCGGCCCGCGAGGAGACCGGCCCGAGAAGAAGAGAAGGGACCCGGCGGGGTGCGGTAACACCGCCGCCGGGTCGTCGCCCTCGAACCGATGTCCGCGGAACGGAACCCGGCCACGAGGTGGCAACGGCAACGATAGCCGGGTTCTCCGGGGAGCGGTTCGGACACCCCATCCGAAACCGGAGGAATCATGGATAACACCCATCTCACCCAGACCCAGGCCCGGCAGATGGAGGGCGCGATGGCGCGGTGGTACGCCCGCCAGCGCGCCTCGGCCCCCCAGCTCGCCACCGTCCGCCGGCACGCCGCGCGGCTCGCCGGCGACCTGCCCGCCGGGGCCGCCGTACTGGAGGTGGCCCCGGGCCCGGGATACCTGGCCGTCGAGCTGGCCGGGCTCGGGTTCGCGGTGACCACGCTGGACCTCAGCCGCACGTTCGTGGAGATCACCGCCGAGAACGCCCGACAGGCGGGCGTACGCGTCGCCGTGCACCACGGCGACGCGGCCGACCCGCCCTTCACCGACGGGTCCTTCGACCTCGTCGTGTGCCAGGCCGCCTTCAAGAACTTCGGGCGGCCGGTCCGGGTCCTGGACCAGATGCACCGCGTCCTGCGCGACGGCGGGACGGCCGTGATCCACGACATGAACAGGGGCGCCTCCTCCGCCGACATCGACGAGGCCGTCGCCCTGATGAGGCTCACCCCGATGAACGCCCTCCTGACGCGGATCACCCTGAGAGGGCTCCGGAACCGCGCCTACTCCCGGGAGCGCTTCGAGGCCCTCGCGGCCGTGAGCGCCTTCGGGACCTGCGACGTCCGGGCCCAGGGGATCGACATCGAGGTCCGGCTGACCAGACGCGCCGCCTGACTCATCCGGCGAGCGGCGACTAGGCCGACATATGGGTATAAACCCCCTCGAAAGCATCGACCGACATCTCGGGGGGCCTCGATGAGCACAGCGGAAACCGGCAAGAAGGCTCGGGACGTGATGCACCAGGGCTGCAAATGCGTCGGTGAGCACGAGAACCTGCACACGGCCGCGCGGATGATGCGCGACATGGGCGTCGGCGCGTTGCCGATCTGCGGCGACGACGACCGGCTCAAGGGGATCATCACCGACCGCGACATCGTGGTGAAGTGCTGCGCCGAGGGCAGGGACCTCGAACGGACCACGGCCGGCGAACTGGCCCGCGGACTGGTGTGGGTGGACGCCGACACCAGCGTCGAGGAGGCGCTGAGCAAGATGGAGGAGCACCAGATCAAGCGGCTGCCGGTGATCGAGGACCATCGCATCATCGGCATGATCAGCGAGGCCGACCTGGCCAAGGAGCTGCCCGACGGCAAGCTGGCCGAGTTCGTCCACAGTATCTACGCACGTGCCTGACCGGGCCGCCCGGCAGGCGCGCGAGGGACCCCGGCCGGCCGGGGTCCCTCCTCGCGAGGACCACGAAGACCGGGCGAACCGGGAGATCTGACAGGTCCGGGAGATCCATGCGGACCGGATGGTGCGGGATCGGCGAGGAGAGGAAAGGGATCGCACATGCCCGAGACGAGCGCCGGGGGACTTCGCCCCGCCGGAGGTGTCCCCCGATGACCGACGGCGGCATCGGCGTGTCCGTGGAGGCCGACGCCCGCCCCGAGCGGGTGTTCGCCGTACTGACCGACTGGCCGCGCCACCGGGAGTGGATGGTCCTCACCCGGGCCCGGGTGACCGGCGGCGACGGCCGGAGCGCCGGAAGCCGTCTGGCGGCCTTCACCGGCATCGGCCGTCTCGGCTTCCTCGACACCATGGAGATCACCGAGTGGGACCCACCGCGGACCGTCGCGGTCCGGCACACGGGCGGGCTGGTGCGCGGCACCGGGGTCTTCCGGGTGCTGCCCCGAGACGGCGGGGGCAGCACGATCGTCTGGGAGGAGAGACTGGACCTGCCGCTCGGCGCGGCCGGGCGGCTGGGCTGGGCCCTGCTCAGGCCGCTGAACGCGGCGCTGTTCCGGCTCTCGCTGCGCCGCCTGGCCGCACTCAGCCGCCGGTGAGGCCGCGGCGCGAGTCGCGGACCGGGCCGGGCGCTTCCGCCGTCCCCGGCTCGGCTCCGCGTCCGCCGGGTTCAGCCGCCGGTGAGGCCGCGGCGCGAGTCGCGGACCGGGCCGGGGCCCGGCTCGTCGCGGATCACCTCTCCGTGGATCACCGGGCCGGAGCCGCCCGGACCACTCGGACCACCCGGGCCGCGCGTCCCGCCGAACGGCGAGTCCGCGCCCGTACCGAACGGCGAACCCGCGCCGAACGGCGAGCCGAGGACCGGCCCGGCGGCCGACCGGGCGAGGGTGCTGCGGACCCGGCGGGCGAAGAACCAGGCGCCCAGGCGGCGGACCAGCGGCCGGGTGAGGGGCAGCAGGCACAGGAAGCCCGCGATGTCGGTGAGGAAGCCCGGGGTGAGCAGCAGCATGCCGCCGGTGACGACCATGGCGCCGTCGGCGAGCTCACGCTCGGGCATCCGGCCGTCGCGCAGCGACTCCTGCAGGCCGCGCCACGCCCTGCGGCCCTCGCGGCGGACGATCCAGGCGCCGAGGAGGCTGTCCGCCAGCAGGAGGGCCACCGTGGGCCAGCCGCCGATGACCTGCCCCGCCTGGATCAGGACCCAGATCTCCAGGATCGGGACCACCAGGAAGAGCAGGAACAGCACTAAGCGCATCTTTTCCTCAACTCATGTGACAGCCGTACGACTGTGACAACGCGCCGGGGCGTCGCCGCGTTCCGCCGCGTTCCCCGGAGATCCTCCCGGGTCGTTCCGGGGGTCCCCCCGGGGTTCCCCCGGAGTCCGGACAGGAGCGCGCCCGGCACCCGGCGCCCGGTCCTCGGCGTTCAGCGCGAGCGGCGCAGGCGGCCGGGCAGCCCGGCCAGGCCCCACTGCATGATCCGCCAGAACGCCTCGATCATGATGCCCCGGCTCATCTTGCTGACCCCGGCGGTGCGCTCCACGAACACGATGGGCACCTCGGCGACGCGCAGGCCGTGGCGGACCGTGCGCAGTGTCAGGTCCACCTGGAAGCAGTAGCCCTGCGACTCCACGTCGTCCAGGCCGATCTTCTCCAGGGTGGCGGCGCGGTAGGCGCGGAAGCCCGCGGTGGCGTCGCGGACCGGGATGCCGAGCATCATCCGGGCGTAGACGTTGGCGCCGCGCGAGAGGAACTCGCGGGAGGCGGGCCAGTTGACCACCTCGCCGCCGGGCACCCATCGCGAGCCGATCACCAGGTCGGCCCCGCCGGCCAGCCGCTCCAGCAGCTTGGGCAGTTCCTCGGGCTGGTGGGAGCCGTCGGCGTCCATCTCCACCAGGACGTCGAAGCCCTCGGCCACGCCCCAGCGGAACCCGGCGATGTAGGCGGCTCCCAGTCCCTGCTTGCCGGGCCGGTGCAGCACGTGGACGTGGTCGTCGCCGGCCGCCAGCTCGTCGGCGACCGCCCCGGTGCCGTCGGGACTGGAGTCGTCGGCCACCAGCACATGCGCCTCGGGCACCGCGGCGCGCACCCTGCCCACGATCGCCGGGAGGTTCTCCCGCTCGTTGTAGGTCGGCACGACGACGAGCACCCGGCCCGGCATCCGCTCCATCACGCGTCTCCCACCTGCTGCTCGTCCCTCCCGCCCGCGGAGTGGGCAAGGTTGCGGATCCGGCGCGCCGCGACGGCGGCCACCGCGCCCGCACCCATAAGTATCAAGACCCATTCGGGCAACGCGCCAGCCCTGGTTGCGATGGTCTGTTCACTTCTGACCGGAACAGTCAGTACGTCCATCGCGGGGACCAGCTCGCCGGTGCGCCAGGTGACCTCGCCGTCCGGCGTCACGAGGGCGGAGATCCCGGTGATCGCCGAGGTCACCACCGCCCGGTTGTGCTCGACCGCCCGCAGCTGCGACATGGCGAGCTGCTGGGGCGGCAGGTTCGTCAGCGCGTAGGTCGCGTTGTTGGTCTGCACCACCAGGGGGGTCGCCCCGGTCCTCGCGGTGTCGCCGACGACGCCGTCGTAGGCGACCTCGTAGCAGTTGATCGCCCCGACGGTCACCGGCCCCACCCGGAGGTCGCCGTCGCGGGTGCCGGGCACCGACTGCTTGCCGACCAGGGCGGCCCGCTCGAACAGGGCGAACATGAGGTCCTTGAGCGGGGTGTACTCCCCGAACGGGACCAGCTTCTGCTTGTCGTAGTACGCCCCGGGCCCGCTGACCGGGTCCCACACGATGCTGCGGGTCGCCCGGCCGTCCTCACCGATCCCGACCACCGCGCCGACCAGCACGGGCACCCCGATGTCCCTGACGGCGTCGCCGATCTGGCGGCGGGCGGACTCACTGCGGTAGGGGTCGATGTCGGTGGAGTTCTCCGGCAGCACGACCAGGTCGGGTCTCGGCGTCCGGCCCTCCCGTACGGCGCGGGCCATCTCGTGGAGCATCCGGGTGTGGTTGCCCAGCACCACCGCGGGCTCGTCGCCCAGGAAGCCCATGCCGCGGCCGGGGACGTCGCCCTGGATGACGCCGATCCGGACCGTCCGGCCCTCGTCGCCGTGGCGGGGCACGGCGAACGCCGCGGCCGGCACGGCCAGCGCCCCGGCGAGCGCCAGCGCCAGCGGCGCCCGGGCCCGGCGCCCTCCCGGCCCCTGATCAGCCTCCGGTCCCGGCCCCGTCTCCGGGCCCCGTCCCGCCGGGGCGCCCCGCTCCCGGGTGCGCCCCTCCCGCGACGCCGGCCGCCACGCCGCCCGCAGCCGCAGTGCGGCCAGCGCGAGCAGCCCGCCGCACAGCGCCACCGCGAAGCTCACCAGCGGCGCCCCGCCGACGGCCGCGTACGGGGTGAGGACCGACTCCCCTTGGCTGAAGGCCAGCCGTACCCAGGGGAACCCGCCGAACGGGAACGAGCCGCGGGCCTTCTCCATCGCCACCCACAGCGCGGCGCTCCACAGGGGCCACAGGGGCAGCCGGGACACCAGTGCCGACCCGGCGGCCCAGGCCGCGTAGAAGAGGCTCTCGATGGCCGTCAGGCCCAGCCAGGCGTCGGTCCCGATCGGGCTCACCCAGTGCAGCGCGGGCAGCAGGAAGGCGAGGCCGAGCAACAGGCCCGGCCACGCGGCGCGGCGGGCGCGCAGGCCGTGCGCCGCGAGTACGGCGAGCGCCACGCCGAAGGGAGCCAGGAACCACAGCCCGAGCGGCGGGAAGGACAGGAACAGCAGCAGGCCGCCCGCGACGGCCGCCGCGGCGCGGCCGGACACCGGGCGGGCGAGGAGCGCGGCCCACCGGCGGGGCGGCTCCCCCGGCTCCCCCGGCGCGGCCGCCGGCGGAACGGCCGTCTTCTCCTGCACCACGGGCGCGGCTCTCCTTCGGGGCGTCGTGCGGGCACCGGACGCCCGGCCCCTCCGACCGGCCCGTCCGGCCCTTTTCCTAGCCCGAACGGTACCGCCACGGGAGCACGGCGAGGAAACCACGGTCCGGGAAACGGCCCGGAAGGTCAAAAAGGCCCGAAAGGCCCGGGACGCCTCCGGAAACGGCAACGGGGTGATCCCCGGGCGGACGGAGGCCCGCGGGATCACCCCGGCGCTTGCGACGCTCGCACGGGAGCGGGAAGAGGGCCCGGGCCGCCCTTCGGACCGGTTCCGTCCCGTCGGCGGCGGGCGCGGATTGCCGTTGTCTACTGGGTGCCCGGACCCCTCCTGGGTCCAACCCCCCGCCCGGAAGGGGTGCCCCGCCTCGACGGAACGCCGAACCTGCGCCTGGCTGTACGGACGGGGTCTCCCCCGTCACGGGCGCAGGAGGCGGCGATGTCGAAAGGCGGCCAACCGGTCAGTCCCGTGCTGGACTGGGCAGCAAACTACCGACCCCAGCGCAGATGTCAACCGTGTCCCTAACAGCGGAAACATCAAGTTTCCGCAGCTGGGACAGGATCGGCGAGAGCCGTCAATGGTCTCATGTGATCCGATGTACCTCAAGTCGAGAGAGCGCCCCGGGCAGCGGGCCGTCGTGGACGACGCCAAGGCGGCGGGTCGCCCTGGTCAGCGCGACGTAAAGATCGCTGGCTCCGCGTGGCGACTCCCCCAGGATCGTCTCCGGATCCACCACGACGACCGTGTCGAACTCCAGGCCCTTGGCCTCGGCGACGGTCAGGACGGCCGCCGGGGCGTCCAGCGCGGCGGCCCCGGGCGTGGTGGCCGCGCCCGGGACCGCCCCCGTGACGAGCTCGCCGTACTTCTCCCGGCCGGTCTCCGGGACGATCACCACCGTGCGGCCCCCCTCCGCGACCTCGGCGGCGACCAGGCCGGGCAGGCGGTCCGCCGGGGAGGCGGCCCAGGGCCGGGCGCCGGTCTCGCGGACCGAGTCGGGCGCGCTCAGGCCGGGGCCGACCAGGGCGAGCACGTCCGCCGCCACGACCATCAGCTCGGCCGGGGTGCGGTAGTTGACCGTGAGGGTCTCCTGCCGCCAGCGGTCGGCGACGTACGGGCCGAGGACGTCGCCCCAGGAGCGGGCGCCCGCCGAGGAGCCCGTCTGCGCGAGGTCGCCGACGATCGTCATCGACCGGCTGGGGACGCGGCGCATCACCATGCGCCAGTCCATCGCCGACAGCTCCTGGGCCTCGTCCACGATGACGTGGCCGAACGCCCAGGTCCGGTCGGCCGCGGCGCGCTCGGCGGTGGTGAGGTACACCTCGTCGCCCAGGTGGCGGGCGGCGAACCTCTCGGCGTCCATGACCTCCGCCAGGCCGGTCAGCTCCAGCACCTCTTTGGCGTAGGTGAGCTGGTGCTGCCGCTCGTCCTGGGCGGCGGCCCGCGCCAGGGCCTGCTCCTCCTCGGCGAACCACGCCCCGGCCCGCAGCACCGCCGGGTCGATGTCGCCGAGCAGCTCGGCGGCCTCGTCCAGCAGCGGCACGTCGGAGGGGGCCCACCAGTCCTCGCCGCGCCGGGGCGGCTCGCGCAGCAGCAGCTCGCGCTCGGCGGCGTCCAGCAGCCCGCCCGCGGCGTACTCCAGCCGCTCGCGCGAGGTGAACAGCCCGACCAGGAGCTGGCGGGGGGTGGTGTAGGGCCACAGCCTGTTCAGCGCGGCCTTGACGGGCTTCTCGGTGCGCAGGTCCTCGCGGATGCCGGCCAGCTCGTCGTCGTCGATCACGCCCTTGCCGAGCTGCTTGGCCATCTGCCGGGCGAGGATGTTGAGCAGGTGGCGGACGAACACCGCGCGGGCCTCGTTGTGCGGCCTGCCCGAGCGGGCGGCCCGGTTGCGCGCCGCCTCCAGGGCCCGGCCGTCGAGCCTGAGGACACGGCCGTCGAGGCGGATCTCGACCGGTTTGCGCGGCACCCGCTGCCGCTCCCGTACGGCCCGCGCCACCACCTGGACCATGCGCGCGTCGCCCTTGACCGCGGCGGTCTCCGGGCGCTCCCGGACGGTGGGGACGAGCCCGGGGTACAGCCCGGCGACCGTGGACAGCAGCACGTCGGTCTCGCCCAGTGAGGGGAGCACCTGGTCGATGTAGCGCATGAAGGTGGAGTTGGGGCCCAGGATGAGCACGCCCCGGCGGGCGAGCCGCTCCCGGTGGGTGTAGAGGAGGTAGGCCGCCCGGTGCAGGGCGACGACCGTCTTGCCGGTGCCGGGGCCGCCCTGCACGACCAGCACGCCGTCCAGATCGGAGCGGATGATGCGGTCCTGCTCGGACTGGATGGTCGCCACGATGTCGCGCATCCGCCCGGTCCGCCGGGCGCCGAGGGAGGCCAGCAGCGCCGCCTCGCCGTTGAGGGTGGCGACGTCCTCGTCGGTGAGGCCGTCGAGGTCGAGCAGGTCGTCGTCCACCCCGACCACCGTGCGCCCCTTGGTCTGCAGGTGGCGGCGGCGGGTGACGCCCATCGACGCGGCGGGGGTGGCGCCGTAGAACGGCTGGGCCACCGGCGCCCGCCAGTCGATCAGCAGCCGGCGCTGGTCGTCGTCGGCCAGGCCGATGCGCCCGATGTAGAGGGTGCTCTGGTCGCTCTTGTCGAGCCGCCCGAAGCACAGGCCGTTCTCGACGCCCCACAGGCGGCCCAGGCGTTCGGCGTACATCCCGGCGAAGCTGTCGCGCTCGGAGCGGTTCTGGTGCGTGCCGCCGCTCCCGCCCTGCGCGAGCACCTCGTCCAGCTGCCGCTGGGTGCGCTCGCGGAGCACGTCGAGCCGCTCGTAGAGAGCGGAGACGTATTCCTGCTCCCGAGCGACCTCGTGTTGACGGACGGTCGCCGATCCATTATTGTTGATGCTAATGGGATGCTCCGGGCTCATTTGGCTTTTGTGTGACTATTGTGACAGCCAGCCATCTTAGCAGCATCGTTGAGGAACCCGCCTCCACACAGCGATCACAGCTTGGTCTCGCCACCTCCACCCGTTCTCACGGTACGGCTCGCCGCGCCTTCCTCACCGCACACGCGGGAAGGACCGTGAGCCCGTGAAGGACGGAGAAGGACCATGAGGACCATGAGGACAGCGAAGGACCGCGAAGGACACGGTGGGCCGTACGAGGCTCCGTGAGACCCTGCAGGCTCCCGTGAGGCCCGGCCGGACCCGTGGAGCGCCATGGGGCCCGGCGGGGCCGAGGCGAGGCTGAGCGGCCACACGGGGCCCGGCGGGCCCGGCGGACGGGCCGGATCAGGCGCCCCCGGCGGTCCCGCCGCCCGGCGGCTCCGGGGTCCGGTGCTCGTACGGCGTGCTCAGCACGACCGTCGTCCGGGTCGAGACGTTGGCGGCGGTGCGGATCTGGCTGAGCAGTTCCTCCAGCACCGTCGGCGACGCCACCCTGACCTTGAGGATGTAGCTCTCGTCACCGGCGACACTGTGGCACGCCTCGATCGCGGCCAGATGGGCCAGCCGGTCGGGGGCGTCGTCGGCGGCGGCCGGGTCGATCGGCTTGATGGACACGAACGCGGTCAGCGGGAGCCCGATCGCCTCGTAGTCGACCAGTGCGGCGTATCCCCGCACCACCCCGCGTTTCTCCAGCCGGCGCACCCGCTGGTGCACCGCCGACACCGACAACCCGGTCTCCTTGGCGAGGTCGGTGAAACTCATCCGGCCGTCACTCGCCAGCAATGTCACGATTCGGCGGTCGATCTCCTCCACGCGGTCAACGGTATCGGCACCCGGCTCCTCTCGCGCCGGGGTCCGCGATGCGTTCGACACGCGGCCGGGCGAGTTCGGCGTAGTCGGCGCCGGAGATGACGAGCGAGCGGTCGAGGCGTGCCGCGTTGAAGTACAGATACTCCTGGGCGATGACGTCCGGGTCGGCGACCAGTTCGAGCTCGGAGGTGAAGCTGAACGGCAAGACGGTGCCGGGGACGGTCCCGGCCAGCCGTTCGGCGGTGGCCGGGTCACTGAACCCGACATAGCGGGCAGCGAACAGCGCCCGGACGGCGTCGAGGTCCACCCGCCGGTCTCCGGGGACGACCGCGAGCACATGACGGGTGGTCCGCCGGTCCGCCTTGACCCGCAGGACGATGCACTTCGCCGCCTGGTGCACGGGGTGCCCGCGGAGGGCGCTGACCGTCTCGGTGACGCCTTCCGAGTCGTGGTCGATGAGCCGGTAGGGGGTCGCGGTGGCGTCGAGCAATGCCATCAGACGGCGGTAGGTGTCGTGTCCGGGCATACGATCTCCTTCTTCACAGTGGCACGGTGGGCGCGTTCCACGGCTTGGCCCCAGTAAGTCCCGGCGACCATGAGTGTCGCGCCGAGGGTGGTCAGGACGGTGAGCCGTTCACCGCCAAAACCGATTCCGGTCGCGACGGCCCAGATCGGCTCGGTACCCAGCAGGAGGCTGGCCCGACTGGCGGAGGTGCGTTGCACCGCCCAGGTCTGGGCGAGGAAGGCGAACACGCTGCAGAACAGCGCCAGGTAAACCAGTCGGCCCCACGTCGCGGCGTCGCCGTGAGCCGGCACGCCCGAATGGGCGGACGCAGGTACCAGGAAGAGCACCGAGCCGACGACGGTTTGAACGGCGGTCAGGTGCAGCGGGCGTACGGCGTGTCTCGCGGTCAGCCGGCCGACGAGCGCGACATGTCCTGCCCGGACCACGGCGGCGGCGAGCATCAGCAGATCACCGATTCGAGGTGCGTGCAGGCCCGTGTCGGCCATGAGGAGCCCGACGGCCAGGACGCAGACGCCGGCGGCGGCGAAGAACGCCGGGGGAAGCCTGCCGAAGCCATCGGCACGGTCCAGCAGCGGCGTCAGCACGATGGTCAGGCTGATGATCAGCCCGGCGTTGGCGGCGCTGGTGTGCGTCACCCCGTATGTCTCCAGCGCCAGGACGGCCGCCTGGGTGACGCCGAGCGGCATCCCGGCGCGGATCTCCTCGCGGGTCCACCGGCGGGACGCCCGGCGGGAAACGACGAGAACGGTGCAGACGAGTGCGGAGATCACGTACCGGACGAACAACACTGTCAGGACCGGCAGGACGGAGGTGGCCGACTTCGCCGCCAGATAACTGGAACCCCAGACGATGGCGACGAGCAGCAGCACCGCGTCGACGCGGCGGGTTTGGGGCATGGCCCCACGTTGCCCCATGGGCGACACTGAAGTACAGAACCGGTTTCTGCAATGACCCTTTAGTTCTTCTACACTGAAGGTGTGGACACACGTCAGCTGCGAATACTGCGGGAGTTGGGGGAACTCGGCAGCGTCACCGCGGTCGCCGAGGCTCTGCTGGTGACGCCATCGGCGATCTCCCAGCAGCTACGGCTGCTGCAGCGCTCGATCCCCGTCCCCCTCACCGAACGCGACGGCCGACGGGTGGTGCTGACCGACGCCGGGCAGGCCTTGGCCGCCGCCGCGATCGAGGTGGAGATCGCCCTCGTCCGGGCGCGGCACGCCATCGCCGACTTCGCCGAACGACCGGACGCCGAGGTATCGGTGGCGGCGTTCCACAGCGCGGCCGCGACCTTCTTCCCGCTCCTGCTCCACGCCCTGACCGGGCCCGGCCGCCCAGACCTGGCCCTCGCGGACGAGGACGTCGCGCAGGACCGCTTCCCTCTCCTCACCCGCGGCTACGATCTCGTGCTCGCCCACCGGCTCGACCACACACCCGCGTGGCCGCGCACCGTGACCGCCACCACGCTGTTGCATGAGCCACTCGACGTCGCGCTTCCGGTTGGCCATCCCCTGGCCGGGAAACGACGGCTCTCCCCGCACGACGTGGCCGACCAGCCCTGGATCACCGTGCACGACGGCTTCCCGCTGATGGCCACGGTCGAGGCCATCGCCACCGTCGCCAACCGCCGGCTCGACATCGTCCACCGCATCAACGAGTTCTCGGTGGTCGCCGAGGCCGTGGCCGCCGGCGGCGGCTTGGCGCTGATGCCCCGCTGGACCGCCCGCGCCCACCCCGGGGTGACCCTGAGGCCACTCAGCGGCGTGCACGCCCGGCGTCACATCGATGTGCTCCATCGTCCCGAACGAACCGCGCGCAAGGCCGTCCGGACCGTGCTCACCGAACTGCACCGCGCCGCCGCGGACATCCGGGACCGGGACGCCGGCGACCACAGGACGGACCGGTAGAGGCGGCGGACGGCTCAGCCGGTCTCGGCCGCCGCGCCTTCGGTGCCCCCCTGGCCACGCAGGCCGCCCGTGCCCTCCGGGCCACCGGCCTCCGCCCGCGCCGCCTTCCCGTCCACCGCGGTCCCGGCGGAGGGCTTCGCGGTCTCACCGGGGGACGCCGGA
>NZ_JBEZNH010000021.1:71928-105308 GCF_040653115.1 Streptosporangium sp. NPDC048047 | reverse complement strand
CCGGAGTCCCCTCGGAGGCCGGAGTCCCCTCGGAGGCCGGAGTCCCCTCGGAGGCCGGAGTCCCCTCGGAGGCCGAGGCCGGGGCGGCCCCCCGCCCGGCTCCGGCGTCATCACCGGAGATGTCGGAGGCATCCGGGGCGTCAGAGCCGTCGGAGGCGTCCGGGATGTCGGCTACCGGCAGTGTGAGGATGAAACGGGTGCCCTCGGTGTACTCGGTGTCCAGCCAGATCCTGCCCTGGTGCTGCTCGACGATCTTCCGGCAGAGCGCCAGGCCGATCCCGGTGCCCTCGTAGGCGTCCCGGTGGTGCAGCCGCTGGAAGATCACGAAGATCTTGTCGGCGAAGTGGGCCGGGATGCCGATCCCGTTGTCGGTCAGGGAGATCCGCCACTCCCCGTCGTCCTTCTCGGCCTCGATCCGCACATGCGCGCGGCGGTCCGGGGAGCGGAACTTCAGCGAGTTGCCGATCAGGTTCTGCCAGAGCATCACCAGCTGGGTACGGTCGCCGATGACCACCGGCAGGTCCCCCACCTCGATCTCGGCGTCCGACTCCTCCACGGCCGCCGAGAGATTGTCCAGCGCATGGCCGACCATCTCGTTCAGGCCGGCCGGGACGGGATCCTGGCGGATGCGGCCCACCCGGGAGAAGGTGAGCAACTCGTTGATGAGCACCTGCATCCGCTTGGCGCCGTCGACGGCGAAGTCGATGTAGGTGTTCGCCCTCTCGTCGAGCTGACCGGCGTAGCGCTGCTGGAGCATCTGACAGAAGGATGCGATCTTGCGCAGCGGTTCCTGCAGGTCGTGCGAGGCGACGTAGGCGAACTGCTCCAGCTCGGCGTTGGATCGTTTCAGCTCCTCGGCCTGGGCGGCGAGCTGCTGCCGGGAGCCGCGGGCCTCCTCCAGTTCGGTGACGATCCGCCGCCGCATCGCCTCCATGTCGCTCGACAGCGCCGCCAGGTCGGCCGGGCCGCCGGTGTCGATGTGGTGGGAGAAGTCGCCCCCGGTGACCCTGCGGGACGCCTCGCCCAGGCGCGCCAGGGGGCGGAACACCGCCATCCGCAGCAGCACCGCGACCGTGACGATCGTCAGGAGGAAGGCCGCCAGGATGATGAAGAACGTGGTGTCGCGGGTCGTGCGGGCCCGCTCCAGCTCGGCTCGGGCGCGGTCCCTGACCGCGCTCCAGGAGGCGTTCTGGTCGTCGAGCACGCGGCGGACCGCGTCGAAGGCAGCCTTGCTCTCCCCGGCCCGCTCCTGGGTCACGGCCGAGGTACCGCCGCGCCGTACGGCCGCGATCATCGGCTCGGCGTACTCCGAGCGCCATCGCTCGCTCAGCCGCTGGACCGTCTCCAGGCGGTCCAGCATCCTCTCCCCCGACGCCACCATCCGCACCTGCGCCGCGGCGGCCCGCTGGGCGCTCAGGCCGTCCTCGTACGGCTGGAGGAACTCCTCCTTGCCGGAGAGGACGAACCCCCGCAGGCCGGTCTCCTGGTTCACCAGGCTCGTCTGCATGCGCTCCGCCTGGAGCCTGCCCACGGTGATCTGGTCGATGAGCCGGTTGGACGCCTCGGCCGCGGTGCGCAGCACGCTCGCACCGAACACCGCGGACACGGCGAGCAGCACGGCCATGGCCAGCAGCACCACGTTGAACCATGTCTGCGCGTTCCAGCGGCCATGCCGGGAACGGGCGGCGCGCGCCTGGTCGGAGGTCATGACGTCTCATCTCACGGATCCGGCCGGCCGGGGCCGGGGAACAGAACGGCTGACGAAAGATACCGGAACGGGGAGCCTTCGCCGTACCCGATCCGGCGCCGCGGGTCCGGGGGCGGGCGGGACGTACCCGCGTCGGAGTGGGAAGCTGGTGTGATCCCCGCCGTTCGACGGCGCACGCGTCCTGGAGGTAATGGTGTCCGACGAGTTCGACGTGATCGTGATAGGGGCCGGTCCCGCCGGGGAGAACGTCGCGGCCCGGGCCGTCCGCGGGGGGCTGAGCGCCGCGGTGGTGGAGAAGGACCTCGCCGGCGGGGAGTGCTCCTACTGGGCGTGCGTGCCCAGTAAGGCGCTGCTGCGCCCGGTGGAGCTGGCCGCCGACGTCAGCCGGGTGCCCGGCATGTCCCTCGGCCCCCTGGACGTCGCCGCGGTGCTCGCCCGGCGCGACGAGGCCGTCTCGCACCTGGACGACGCCGGACAGGTGAAGTGGATCAAGAACGTGCCCGCGGAGTTCGTACGGGGCCGGGGACGGCTGAGCGGGCCGCTGCGGGTCGAGGTGACCGCTCCCGGCGGCGCCGTCCGCCTGCTGACCGCCCGGCACGCGGTCGTGCTGGCCACCGGCAGCCAGGCGGTGCTCCCGCCGGTCCCCGGCCTGCGGGAGGCGGCCCCCTGGACGAGCCACGAGGTGACCGTCGCCCAGGAGGTCCCGAAGCGGTTCGTCGTGGTGGGCGGCGGCGTGGTGGCCTGCGAGATGGCGCAGGCCATGCACGGGCTGGGCGCCGCGGAGACGACGATGCTGGTGCGGGGCCACTCGCTGCTGGACCGGATCGAGCCGTTCGCCGGGGAGCTGCTGCGCGACTCGCTGGCCGACGGCGGCGTCGACGTCCGCTTCGGCGTCGAGGTGACGAAGGTGGAGCGGCCCGTACCGGGCGGCCCGGTGACCGTCCACCTGAGCGAGGGACCTCCGATCACGGCCGACGAGCTGCTGATGGCCACCGGGCGCCGGCCCGCGACCGGCGACCTCGGCCTCGACACCGTGGGCCTGTCCGGGAAGGGCCCGGTGGAGGTCGACGACAGCATGCGCGCCACCGGGGTCCCGGAGGGCTGGCTGTACGCGGTGGGCGACGTCAACGGCCGCAACCTCCTCACCCACATGGGCAAGTACCAGGCGCGGGTGTGCGGCGACGTGATCGCGGCGCGGGCCCGGGGCGACCGCGACGACCTGCCGGGGCTGCGCGCCGTCGCCGACTCCCTCGGCGCGCCCCAGGTGGTCTTCACCGACCCGCAGATCTGCGCGGTCGGCCGGACCGAGGCCGCCGCCCGCTCCGAGGGGTTCGACGTCCGCGTGGTGGAGTACGACCTGGCCTCGGTGACCGGGGCCTACCTGCTCGGCGAGGACTACCGGGGGCGCGCGAAGGCGGTGGTGGACGAGCGGCGCCGCGTCCTGCTCGGAGTGACCTTCGTCGGCGCGGGCGTCGCCGAGCTGCTGCACTCGGCGACGATCGCGGTGACCGGCGAGGTGCCCCTCGACCGGCTGTGGCACGCCGTCCCGTCCTTCCCCACCGTCAGCGAGATCTGGCTCCGCCTCCTGGAGGAATACGGCCTCTGACCCCTCACGGACACCGGTGACCGCCCCCGCTCAGGGACGCCGCTATCCGGACCCGCTCGGGGGCGCCGGTGTCTGGACTGAGGAACGCAGCCGCGAAGCGGCGGAGAGACGAGGGAAGACACCGGCTCAACAGCCCCCGAGCCGCGACGCGCCAGCGTCGCCATGAACACAGCGTCGCCATGAAACAGTTTAGAAAAGCTTTGCCCTTTTTCCGACACCACATCCATCCCATATGCGGAATTAAGACCATATGGGTGGATTCCGGGAAGTTCGGGGAGGTGAGGTCGCCGCCATGAAGACGAGCGATGACGCGGCGCGGTGGCCCGCGGCGCGGGAGGGCGGCCCTCCCGGGATGCTGCCCGTCTCCCTCGAGCCCGACTTCCGGGCGCTGGACCGGCGGGAGCGGGCCATCATCGGCCGGATGCTGGCGGGCCTGACCCTGGGCATGGCCCTCGCCCTGGCCGGCCGGATGCTCACCGAGGTGCTGCCCACGTATGTCGTGGCCTTCTACGATCCCTACCTGTACGGCGTGCTGATCCTGGCCATGACCCGCGGCATCGCCCGGCCCGGATGGGCTCTGCTGACCGGCGGCCTGACCGGGGCGGGCATCGCGGCCGGTCAGATGACGGCCTACGCGCTCGACCGCCAGACCCCGCTCATCCCCGGCGATCCCGATCCCGGGGGCATCGGCTGGGAGATGGCGGCGCTGGCCGTCGTGCTGGCCGCCTTCGGCCTGACCGGGCATCTCTGCCGTCGTCCCGGCCTGTGCGGCGACCTCGTGGTGGGGGCGCTCAGCGGGGTGCTGCTGGCCCGGTTCGCCCAGGAACTGCGGTCGGCGGAACTGCTGGACCGCGTGAACTCCTTCTCCGCGCTCCCGTGGTCGCTCGCGGCCCTGGTGATCATGGGCCTGGCGTTGCCGGTCATCCTGCGCCCGGCCACCGCGGCGCGGGCCCGCACCGCGGTCGTCACCCTGGCCTGCGCCGTCCTCTGCACGGTCGGCTTCGCCTTCGTACCCGCCCTGGCCCTGCCCGTCTGACCGGGAGGGCCGCCGGAGCCCCCGGAGTCCCCGGGGTCCCCCACGGCCAGGGTCGGCCCCGGACCAGCCGGTCAGCCCTTGGCGACGGCCCTGCCGATGACCAGGCGCTGTACCTGGTTGGTGCCCTCGACGATCTGCAGCACCTTCGCCTCGCGCATGTACCGCTCGACCGGGAAGTCCTCGACGTAGCCGTAGCCGCCGAGCACCTGCACCGCGTCGGTGGCGGTCTTCATGCACACGTCGGTGGCGAACAGCTTGGCCATCGCGGCCTGCGTGCCGTACGGCCGGCCGGCGTCGCGCAGCCGGGCGGCGTCCAGGTAGAGGGCGCGCGCGGCGGCGATCTGGGTGGCCATGTCGGCGAGCATGAAGCCGACGCCCTGGAAGTCGACGATCCGCGAGCCGAACTGCCGCCGCTCCCTGGCGTAGGAGGCGGCGGCGTCGAACGCGGCCTGGGCCACGCCCACCGCGCAGGCGGCGATGCCGAGCCGCCCGCCGTCCAGGGCGGCCATGGCGATGCGGAATCCCTCGCCCTCGGCGCCCACCATGGCGTCGGGGCCGAGCCGGGCGGCGTCGAAGCGGACCTGGGCGGTCGGCGAGGACTTCATGCCCATCTTCCGCTCGGGCTCGCCGAACGACAGTCCCGGCGTCCCCGCCGGGACGTGGAAGCAGGAGATGCCGCGGGCCCCGTCGGGGGAGGTGCGGGCCATGAGCGTGTAGAAGTCGGCGGCGCCGCCGTGGGTGATCCACGCCTTGACCCCGTCCACGGTGTAGCCGCCGGCGTCGCGCGCGGCCCGGGTGGTCAGGGCGGCGGCGTCGGAGCCGGACTGCGGCTCCGAGAGGCAGTAGGCGCCCAGCAGCTCGCCGCCGAGCATCTCCGGCAGCAGTTCCGCGCGCTGGGCGTCGGTGCCGTAGGCCGCGACGGGGAAGCACGACAGGGTGTGCACCGACAGGCCGAGGCCGACCGCGAGCCATCCGGCCGCCAGCTCCTCGATCACCTGGAGGTAGACCTCGTACGGCTGCGCCGCGCCGCCGTGCTCCTCGGGGTAGGGCAGCCCGAGCAGGCCGGAGCGGCCCAGGGTGGTGAAGACCTCCCGGGGGAAGCGCCCGGCGGCCTCGTCGGCCGCGGCCCGGGGCGCGACCTCCTTGCCGGCGAGGTCGCGGACCAGGTCGATCAGGTCGTGGGCCTCGGCGGTCGGCAGAACACGTTCAACGGTCATATCCGCACACTCCAGGTCATGGGCGCGAGCGACAAAAAGGGTGACCGGGTTCACCGGCCACCCCGATTGTGACACTTGTTACACGATGACGAGTTCGCGAGGCCGGTGGTTGACGCGCTCCCCGCCGTCCTCGGTGCAGACGAGGATGTCCTCGATGCGGGCGCCGTGGACGCCGGGGAGGTAGATGCCCGGTTCGACGGAGAAGGCGAAGCCCGGCGCCAGCGGCTCGGTGTTGCCCGCGACGATGTAGGGCTCCTCGTGGGTCTCCAGGCCGATGCCGTGGCCGGTGCGGTGGATGAAGTACTCGCCGTAGCCCTCCTCGGCGATCACCTCCCGCGCGGCGGCGTCGATCGCCTCGCACGCGACGCCGGGCCGTACCGCCCGGCAGGCGGCCTCCTGGGCGCGCTGGAGCACGTCGTAGTACTTGGCGAAGTCGGCCGGGGGCTCCCCGACGCAGTAGACCCGGGTGGAGTCGGAGCAGTAGCCGCCGGGCATCTGGCCGCCGATGTCCACCACGACCGGCTCCCCGGCCTGGATCACCCGGTCCGACAGCTCGTGGTGCGGGCTGGCGCCGTTGGGGCCGGAGCCGACGATGACGAAGTCGACGGTCGTGTGGCCGGCGGCGACGATCGCCTCGGCGATGTCCCGCCCGACCTCCCGCTCGGTACGGCCGGCCCGCAGGAACTCCGGGACCCGGGCGTGGACGGAGTCGATGGCGGCGCCCGCCTCGCGCAGCGCGGCCACCTCCGCCGGGCTCTTGCGCATGCGCAGCTCCCGCAGGACCGTCCCGGCGAGCACCTGCTCGGCGGCGGGGAGCGCGTCGCGGAAGCGCAGCGACTGCATCGCCCACATGCGGTCGGCCAACCCCACCTTGGAGACCCCGCCCAGCCGGGCGGCGATCGCGGTGTACGGGTCGTCGGTCTCGTCCCAGGGCACGAACTCGATGCCGAGCCGGGAGGCCGGTGAGTGCTCGGCGGCGGGCAGCTCCAGGCGGGGCACCACGAGGAAGGCGTCGCCCTCGGCCGGCAGCACCAGGCAGGTCAGCCGCTCCAGCGGCAGCGCGTCGTAGCCGGTCACGTACCGCAGGTCGGGGCCCGGCGTCAGGAGCAGCGCGCCGAGTCCGGCGGCGGCGGTCGCCCGCCGGGCGTCGGCCAGGCGGGTAACGGGATACAGGTCAGCAGACTCCGTTGTCACACCGCCCAATCTAGTGCCGGAAGGACGAACGGCGCATCCGGCCCCGGAGCGCCAAGGAAAGTGCGGGAAAGCCAGGGAAACCCCACCCGGACCGCGACGATGTCACTACACTCCGTTGAAGGACGATCACAATTTGTCGATAGAATATCCGCAAGACCCCTCATTTCGAGAGCGAGCTAAATGGTCGGCGTAGTGGGCGGCCACCAGCCACCCCTCCACCCACGAAACGACCACGTGACCGGTTCCGCCCCGCTGACCGCGACCGACACGGCGCGGCGCCCGCGGGGAGAGCTGGACGGGCACCTGGCCGTCGAACACCACCTCCTCAGCGTCCGGCTGGCACAGGCCGAACGGCTGGGCGATCTCGGCTGGGCCGAATGGAACCTCCAGACCGGG
This sequence comes from Streptosporangium sp. NPDC048047, assembly GCF_040653115.1. NCBI lineage: Bacteria > Bacillati > Actinomycetota > Actinomycetes > Streptosporangiales > Streptosporangiaceae > Streptosporangium > Streptosporangium sp. NPDC048047. Next base: position 98,151 of record NZ_JBEZNH010000021.1, on the reverse strand, counting down.
GAGACCATCTGGTCCGACCGGGTGTACGCCATCTTCGGCCGTGATCCCGGGGAGGGCCCCATCCGTCTGGCGGATCTGATCTCCCACGTCGAGACGGGCGACCGGGCCGGTCTGGACCACCTGCTGCGGGCCGTCGTGCACCGGGCCGAGCCGGGCGAGACGGAGTTCCGCATCCGCCGCCGGGGGGAGATCCGCAACCTGCGGGCGGCCCTCGACCCCGTGGCGGCCGAGGGGCGCACCGCGGTGCACGGTGTGATCCAGGACGTCACCGGCCACCGGCGGGCCGAGCGCGGCGTCGCCGAGGCGCGGCGCCGGCTGGGCGAGCTCCTCGGCCGGGCGACCCGGGACCGGCGGCGCAGCGAGGTCCTGCGCGAGGCGCTGCTGCCCGGCCCCGCCGCCCCGGCCGGCCTGCCCGGCGTGCGGATCGAGACGCGCTACCACCCGGCCGGCGCCGAGGACGGCCTCGGCGGCGACTGGCACGACGTCGTCCCCCTGCCGGACGGCCGGATCCTGCTGGCCGTCGGCGACGTGTCCGGGCACGGCCTGCCCGCCGCCGCGGAGATGACCGTGCTGCGGCACGCGCTGGCGGCCCTGGCGATGACCGGCGAGCCCGCCGGCCGGCTGCTGTCGTGGCTCAACCACGTGGTGACGCACCGGATGGCCGAGGCCACCGCTACCGCCGTCGCCGGTCACCTCGACCCGGCCACCGGGGTGTTCACCTGGAGCCAGGCCGGGCATCCCGCACCGGTCCTGGTCCGCGACGGGACGGCCGTCCAGCTCGATGCGCCGGAGGGGGTGCTGCTCGGCGCCACCCTCGCCGAGCCGTACGCCTCGGCCGCGATCCGGCTGCGCGAGGACGACCTGCTGCTGCTGTTCACCGACGGGCTCGTGGAGCGGCGCGACCGCGACATCGACGACGGCGTCGCGTTGCTGCTGAGGGCGGCGGCCGGGCTGTCCGGGCTGCGCGGGGCCGGGCTCGCCGCGGGGCTCGACCGGCTCGTCGAGGCGGTCGGCGGACCCAACCCGGAGGACGACGTCTGCGTGCTGGCGTTCGCCCCGGCCGGTTGAGCGGCCGTCATTCCCCGACCGGCGGCCCCGGTTCGTTGAGCGGCCGTCATTCCCGGACCGGCGGCCCCGGTTCTTCGAGCGGCCGTCATGCCTCGACCGGCGGCCCCGGCCGCCCGCGGGCGGCGGCATCTCCCGCTCCCCGGCGACTTACCGGCATGCTGGTGCGATGACGACCGATCCCCAGAAGCTTCTTCTGCTCGACACCCCTTCCCTGTACTTCCGCGCCTTCTACGGCGTCCCCGAGTCGGTGACCGCACCGGACGGCATGCCGGTCAACGCCGTCCGCGGCCTCATCGACATGATCGCCATGCTGGTCCGGGACCACTCCCCCGGCGAGTTGGTGGCCTGCATGGACGCCGACTGGCGCCCGGCCTTCCGGGTGGCGGCGATCCCCTCCTACAAGGCGCACCGGCTCGCCGCCGACGGCGGCGAGGAGGTCCCCGACACCCTCGCCCCGCAGGTGCCGGTGATCGAGCGGGTGCTCGACGCCGCCGGCATCGCCCGCGTCGGGGTGCCCGGCTACGAGGCCGACGACGTGATGGGCACGTTCACGGCCCGAGCCCGCGGACCGGTGGACATCGTCACCGGCGACCGCGACATGTTCCAGCTCGTCGACGACTCCCGCCCGGTCCGTGTCCTGTACACCGCGCGGGGCGTGAAGAACCTCCAGGTCGTCGACGAGGACGCGGTGTCGGCCCGGTACGGCGTGCCGGGCCGTTCCTACGCCGACTTCGCCGTGCTGCGCGGCGACCCCAGTGACGGCCTGCCCGGCGTCGCGGGGATCGGCGACAAGACGGCGGCCGCCCTGATCACCCGGTTCGGCTCGCTGGAGGCGCTGGTCAGGGCCCTGGACGACGGTACGGGCGATCTGCCCGCCGGGCAGCGCGCCAAGCTCGCCGCGGCCCGCGACTACCTGCGCGCCGCCCCCGCGGTGGTCCGGGTCGCGCCCGACGCGCCGGTCCCGGAGCTCGACCTGTCCCTGCCCGCCGCGCCGCGCGACCCGGAGGCGCTCGACGCCCTGGCCGAGCGGTACGGCCTGCGCGGCCCGCTCAAGCGCCTGTCCGCCGTACTCTGACGGCCCGCGCCGCGCGCCGGTACGACCCTGAACGGTAGGTTGGCCCCGTGTCCCCCAGAACCATACGGATGCCCGAAGAGTCCCATCCGCGGCTCGACGATGGTTTCGAGCGGATCCGCCGGGAGCTGCGGCTTCCCGAGGAGTTCCCCCGCGCGGTGATCGACGAAGCCGAGTGGATCGCCCAGACGCCCGCCCTGCCGGAGCTGGACCGCACCGACCTGCCGTTCATCACCGTCGACCCGCCCGGCTCCATGGACCTGGACCAGGCGATGCACCTGGAGGAGCGGCCCGGCGGCTACCGCGTCTGGTACGCCGTCGCCGACGTCGGGGCGTTCGTACGGCCCGGCGGTGCGATCGATCTGGAGGCCCGCGAACGCGGCGAGACGGTCTACCTGCCCGACGGCCGGGTTCCGCTGCACCCGCCCGTGCTGTCGGAGGGCGCGGCCAGCCTGCTGCCCGGGGTGACGCGTTCGGCCGCGCTGTGGTGCGTCGACCTCGACTCCGACGGCCGGATCGCGGGCGCCGACGTGACGCGGGCGCTGGTGCGCAGCCGTGAGCGGCTCGACTACGACTACGTGCAGGCCGCGGTGGACACCGGCACCGCCGACGGCACGCTGCGGCTGCTGGCCGAGATCGGCCGGCTCCGCCTCGCGCTGGAGCGCGACCGCGGCGGGATCAGCCTGCCCACGCCCGAGCAGGAGGTCGTCCCCGACGCGGGCGGCTACCGGGTGGAGCTGCGCGCCTCACTCGACGCCGAGGCGTGGAACGCCCAGATCTCGCTGCTGACCGGCATGGCCGCCGCCTCGATGATGCTCGACGCCGAGATCGGCCTGCTGCGGGTGTTGCCGCCCGCGCCGGCCGAGGAGGTCGCCCGGATGCGCCGGGCCGCCGCCGCCCTGGGCGTGCCCTGGCCCGAGGACGCCTCCTACGGCGACATGGTGCACCGCCTGGACCCGAAGGTCCCCGAGCACGCCGCGTTCCTGCGGGAGTCCACGGTGCTGCTGCGCGGCGCCGGGTACGTCGCCTTCAACGGCGAGCCTCCCCGGCAGGCGGAGCACGCCGCGGTGGCCGCGCCGTACGCGCACGTGACCGCGCCGCTGCGGCGGCTCATCGACCGCTACGCCACCGAGATCTGCCTGGCGGTCGCGGCGGGCGAGCCGGTTCCGGAAGACGTCCAGGCGGTCATGGGCGAGCTGCCGGACATCATGCAGGCCACCGGGCGGCGGGCGAGCGCCGCCGAGCGGGCCTGTGTGGACCTGGTGGAGGCGTTCGTGCTGCGCGACCGGGTGGGCGAGACGTTCGACGCGGTGGTGATCGACGTGGCCGACGACGGGGAGTCCGGTGTGGTCCAGGTCACCGGCCCGGCGGTGGTGGCCCGCTGCGACGGCGAGCGGCTGCCGCTGGGCGAGGCCGTCCGGGTACGGCTGACCCGCGCCGACCCGGCGACCCGGGAGGTCCGCTTCAGCGTGGCGTAGCCCCCGCCACGGACGAAGGCCGCGCCCGGATCACCGGGCGCGGCCTTCCGCGCTGTGACGGGGCCTCGCGCGGCGGGCCCCCTGCGGGACCCGCGCGGTCCGCCCGTCCTCGGTCAACGCCTGAGGGTCCAGCCGGTGCCGACTCCCATCAGGTGCAGGGCGACGGCGAGCAGCCCGGCCAGGGCGAGCGTGGCCACGGTCACGACGGTGCCGATGGCCACACCGGCGATCTGGAAGATCAGGGCGAGGAGGAACAGGATTGCGGCGATGAGAGCGAACACGGTTACCTCCCTGAGCGGGGGTCCAAAAGGGGCCTGATACCGGGATTTCCGTAGCGATCACCCAGGAAACAGGCCCCGGGGCTACTTTCCGCGCACCGGCCGTCACGGGGTATTGACCGAGCGGTCAGTCTGCCCGCTCCGCGGACCGGGACCACCGGCCATGCGTTCCGCGGGCCGGAGCCGCCGGCCCCCTGCCCGGAGCGGCGCCGAGGCCGCCGGCCACCGTCCGGAGCGGCGCCGTACCCGTAACGGCGCCGGGCCGCCCCGGGCCGGCCCACCGGGGAGCCCGGGTCAGCCCACCGAGGAGTAGGCCACCACACCGCGCCGCAGGGCGTCCATCGCCTTGCCCGCCGTCTGCTTGACCTTGCTGTCGGCGGGGGCCGCCTCGGCGATCTGACCCAGCAGGTCCAGCAGCTGCTTGATCCACCGGACGAAGTCGCCCGCGGCCAGCTCGGAGCCGCCGAGACCGTCGCCCAGCACGGCGTCGAGGTTGTGCCCCCGGGCCCAGCGGAACGCCGCCCAGGCGAACCCGGCGTCGGGCTCCCGGAGGAACGACAGGCCGTGGTCGCCCTCGATGGACTCCAGCTCGGCCCACAGGCGGATCATGTCGGCCAGCGCCTTCTGCGCCTCGCCCCCGGGCAGCCTGGGCTGGCGGCCCTCGTCGGCCTGCCGGGACTCGAAGACCAGCGCGGAGACGCAGGCGGCCAGCTCCGCCGGGTCGAGGTCCTCCCAGATGCCGGCGCGCAGCGACTCGGCGGTGAGGAGGTCCAGCTCGGTGTAGAGGCGGCCCAGCCGGCGGCCCTCGGCGGTGACGTGCTCACCGTCGAGGTAGCCGAGCTGGTCGAGCACCCCGCAGACCTTGTCGAAGGTGCGGGCGATGACGTGGGAGCGGCCCTCGACGCGGCGGCGCAGGCCCTCGGTCTCGCGCAGCAGCTTGTAGTAGCGCTCGGCCCAGCGGGCGTGGTCCTCACGCTCGTCGCAGCCGTGGCAGGGATGCTGCCGGATGTCCCGGCGCAGGCGCGCGACCTCCTCGTCCTCGGCGGCGTGGTCGCGCACCCTGGGCGGCTTGCCGAAGTCGCGGTCGCCGAGTTTGGCGTGCATCGAGGAGACGAGGTTCGCGCGGTCCTTGGGCGAGCGGGAGTTGAAGCCCTTGGGGATGCGCAGCCGCTCGACCGGCTCCACCGGCATCGGGAAATCCGTCGGCGAGAGCTTCTTGACCTGTTTGCCGATGGTCAGCACCAGCGGGGAGGGGCCTTCGCCGCGGGAGTTGAGGCCGGGGTCGAGAACGAGCGCCAGGCCGGCCCGCCGCCCGCCGGGGACGCGGATGATGTCGCCGGGCCGCAGCGCCTCCAGCGAGCGCAGCGCCTGCGCCCGGCGGGCCGCGCCGCGCTGCCGCGACAGCTCGGCCTCGCGGTCCGACAGCGTCCTGCGCAGCGCGGCGTACTCCTCGAAGTCGCCGAGGTGGCACGTCATCGCCTTGCGGTAGCCCTCCAGGGCCTCCTCGTGGCGGCGGAGCTGCTTGGCGATGCCGACCACGGCCCGGTCCGCCTGGAACTGCGCGAAGGACGACTCCAGGAGGGACCTGGCGCGCTCCCGGCCGACCTGGCCGACCAGGTTGACCGCCATGTTGTAGGAGGGGCGGAAGCTGGAGCGCAGCGGATAGGTGCGGGTGCTGGCCAGGCCCGCGACCTGCAACGGGTCGGTGCCCGGCTGCCACTGGACCACCGCGTGGCCCTCGACGTCGATGCCGCGCCGCCCGGCCCGGCCGGTGAGCTGGGTGTACTCGCCGGGCGTCAGGTCGGCGTGGGTCTCGCCGTTCCACTTGTCGAGCTTTTCGATCACCACCGAGCGGGCGGGCATGTTGATGCCCAGCGCGAGGGTCTCGGTGGCGAAGACGGCCTTGACGAGGTTGCGGGTGAACAGCTCCTCGACGACCTCCTTGAAGGTCGGGAGCATGCCCGCGTGGTGGGCGGCCAGGCCGCGCTCCAGGGCGTCGCGCCACTCGAGGTAGCCCAGCACCGCGAGGTCCTCGTCCGGCAGGTGCGCGGTGCGCTCGTCGACGATCTGGCGGATCTCGTGCCGCTCGGCGTCGGTGGTGAGCCGGATTCCGGCGAACACGCACTGGGCGACGGCGGCGGTGCAGCCGGCCCGGGAGAAGATGAAGGTGATGGCGGGCAGCAGACCTTCGGCGTCGAGCCGCTCGATGGCCGCGGCGCGGTCCGGCGGGCCGGGCCTGCGGGGCCGGGAGTAGCCGCGGCGGCCCCGGCCGAACGCCTGGCGCTCCTCGTCTCGGGCGATGCGCATCAGGGCGGGGTTGACCTGCGGGCGGCGGCCCTCCTCGTCGGCGACGAACAGGTCGTACAGGCGGTGGCCGACGAGCATGTGCTGCCAGAGCGGAACCGGGCGGTGCTCGTCGACGATGACGCTGGTGTCACCGCGCACCTCGCCCATCCACTCGCCGAACTCCTCGGCGTTGCTGACCGTGGCCGACAGGGCGACCAGCCGCACCGACTCGGGCAGGTGGATGATCACCTCTTCCCAGACCGCGCCGCGGAAGCGGTCGGCCAGGTAGTGCACCTCGTCCATGACGACGAACCCCAGGCCGGTGAGCGTGGAGGACCCGGCGTAGAGCATGTTGCGCAGGACCTCGGTGGTCATCACCACGATGGGGGCGTCGCCGTTGACGCTGTTGTCGCCGGTGAGCAGGCCGACGTCGGCGGCGCCGTACCGCCGGACCAGATCGTTGTACTTCTGGTTGGACAGCGCCTTGATCGGGGTGGTGTAGAAGCACTTGCGGCCCTCGCTCAGGGCCAGGTGAACCGCGAACTCACCCACGACGGTCTTGCCCGAGCCGGTCGGAGCGGCGACCAGGACCCCGTCACCCGCTTCCAGGGCCCGGCAGGCGTCGAGCTGGAAGTCGTCCAGCTCGAAGTCGTACAGACCGCGGAACGAGGTCAGCGCGGGCCCGCTCTCGGCCTGGCTCTGACGGAAGGCAGCGTAACGTTCCGCTGGGGTCGTCATGTCTCCACCCTACCGACCCCGGGATTCCGATCGATCCGCCCGTGCCCCGCGCCAGAAGCCCTACGCCAGGACGTTCAGGGCGCCGGGGACGATCTCGCAGGTCAGGGGGATGGGGCCGAGGCGCTCGCCGTCGGCGTAGGCGACGACGCCCGGAGCCTCCAGCGTCACCCGCCGGACGCGGTGGACGGTCACCGAGGGGTGGGAGACGTGGGTGCCGCGATACACCCGGGGGAAGGTGCGCAGGAACTCCCCGCGGGGCACGGCGCCGAGGACCGTCACGTCCAGCAGGCCGTCGTCGGGGACCGCGGCGGGGCACACCCGCATGCCCGCGCCGTAGGAGCAGGTGTTGCCGACGGCGACCAGCATCGCCTCGCGCTCGACCACCTCGCCGTCGAGGTCCAGGCGGAACGGGATGGGCCGGAAGGAACGCAACTCCTGGGCCAGCGCGACGACGTACCTGGCCATGCCGGGCGGCCAGGTGAGCCGGTTGGCCCGCTCGTTGACCCGCGAGTCGAAGCCGCAGGCCACCACCCCGGCGAACCACTCGTCCGCACCGGCGCGGCCGGCGTCGACCGTCCGCACCCGCCCGCGCAGCACCGCGTCGGCGGCGGCCAGGGGGTCGCGGACCGGCAGGCCGAGCGCGGCGGCGATGTCGTTGCCGGTCCCGGCCGGGATGACGCCCAGCGGGACGTCGGTGCCCGCGACCGCCTGGACGGCAAGGTGGACCAGGCCGTCGCCGCCGAAGGCGACCAGCGCGCCGGGGCCCTCGGCGACAGCCGTGCAGGCACGCTCCAGGGCGTCGTCGGCGGACTCGCCGAGGATCACCGAGACCTCGGCGCCGCCGCTGCGCAGCCGGTCGAGCACCGGGGCGAGCAGGCCGCGGGAACGGCCGCCCCGGGCGGCGGGGTTGACGAGCAGGGCGATCTCTCCGGGCACAGACCGGAACCTATCCGCTACCTCGCCGGATCGGAATCAGTCGTGTCCGAATCGAGAGGGGAAACCTCGTCCGGCAGAGCGGATGCCTCGTCGTCTGACAGGTGGGAGAAGTCCCCGCCCTTGGCCGCGGCTCTGCGTTCCCTCAGGTACATGAACCCCTCGGCCAGGGCGAACAGCAGGACCATGGGCAGGGCGAGCGCGATCATGGAGAACGGGTCGGTGCTGGGGGTGGCGATCGCCGCGAAGACGAACATGATGAAGATCACCATGCGGCGGTGGGCGGCCACCGTGGCGTGCGGCAGGACGCCGATCACGTTGAGGAACACCATCAGCAGCGGCAGCTCGAAGGAGACCCCGAAGATGATGAGCATCACCAGCGCGTAGGTGAGGTAGTCGTCCATCTCCAGCAGCGGGATGGCGTTCGAGGGGGCAAACCCCAGCAGGATCGACAGCCCCTTGTCCATGATCACATAGGCCAGCGCGGCGCCCGCGAGGAACAGCGGGATCGCCATGCCCAGGAACGCCGCCGAGTAGCGCTTCTCGTTGCGGTACAGGCCGGGGGTGACGAACGCCCAGATCTGGTAGAGCCAGACCGGGGAGGAGACGACCAGCGCGAAGAGCGCGGCGACCTTCAAATTGACGAAGAACGCCTCGAACACCCCGCGGATGGCGAACGTGCACTCGCCCTTGCGCAGCACCTGCGAGGCGGGCAGGTTGCAGTAGGGCTTGGTGATGAACGCCCAGATCGGGTCGAAGAAGACGAGCCCGATGATGATCCCGGCCACCAGGCCGAGCAACGCGATGATCAGCCGGTTGCGCAGCTCACGGAGGTGGTCCATGAGCGGCATGCGCCCCTCGGCCGCGCCCTCGGACGGGACCGACCGGTTCTGCCCAGGCTTGGGCCATTTCAGCAGCGCCATTGACGAATCCCGGTCCGAGAAAGTGTTGAGTTGGACTACTGGGGCTTGGAGGCGGCCTGGGCGCGGAGGCGGGCGGCCTGCTCCTCCAGGGCGCGGGCCTGCTCCTCCGCGGAGAGCGCGGGCGCCGGGGTGATCTGCTGCGGCGCGGGGGCCGGAGCGGGCTGCTGCGGCTGGACGGTGGCGGCCGGAGCCTCGTCGTCGTCGCGGAGCTTGGAGGTCTCCGCCTTGAAGATGCGCAGCGAACGGCCCAGCCCGCGCGCGGCCTCCGGCAGCTTCTTCGCGCCGAACAGCATCACCAGGATCACCCCGATGATGATCAGCTCAGTGGGTCCAAGGTTGCCCATGACACATCCTTACGCGAGCGACATGCGGTCTTCTGCCACCGATCGTACGCTGCCCGGGTGACAGACTCATCCCTTCGGCGGAGTCCGGCCGGCCACCGACAACCGCGCCTCGGCGGTCCGCTCGGCGAGCAGCGCCCGGGCCGGCTCGATCCGGCGCCGGGCCCGGTCCACCTCCCGGCCCAGTTCGCGGGCCGCGACCAGCACCCGAAGGCCGAGGACGGCGAGCAGCGCCAGCCCCGCGAGGGCCAGCCCCGTCCCGGCGAAGATCCAGTTCATACCGGCCGATCCTACCGCCGACGGCCAACGGAAGGTTTTGAAACGTTCACTAACTTTATACGCTTTCGTACAGTTTGAGGGCCGACGCGGCGGCCTCCCGGACGCTCGCCGCCAGCGACGCGGGCGACAGCACCCGGCCGGTGTCGCCCAGCCGCAGCGCCAGCCGTACCAGCCAGCCCTGGTCCCGCGCGCGCAGCGCCACCCGCAGCCGGCCCTCGCCCAGCTCGGTGACCTCCTCGCACGGGTAGTACTCGGCGACCCAGCGCCCGGCCGGGGTCAGCTCCAGCTCCACCAGCTCGTCGGTGGAGGAGGGCCGGAACACCCCGGGCGTCACCTCGCCGGGCTCGGCCCCGTCCGGCGGGTCGGCGGGCACGTCCAGCACGTCCACGGTGAGCATCCGGTCCAGCCGGAACAGCCGCACCGCCTCGGCGCGGTAACACCAGCCCGACAGATAGGAGCGGCCGTCCACCATGACCAGCCGCAGCGGGTCGACCTCGCGCGGGGTGACCTCGTCGCGGCCCGGCACGTAGTAGCGCAGCGACAGCCTCCGCCGGCGGCGCAGCGCCTCGTTGACCGTGGGCAGCGCGTCCGGGGCGGCGTCCACCTCCACCGCGACCTGGCTGCTGACCGCCGCGGCGGCCTCCCCCGCGGCCCGCTCCAGCTTGGCGATGACCCGCGACAGGGCGTCGCGGTCGCCGAACTCCGGCAGCTCGGCGAGCATCCGCAGGGCCACCAGCAGCGCGCTGGCCTCGTCCACGGCGAGCCGCAGCGGCCGGGCGATGGTGTCGGCGTTGTCGATGAGGATCTCGCCGCCGTCCCAGGAGACGTCGATCAGGTCGCCCGGGGTGTGGCCGGGCAGCCCGCACATCCACACGAGCTGCAGGTCGTCGATGAGCTGCTTCTCGGTCAGCCCGAAGACCTTCGCGACCTCGGGGACCTGCGCGCCCGGGTGCGACATCAGGTAGGGCACCAGGGCCAGCAGCCTGGGCAGCCTGTCGGCCGTGCTCACGTCAGTGCTCCCTTCAGGCGGCAGATCACCGCGTCGCGGGCGTCCGGCGGCCCGACCACCTCGGCGTCCGCGGCGAAGCCGACCACCCATCCGGCCAGCCGCTCGGGGTCGTTGAAGTCGAGTTCCAGCTCGTCCCACCCGCCGGATGCGGGCCGTACCTGCCTGGCCACCTGGCGCAGCCCCTGGCAGGTGCCCTCACGGACCCGGATCAGCGCGGTGCGCTCCCGGACCGTCATGGCGTCGCTGTAGCCGACCATCGACTTCAGGTCGACGCCCTCGGGCACCACCACGTCGCCGGGGCGGCCGGTCGGGGTGACCGGCCCGGTGATGCGGCTGAGCCGGAAGACCCGCGCGTCGTCGCGGTCTCGGTCGTGGCCCACCATGTACCAGCGGCCGCGCCGGCTGACCACGCCCCACGGCTCCACCGTACGGGTCAGCACGGTCTGGCTGGAGGCGGCGCGGTAGGGGAAGCGGACCGCTCGCCGGTCGCGCACGGCCTCCCACAGCGCCGGGAACGCCGGGTCCTGGGTGTCGAGCCGCAGCTCCAGGGCGCCGCCGAGCACTCCGCCGGCCTCCTCGGTCTCCACCCCTCCGGCGCGCAGCTTCAGCAGCGCCTTGCCGGCCGCCTCGGCCAGGCTGGCCCGCTGCCACACCTGGGCCGCCAGGCCCACCACGGCCGCCTCGTCGGGCTCCAGGGTGATCTCGGGCAGTTCATAGCTCTGCCGGACGATCCGGTAGCCCGGATCCTCCTCCCAGGGGTCCTTGTGCACCTCGATCGGGATGCCGATCTCGCGCAGCTCGTTCTTGTCGCGCTCGAACATCCGCTGGAAGGCCTCGTCGTTGTCGGCGTCGTAGCCGGGCACGGCCTGGCGGATGTGATCGGCGCTGAGCGGCCGACGGGTGGCCAGCAGGCAGATCACGAGGTTCAGCAGCCGCTCGGTCTTCCGGCGTGACATCGGGCCTCCTTCCTCTTCGAAGTGACGCTACTCTTCCCGCGTGATCAGATGGCGCAAGGGAGTCGTCGCGCGGGTCCGGCGCGAGTGGCCGGGAGCGGTGGAACTCGACGTCACCACCGAGGAGGGCGGCGCGCGAGCGCTCGCCTATCCCGCCCTGGTGGGGCGCCCCGAACCCGGCGACACGGTGCTGCTCAACACGACCGCGCTCGCGATGGGCCTCGGTACGGGAGGTTACGCCATGGTGGTGGCGCTTCCCGACAGGTTGCCGCAAGATCCTTCCGGCCCCGGGCACCTGGTGAAGGCACGCTACACCCCGTTGCAGGCCACCGTACTCGGCGTCGACGAGCAGGACTCGCCCTTCCATGACGTGCTGCGCGACGCCGACTCGCTCGACGGCATGCCGGTGATCGTCGCCGACCTGCACTCGGCGCTCCCGGCGATCCTGTGCGGCCTGTACGGCCCGCACCCGCCGCGGCCGTCCCCGGCCGGGGACGCGCGGGAGGCCGGCGGGGAGCCCTCTCCCGGGGAGGCGGGCGGCGGGACCGCCCACGGCACGGGGACCGGCGGGACGGTACGGCCGCCCCGGGTGGTCTACGTGATGCTCGACGGCGGCGCGCTGCCCGCCTGGTTCTCCATGTCGTGCGCGCGGCTCAGGGAGGCCGGATGGCTGGCCGGGACGGTCACGGTCGGCCAGGCGTTCGGCGGCGACATGGAGGCCGTGACCCTGCACACCGGCCTGCTCGCCGCCCGGCACGTGATGGGCGCCGACGTCGCGGTCGTCACGCAGGGTCCGGGCAACCTCGGCACCGGCACCCGGTGGGGCTTCTCCGGCGTCTCGGCGGGCGAGGCGGTCAACGCCGCCGCCGTCCTGGCCGGCCGGCCGGTCGCGGCGCTGCGGGTCAGCGAGGGCGACCGGCGTGAGCGCCACATCGGGGTCTCCCACCACTCGCTGACCGCCTACGGACGGGTCGCCCTGGCCCCGGCCCAGGTCGCCGTGCCGGAGCTGCCCGGCGGTTTCGGCGAGCGGGTCGCCCGGCAGGCGGAGCCTCTGTCGGCCCGGCACGAGCTGGTGCGGGTGCCGCTGGACGGCCTGCGCGAGGCGCTCGCCGGCTGCCCGGTACGGCTGTCGACGATGGGCCGGGGCCTGGATGAGGACCTGCCCTACTTCCTGGCCTCGGCCGCCGCGGGCCGCCACGCGGCCTCGCTGCTGCCCGGGGAGCCCGGGGAGGACGCGGGCCCCCGCGCCTCCTAGGAGAGCTCCGAAGACGTTCCGGCGGCGCCGAGGTCCTCCACCGGCGCGGGTCGTGAGCCGCTCTCAGCTCCCTCTCATACAAGGTGCGTATGAACGGGTCATGAGCCGGTACGCCTGCGCGAAGGTCATGGTCGTCGACGACGAGCCCGGCATCAGGGAGTTGTTGTCGGAGGCTCTGGAGCTGCACGGCTTCCAGGTGAGCACCGCCTCCAGCGGCCACGGGGCGCTGGAGGCGGTGACGCGCGAGCGGCCCGACCTCATCGTGCTGGACGTGATGCTGCCCGACCTCGACGGGTACGCGGTGGCGCGGAGGCTGCGCGAGCGGGGTGACAGCCCGCTGGTGCTGTTCCTGACGGCCAAGGACGCGGTCGGCGACCGGATCGCCGGGCTGACCGCGGGCGGCGACGACTATGTGGCCAAGCCGTTCAGCCTGGATGAGGTGATTCTGCGCATCCGGGCGATCCTGCGCCGGGTCCGGCCGCCGGAGGAGCAGGCCCGCGACGGCGTGCTGCGGTACGCGGATCTGGAGCTGGACGAGGAGGCCCACATCGTACGGCGGGCCGGGCGGGTCATCCACCTGTCGCCGACGGAGTTCAGCCTGCTGCGCTACCTGATGATCAACGCTGAACGGGTGGTCAGCAAGGCCCAGATCCTCGACCGGGTGTGGGACTACGAGTTCGACCGCGACAGCAGGATCGTCGAGTCCTACATCAGCTACCTGCGGCGCAAGATCGACCAGGGCCGTCCGCCGCTGATCCACACGCTGCGCGGCGTCGGCTACCGGCTGCAGGCGCCCTCGTGAGGCCCCCCTGGCCCCTGCGGCACCGGCTGCTGGCCGCGCTGCTCGGCCTGTGCGCCGCCGGCCTGACGACGTTCGCCGCGGCGAGCGTGCTGCTCCTGGACCGTTCGCTGCTGTCCAGGACGGACGCGCAGCTCACCGAGGTCGCCCCCACCTTCGGCAGGCACCCGCCCTCCCCTCCGCCGCCCGGCGGCGCGGCGCCGGACGTGCAGCTCCCGACGCAGTTCAGGATCGCCTTCCACAGTTCCTCGGGCACCCTGCTGCGCAGCCTGCCCGCCCAGGACTCCGACGCGCCCGCCATCCCGGCGGCGGTGATCTCCGCGGTCCCGCGCGGTCCCGTGACCGTGCCCGGCAGGACCGGGGTGGGGCGGTGGCGCGTACTGGTGAAACGCCTGCCCGACGGCACCAGGCTGACGGTGTCGATGTCGCTGGAGCCCAACGTGGCGACCGTGCACCAGATCCTGGTGATCGAGGTGGCCGCGGGCGCGCTGGTGCTGATGCTGCTCGGCGTCCTCGCCCTCGCGGTGGTACGCCTGGGGCTGCGCCCGCTCACGCGCATGGAGCGTACCGCCGAGGCCATCGCGGGCGGGGACATCGACCGCAGGGTCAGCGACACCGCCCCGGGCACCGAGACGGGGCGGCTGGGCAGGGCGCTCAACGTCATGCTCGAACGCCTGGCGACGGCACTGCGCGAGCACGAGCGCTCCGAGCAGAGGCTGCGCCACTTCGTCGCCGACGCCTCCCACGAACTGCGCACGCCGCTCACCTCCATCCGCGGTTTCGCCGAGCTCTACCACCACGGCCAGGGTGTCAGGGACCCGGTGGCCGAGCGCCTGCTGCGCAGGATCGAGGGCGAGGCCGAACGCATGGGCGTCCTGGTGGAGGACATGCTGCTGCTGGCCGGGCTGGACCGCGAACCCGCGCTGGAGGCCGGCATCGTGGACCTGCACGTGCTGGCGGGGGACGTGGTGCACGCCGCCCAGGCCCGCGACCGGGGGCGGCCGATCAGGCTGGTCCTGTCCGAGGAGCCGGTGTTCGTGCTCGGCGACGAGCACCGCCTGCACCAGGTCATCGCCAACCTGGTCGGCAACGCCATGAAGCACACGGCCTCGGGCACGGAGATCCGCGTACGGGTCGGCCGCCGCATGGTCGCCGGAGTCCCCGCCCCCGGGGTCGTGCACGCCGGCGCCGGGCCCGCCTCCCGTGCCGGGGCGGCGCTGGTCGAGGTGCGCGACGAGGGGCGGGGCATCGACCCCGGGCACCTGCCGTACGTGTTCGACCGCTTCTATCGCGCCGACGCGGGCCGCTCGCGCGACAGCGGCGGGACAGGGCTGGGGCTGGCCATCGCCGCGGCGCTCGTACAGGCGCACGACGGCCGGATCGAGGTGACGAGCACGCCGCGCCGCACCACCTTCCGTGTGCTCCTGCCGCTCCACCGGCCCCGGGACGGCTGAGGGCATCGCCCGTTCACCTTCACGTCGGTCGCGGTTCACACATTGTTCCCAGCTTCGTGCTGTCAGATGTGCGCTGACGAAAGGAGGGACATGCTGCGAAGGTTCCGCAGACCGGCCGTTCCGGCGGCGGGCGGCGAGGTGGCCGGCGAGGAGGGCCGGCGGTTGCGGGCGCCCAGCGCGCTGCACGCCTTCAACCGGTACGAGATCAAGTACCTCGTCAGCACGGCGGAGGCGGCCGGGCTCCGGGAGGAGATCGAACGGCGCCTCGACCGCGACCGCCACAGCGGCGACGAGGGGTACGGCATCTGGAGCGTCTACTACGACACCCGGCGGCTCCGCTTCTACTGGGAGAAGGTCGAAGGGCTGAAGTTCCGCAGGAAACTGCGGGTGCGCCACTACGGCGACCGGTTCGCGGTGGACGACGGCACACCGGTGTTCGTCGAGATCAAGCAGCGGGTCAACCGGGTCACGCAGAAGCGCCGGGTGCGCCTGCCGTACCGGGACGCGCTGCGCCTGTGCGACGGACGGCGGATGCCCGGGCACGAGCCCTCGCAGCGCGCCTTCATGGAGGAGGTGCTCGACCTGGTGCTCCGCCTGGACCTGCGGCCCATCGCGATGACCGGCTACCAGCGGCACGCCTACGTGGGCCGCGACGCCGACGTGGGCCTGCGCGTG
The DNA here is from genome assembly GCF_040653115.1 of Streptosporangium sp. NPDC048047. Classification (NCBI taxonomy): domain Bacteria; kingdom Bacillati; phylum Actinomycetota; class Actinomycetes; order Streptosporangiales; family Streptosporangiaceae; genus Streptosporangium; species Streptosporangium sp. NPDC048047. The sequence goes on along the minus strand of NZ_JBEZNH010000021.1, from coordinate 82,610 downwards.
ACCTTCGACCAGCGCATCCGCGGCCGGGACCGGGACTTCCACCTCGGCGCCGACGCCGAGAACCGGCTCATCGTCCCGGCCGGCATGACGATCGTGGAGGTCAAGGCCGACGAGCGGGTGCCGTACTGGCTGACCGACCTGACCGCCAGACGAAACCTGCAGGTGGTGCGGGTTTCCAAGTACTGCCAGAGCGTGGAGGCGTACGGGCTGGCCCCGCGCTCGATCTTCCACGTCCCCGGCCACGACCTCGACCTCGACCTCGACCTCGACTCTGTTCTCCCGGAGGCATGACCCCCATGGACTTCTCCTTCCAGGACCTGTCGGGCACGTTCAGCGTGGCCGACATCGCGATCGCGATGACGCTGTCGTTCGTGCTCAGCGCGATGATCGGCTGGGTGTACCGGGCCACGCACCGCAACGTGTCCTACAGCCAGTCCTACGTGCAGACCCTGGTCATCCTCGGCATGCTGATCTCGCTGATCATGCTGGTCGTCGGTTCCAACATCGCCCGCGCCTTCGCGCTGGTCGGCGCCCTGTCGGTGGTACGGTTCCGCAACGCCATCAAGGAGACCCGCGACGTCGGCTTCATCTTCCTGGTCATGGGCATCGGAATGGCCGTCGGCACCCGCTTCTACCTGCTGGGCGTCGTGGCCGCCGTGGCGATCTCGCTGATCGTCATGGTCATGCACCGGTTCAACTGGTTCCATCTGAACGTACGGCGTCAGGTGGTCAAGGTGCAGGTGCCCTCGGACGAGGACTTCACCGCCACGATCCAGGACGTGCTCGTCCGGCACACCGACGAATTCGAGCTGGTCAGCATGGAGTCGATCCGCGGGGGCGCACTGACGGAGCTGACGTACACCGTCAAGATCAAGAAGGGCGGCGAGCCCGCGGACCTGATCACCGGTCTGCGCGAGCGCAACCACGGCCAGTCGGTCACGGTCCTGACCGGATACGACCAGACCGACCTGTAGCGTCATGGCGTCCTTCAAGCATCGCGTCCCCGTCAGGCTCCGGCAGAACTGGAAGCTGATCGCGCTGTGCGCGGCGTTCCTCGCCGTCTGCTGGGGTGTGTTCGGCAGCGGAACGATCCGCCCGTACGTCACCACCTCCCAGGCCGGCGAGGCCGAGACCGTCACCACGAACCTGACCGGCGCCAAGGACCTGTTCGACGCCTCGGTCGCGCACGACGTGAAGATCACCTTCACCGACGGGGCGTACGAGGACATGCTCGGCGAGTACTTCAAAGACGACGAGAAGAAGTACGTCGAAGCCGACCTGACCATCGACGGCACCAGGATCCCCAGCGTGGGCGTCCGGCTCAAGGGCAACTCGACCCTGAGGGGGCTGACCTGGAAGGGGCGGAGCAAGCAGGGGACCAGGCCCGGCGGCGGCGGGGGGCCCGGAGGACCTCCCGGCGGCTTCCAGCCCCCGGACGGCTTCCAACCGCCCGAAGGCTTCCAACCGCCCGGCGACGGGCAGCCCCAGAACGGCCAGCCTCAGGACGGCCGGCCGCGAGGTGACGGGCCGCCCGGAGGCGGGGGCATGTTCGGCGCTCAGCTCAAGGGTGAGGAGCCGGAGAAGCTGCCCTGGCTGATCAGCTTCGACGAGTTCGTGGAGGGCCGCCGCTACCAGGGCCACAGCCAGGTGGCGGTGCGACCGGCCGCCATGGGCTCGACGACGATGCTGAACGAGGCACTGGGCATCTCGATGGTCGGCGCCTCAGGCGAACCGACCCAGCGTTCCGCCTACAGCTCCTTCACGGTCAACGGCCGCTCCTCCACCCCCCGGCTCCTGGTGGAGTACCTCGACGAGGGCTACGCCGAGGGTCTCGGCGACGGCGTGCTGTACAAGTCGCTGGCCTCCAGCGGCTTCACCTACAAGGGCGAGGACCAGACCGGGTACACCACCGACTTCAAGCAGATCAACAAGGTCGGCGGCAAGGACCTGCAGCCGGTCATCGGCTTGGTCGAATGGGTGAACGAAGCCTCCGACGCGGAGTTCGCCGCCGGTCTGGCCGACCGCCTGGACGTGACGTCGTTCGCCCGTTACCTGGTCCTGCAGAACCTCGTGGTCAACTTCGACGACATGGCGGGCCCCGGTCGTAACTACTACCTGTGGTACGACCTGAAGACCGGGAAGTTCCAGGTCATCACCTGGGACCTCAACCTCGCCTTCAGCGGAAACGCCAAGAGCGGAGTGAATGACACGATCTCGATGGGCGGCTTCGGCCGAGGCCGTCCTCCCGGGGAAGGCGGGCAGGCACGTCCCGAGGGCGGGCAGGGGCGTCCCGGAGGCGGCATGATGCGTATGGGTCACCCTCTGAAGGAGAAGTTCCTCAAGAACGCCGCCTTCAAGAAGCTCTACGAGGAGCAGTACCGCACCCTGTACGCCAAGCTGCTGGGCAACGGCGCCGCCTCCGGTCTCCTCGACGGCCTCGTCGCGGCCTACAAGTTGAACGAGGGCGCCGACGCCTCCAAGGTCGACGCCGAGGCGCGGACCCTTCGCACGTTCCTGCGGACCAGGACCGAGGCGCTCCGCTCCGACAAGGCGATCGGCTAGCCCCCTCGCCGTGGCTCCTCCCGGTTCCGCCGGGGAGGCCGCCCCGGAGCCTACCGGCGGCCTCCGGCGGGCTCCGGGGTCTCGCGGAGGTCCCCGGCGGCCTCGGGGGCCTCCCGGAGGTCCCGGCGGCCTCCGGCGGGCCCCGGGGCCTCGTGGAAGTCCCTGAAGGTGAAGGCCGCCGGTGAGGGGCCCTCCGCCCGCAGCAGGGCCAGCCGGTCCATCCCCTCCTCCAGCGTCGGGACGTGCCCCGCGGGGATCCACCACATCACCGAGTACGGCTCCGCCATGCGCAGGAACCACTCCCTGCGGCGCCGCAGGAACTCCAGGTGGACGGTGCGGTAGGCGAAGTCCCACAGGGTCTCGCGCGACTCCCACACCGAGAAGTTGACCAGCAGGTGGTCGCCGTGGGAGTGCCGGACCACATCCTGCGGGCCGTCGCCGCCCTTGAGCCGCCAGACGAAGCCGGGGGCGCTCTCGGCGAGCGCGTTGACGGGTTCGAGTCCGGCCATGAAGTCCGTGAGTTCCGGGGAGTCGAGGGGCGCGCGGAGGTGACCGACGTTCATCTGAGCCAGGTGCATGGTCATCAGCAGACCATCCCGCCCCCTTCTATGTCAATCCTCATTGTTTTTAGAAGAAGGCGACGCAGCACTCCCCCGGTCTCGGATCCATCCGGGCCGTCACCCCCTCCTGGCCCGCGCCCTCCAGCAGCCCCCGGCACAGCTCCAGGTTCATCGCGCAGACCAGCACCGGATGCTCCTCGGCCAGGACGTGGAACGGGCAGTTGCGCAACCTCAGCCGCCCCTCCTCCTCGTACGGCTCGTAGCCCCGCCGGCGCAGCAGCCCCGCCAGGTCCTCCCCCGGCTCGGCGAGGCGGGTCCCGGCCCGCCGCGCGGCCTCCCCGGCCCGCTCGTCCCCGCCCAGCAGCTCGACCACCTCGGCCAGCACCAGCGCGAGCGTCCGGTAGTCACGGGCCGGGACGCTGACCTGCCACTCCCCCGCCGCACGCCGGTAGACCTTGGCCGGGCGGCCGCTCCCGGGGCCGGTCCGGTCCGTGAGCCGGCGGAAGCCCGCCTCCAGCAGCCCCGCCTCGACCAGCCGGTCGAGATGGAAGGCCGCCAGGGTCCGCTGCGTCCCCACCGCCTCGGCCACCTCGCCGCGTCCCACCTCGCGGCCCTGCGCGGCCACGTACTCGTAGACGGCGCGCCGTACCGGATCCTGCAGGATCGACACCACGCCGAGATCATCGCTGCTCACAGCGGAATTTTAGGCTCTGTCCCCGAAAACACGGCCGGGGCCGCCAAAGGCGGCCCCGGCACGGGAAACGGAGGAAGAACGGATCGGGAAGGGGACGGGAGGACGCCTCAGTAGGCGCCGAGGACGTCCACGGCGAAGACCAGGGTGTCGGTTCCCTTGATCTTGTCACCGGAGCCCTGCTCGCCGTAGCCGAGGCTCGGCGGGATGCTCAGCAGCACCCGGCTGCCGACCGGGACGCCCACCAGGCCCTGGTCCCAGCCCTTGATGACCTTGCCGGTGCCGATCTGGAACATGATCGGCTGGCCGCCGCGCGCCCAGCTGCTGTCGAACTCGACGCCCGAGCCCCAGATCTTGCCGACGTACTGGACCAGGATCGACTGCCCCGCCTTGACCTCCGGGCCCGATCCCTTGATCACCGTCTTGGCGACGAGGTCCTTGGGCGCCTTGTCCTTGGTCTTGGTGTCCAGCTTCGGCGCGGCGTCGCCGCCGGGGTTCTCCAGCTTGATGCCCTTGATCCCGGCGTCGGTGGCCTTGCCCTGGACCGCCTTGTCCTTGGGCACGCCCACCACGTCGACCACGAAGACCTGCGACTGGCCGGCGGGGGCCTGCTTCTGCTGCTCGGCGGGCAGCGAGTCCTTGGCGACGACGGACAGGAAGCGGCCGCCGTCCTTGGTCTCGGCGAAGCCCTTGCGCAGGATCTCCGGGACCTGGTCGTTCAGCGTGATCAGCTGCGGGCCGCCCTCGTCGTAGGTCGAGCCGACCATCTTGTTGGCCTTGCCGTCCCAGGTGTAGACGGTGAAGTTGGCGACCACGTTGGACCCCTTCTGGGCCGGGGCGCCGGCCGTACCGGGGGCGATCACCTGGTAGGAGGAGGTCTCGGCGACCTTCGCGGGGAAGGCCACCGCCGGCTTGGCGTTGGGCGCGCCGGTGACCTTCAGGGCCGAGACCCCCTCGCCGCTCGGGTTGGCGGAGTTCGCGGTGGCGGTGCCGTCACCGGACCCGCAGGCCGCGGCGAACATCAGGGGCAAGGCGGCCAGTACGGCCAGGCTGCGGCGACGCATAGACATTCCTCAGGCAGACGTCAGGTTCGCGCAACATTACCCGTCCCGCCATAGGGCCGCGATAAATCATCGACCGCCTTGCCGAAAGCATGACCATCACATTCCGGCGATCAGCTTCTCCACCCTCTCGTCCACACTGCGGAAGGGATCCTTGCACAGCACGGTGCGCTGCGCCTGGTCGTTGAGCTTCAGGTGCACCCAGTCGACGGTGAAGTCGCGCCGCTTCTCCTGCGCCCGGCGGATGAACTCCCCGCGCAGCCGCGCCCGGGTGGTCTGCGGCGGCACCGACTTGGCTTCGAAGATCTTCAGATCCGTGCTCACCCGCTCCACCGAGCCGCGCCGCTGCAGCAGGTAGTACAGGCCGCGGCGGCGGTGCACGTCGTGGTACGCCAGATCCAGCTGGGCGACCCGGGGGCTCGACAACGGCAGGTCGTACTTGTCGCGGTACCGCTCGATGAGCTGGTATTTCGTCACCCAGTCGATCTCACGGGCGACCAGGTCGAGGTTGCCGGTGTCGACGGCGTTGAGGGTGCGCTCCCACAGCTCCAGCACCCGCTCGCTGGTCTCGTCGCCGCCGCGGCGGTCGACGAAGTCGCGGGCCTTGGCGAGGTACTCCTGCTGGATCTCCAGCGAGGACGCCTCCCTGCCGTTGGCCAGCCGGACCCGCCGCCGCCCGGTCATGTCGTGGGAGACCTCCCGGATGGCCCGGATGGGGTTCTCCAGCGACAGGTCGCGCATCACCGTGCCGGCCTCGATCATGCGCAGCACCAGGTCGGTCGCGCCGACCTTGAGCAGCATGGTCGTCTCGCTCATGTTGGAGTCGCCGACGATGACGTGCAGCCGGCGGAACCGCTCGGCGTCGGCGTGCGGCTCGTCGCGGGTGTTGATGATGGGCCGCGAACGGGTGGTCGCACTGGAGACGCCCTCCCAGATGTGCTCGGCCCGCTGGGAGACGCAGTAGACGGCGCCCCGGGGGGTCTGCAGCACCTTCCCCGCGCCGCAGATGATCTGCCGGGTGACCAGGAAGGGGATGAGCACGTCGGCCAGGCGGCCGAACTCGCCGTGCCGGCCCACCAGGTAGTTCTCGTGGCAGCCGTAGGAGTTGCCCGCCGAGTCGGTGTTGTTCTTGAAGAGGTAGATGTCGCCGGCGATGCCCTCCTCGCGGAGCCTCTTCTCGGCGTCGACCAGCAGGCCCTCCAGGATGCGCTCCCCCGCCTTGTCGTGGGTGACGAGCTCCACGACGTTGTCGCACTCGGGGGTGGCGTATTCGGGGTGACTGCCGACGTCGAGGTAGAGGCGGGCGCCGTTGCGCAGGAAGACGTTGCTCGATCGGCCCCAGGACACGACACGGCGGAAGAGATAGCGCGCGACCTCGTCGGGCGACAGCCGCCGCTGTCCCCTGAACGTGCAGGTGACCCCGTATTCGTTCTCAAGTCCGAAGATGCGACGGTCCATTGCCTCACACTATTCGCCGAACCCCTCCCGCGGGAGGGATCAGTTGGGGGGTTTTCGGTCCTACGGCTTATGCCCTGCGCGGTGCTCGGCTAAGCACGCGCGGGCCCCGGCCGGGCCCGCCGCGACCGCACACCCGGACCCCAGCACGCCACAGCCGCACCCGGACCCGGACCCGGCACGCCGCGGCCCGCACCCGGGTTCGTCCCCGGGCGCGGGCCGCGGCGTGGGTCCTCCGGGCGGCACGCGGGGCCGCCGGGAAGGGGTGGGAAGGTCAGGGGGTGTAGATCTCCTGCACCTTGACGATCCGCCCGCGGTAGACGGTGATCAGCGACGGACGCTGCATCTTCGCGGCCCGCTTCAGCAGCGTCGTGCGGGAGCAGCGCTTCGCGCCCAGGCCACGCCTGTCGACGGTCAGGTCCGCCATCCGCGACGAGCAGCCGAACGCGCTCAGATAGACCACGTTCCCGGCGACGGGCGAGCTGTAGGCGTTGACGTCGCCCTCCCGCGGGCCCGTGAAGTGGCCCTCGGTGTACTTGTCCCGCACCCACCTGATCGGCTCGTACTCGGCCTGCCCGCCGGACACGTGGGTGATCCAGCCGCGCAGGATGCCGTCCCTGCGGGGGCTGAGGCGCTTGGTGAAGTCGTGGCCGGGGTCGGACTGGAACTTCGTGCCGAAGATCTTCGGCGTGGGGAAGTGGGGGATCGCGCTCGCCTGGGCGGGGGCCGCGGCGGCCTGGACGGGAACCGCGGCCGCCTGGGCGGGGGCCGTACCGGCGGCGAGGGCCGCGCACAGGGCGGCGGCGGTCAGAACGGATCGTCTCATGACTGCTTCGACCACGCCCCCGCGCCCCGGGTTCACCGAACCGGGGTGTGATCCATGTCACAACGCGCGGGCGCCGCGCCCCCTCGAAGGGACGCGGCGCACGTGGAGCACGCGATCAGCCGCCGGAACCGGTGTCGATCTCCCCCTCGGGAGCCGTGGGCGGGGTTTGAGAGCCGTCGTCCTGCGGCGCGGCGAGCGCCGAGGACGCCGGAGACGCCGGAGACACTGTGCTCCCGCCGTCCCCCGCGCCCTCCGGGGTGGATGGCCCGGCCAGCAGCGCCTCCAGCCTCGGACCGGCCAGGCGCTGGAACTTGCGGTGCGGCCGGTTGCGGTCGAGCACCGCCACCTCCAGCTGCCCGGCCGGGGGCCGCTCGCCACCCGGCTCGGTCAGCGCGAACAGCGCCGCCTGCAACGCTTCGGCCAGCGACAGGCCGTCGCGGTAGCGCTCCTTGAGCCGGCCCGCGACCGCCTCGGCCTGACCGCCCATCGCCACCAGACCGGACTCGTCGAACACCGAGCCGTCGAAGGTGAGACGGTAGATGTGGTCCTCGTCGACGGTGTCGCCGACCTCCGCCACCACGAGCTCCACCTCGAACGGCTTCAGCGACTCGGTGAAGATCTGGCCGAGGTTCTGCGCGTAGAGGTTGGCCAGACCCCGGGCGGTGACGTCCTCCCGGTCGTAGGTGTAGCCGTTGATGTCGGCGTAGCGGATCCCGCCGAGACGCAGCGCCTCGAACTCGTTGTACCGGCCGACCGCGGCGAAGCCGATCCGGTCGTAGATCTCACTGATCTTGTGCAGGGCACGGGAGGGGTTGGGGGCGACGAACAGGATGCCGTCCTCGTACTGCAGCACGACGACGCTGCGGCCTCGCGCGATGCCCTTGCGCGCGTAGTCCGCCTTGTCCCGCATCTGCTGCTCGGGCGAGACATATCCAAAGGGTATGGACACCTGCGGTGATCCTCTCGTGTTAACGCAGCGGAGCGGTGGGGCCGTCGGGGGAGGTCTTCCGGCTCTCCACCATCGCCTCGACGTACTCGGCGATCTCGTCGTCGCCCAGGCGGCGGTAGCCGTCGGCGGTGAGCACCGCGACGACGGGCCAGATCCTGCGGATGACGTCCGGGCCGCCGGTCGCCGAGTCGTCGTCGGCCGCGTCGTAGAGGGCCTGCAGAACCGCCGCCACGGTGTCCTCCGGGGAGGCCCCCTCGCGGTACAGCTTCTTCAGCGCCCCCCGCGCGAAGATCGAGCCGGAGCCGATCGCGTGGTGCTGGTGCTGCTCGTACGGCCCGCCGCCCACGTCGTAGCTGAAGATCCGCCCGCTGTCGCCGGCCGGGTCGTAGGCCACGAACAGCGGGACCACGACCAGACCCTGCATCGCCATCGGCAGGTTGCCGCGGATCATCGTGGCCAGCCGGTTGGCCTTGCCCGCCACCGACAGCGAGCGGCCCTCACGCTTCTCGTAGTGCTCCAGCTCGACCCGGTAGAGGCGCGCCAGCTCGATGCCGGTGCTCGCCGCACCGGCGATGCCCATGGCCGAATGGTCGTCCAGACGGAACACCTTCTCCATGTCACGCTGGGAGATGATGTTGCCCGACGTCGCCCGCCGGTCCCCGGCGATCACCACGCCGCCGGCGCAGGTCGCCGCGACGATCGTGGTGGCATGGGGGATCTGGTCACCCACCGGAGCCGCCAGCGTCTCGTTGCGTCCCGGCAGCAAGTCCGGCGCGTGGGACCTGACGAACTCCGAGAAAGAGGAACTCCCGGTGTCGGTAAAGATGTGATTCGCCATGCCGGCGGGCAGGTCCCTGTGCGATCCCACGCGACTCCCTCCAAAGGTGCGGTCCCTTAAGGCCCGACCTTACTCACGTTGCCGTGCTGTCTGCACTTCCCTCGATCAGCTCAGCGCGAACCACCTGCGCCCCTTACGTTGAATCTTTACGCCCGTGTAAGCCTGTGTAATTGTCGAGTTGTCGTGACATGCCTCACCTCCCCCAGGAGGTCACGTGAGACCCTTCCACCGGCCTGTCCTGATATCGACCCTGGCAGCCGCCGCCCTCGCCCTCTGCTCCTGCGGCTCCCCCGCCGACGGCGGCGGCGTCACCCTGACCATCACGGCCAACTCCATCTCCGGCGGCAAGAACTCGGTCAGCGCCGACTGGATCAAGAACTGGGTGATCCCGAGGTTCGAGGCCGCCCAGAAACAGGCGGGACGGGACGTGCACGTGCTGTTCCAGCCGAACGGCGTCGACGACGAGCAGTACAAGACGAAGGTCGCGCTGGACCTGAAGTCGAAGACCGGCGCCGACGTGATCGACCTCGACGGGATCTGGGTCGGCGAGTTCGCCCAGGCCGGGTACATCAGACCCCTCGGCGAGGTCGGCGGCGCCGCGGCGGACTCCTGGGACGGCTGGCGGCAGATCCCCGAAGCGGTGCAGGGCCTGGGTGTCTTCGAGGGCAAGAGGTACGGCGTGCCGCAGGGCACCGACGGCCGCATCCTCTACTACAACAAGAGCCTGTTCACCAAGGCCGGCCTGCCGGAGAAGTGGCAGCCCAGGAGCTGGCAGGAGATCCTCGACGCCGGGACGGCGCTGCGCCGGCTGCCCGGCGTGACGCCCATCCAGATCAACGCCGGCACCGCGATGGGCGAGGCCACCTCGATGCAGGGCGCGCTGCCGCTGCTGGCCGGCACGGGCACCGAGATCTACGCCGGCGGCAAGTGGGCCGGGGCCTCCCAGGGTGTCAAGGACGTGCTGGACCTCTACCGGCGGATCTACGCGGGCGGCCTGGGCGACCCCAAGCTGCAGCAGGAGGCCAAGGGCCGCGACAAGTCCTTCGCCGAGTTCGCCGCCGGCAAGATCGGCATCCTCGCCGAGGGCGACTACTTCTGGCGCTCGGTGATCGAGCCCAAGGCCGGGGTCGCCCCGATGGCCGACCGCGACAAGGTCGTGGGATACGCCAAGATCCCCGCGAGGACGCCCGGCGCGGGGATCCGCGGCCAGGACTTCGTCAGCATGTCCGGCGGCGCCGTACGGGTGCTGAACCCCTTCTCCAGGCATCCTCGGCAGGCGTGGGAACTGCTGGCGTTCCTGCACTCGGCCGAGGCGGTCAAGGCCGAGCTGGCCGGGGCCGTCCGCGTCACCTCCCGCTCCGACGTCAACGACGAGGTCCTCGCCGGCGACCCGCTGCTGAGCTTCATCTCCCGGGAGATCCTGCCGATCACCGCCTACCGCCCCGGACTGGCCCTCTACCCCCAGGTGTCGGCCGCCCTCCAGGAGGCCACGGCCGACGTCGTCTCCGGCAGGTCCGTCGAGGAGGCCGCCGCCGCCTACCGCGCCAAACTCGAACGCCTCTCCGGCAACCCCGCCAACATCACCAACTGATGCCGCCGACCGGACCCGCGAGGGGGCGCCGGTGTCTGGACTGAGGAGAGAGCGAGCGCAGCGAGTGAACGACGAGGGAAGACACCGGTCACCAGCCCCCGAGCCGCGACGCGCAGCGTCGCAATGAGCCCGCGAGGGGGCGCCGGTGT
>NZ_JBEZNH010000021.1:0-71829 GCF_040653115.1 Streptosporangium sp. NPDC048047 | reverse complement strand
GTGACGAGGGAAGACACCGGCTCAAGAGCCCCCGAGCCGCGACGCGCAGCGTCGCAATGAGCCCGCGAGGGGGCGCCGGTGTCTGGACTGAGGAACGCAGGAGCGGAGCGACGGAGTGACGAGGGAAGACACCGGCTCAAGAGCCCCCGAGCCGCGACGCGCAGCGTCGCCATGAACACAGACGCGGCAGGCCTCGGGCGGGCACGGGCGGTGGCGTTCGCGTCGCCCGCTCTCGTGCTCATCGGCGTCTTCCTGGTCTTCCCCGCCCTGTGGACCATCTACCTGGGCCTCACCGACTACCGCCTGACCGGCCTGGCGGCGGCTGACCCCCAGGTGGTGGGGACCGGCAACTACACCGCCGCGCTCGGCGACGAGCGGTTCCGCAACTCCTTCTGGCTGACGGCGCAGTACGTCCTCGGCTCGGCGGTCATCGGGCAGGCCGGGCTCGGCTTCACCCTGGCGTGGACGCTGCGCGGCCGGCGCGGAGCCGTACGGCGGGTCGTCGAGGGGCTGGTGCTGCTGTCGTGGATCCTGCCGGGTTCGGTGGTGGCGTTCCTGTGGATCGCGCTGCTGGACCGCGACGGCGGGACCCTCAACACCCTGCTGGGCACCCCCGGCGCCGCCTGGCTGCTCGACCACCCCATACTGTCGATCATCGTGTTCAACACCTGGCGGGGCACCGCGTTCTCGATGATGCTCTACTCGGCGGCGCTGGAGAACGTGCCCGTCTCCCACCTGGAGACCGCCCGCCTGGCCGGCGCCTCCACCCTCCAGCAGCTCCGCGACGTGGTGCTGCCGCAGATCAGGGGACACGTGCTGACCAACGTGCTGCTGACGAGCCTGTGGACGTTCAACGACTTCACACCGTTCCTGATCACCGCGGGCGGCCCCGAGGGGCGGTCGGAGATCCTGCCGTTCTACGTCTACAACACCGCGCTGCGCGGCGGGCAGCTCGGTTTCGGCGCCGCCGTGTCCTTCCTCATCCTGCTGATCAATCTCGTCTTCGCCCTGGCCTACCTGCGCCTGCTGCGCAACCGCCGGGAGGTGGCCGCATGACCCCCGACCCCGCCGCGGACCCCGCGACCCGCCCCGAACCCGCCGCATCCGCACAGCAGGCGCCCGCACGGCAGGCACCCCCACAGCAGATGCCCGCACGGCAGGCGTCCGTACGGCAGGCACCCGCCCGGCGCTCCCCGGTACGGCACGCACTCGGCCGGATCGCCTCCGCCGCCTTCCTCGCGCTCGCCGCCGCCTTCTTCGCACTGCCGATGCTCTGGCTGGCCTCGGCGCCGTTCGACGCCCACCCCTCCGTCACGGTGTCGGTGCCGGAGTTCACGCTGGCCAACTTCCGCGCCATCCTCGACAACCCCTACGCGGCGGGCTCCATCGTCAACTCCGTCATCCAGGCCGGCGGCGCGGCCGTCCTGGTGGTCGTCCTGGCCGCTCTGGCGGCCTACGCCCTGTCCCGGGTCCGGGTGCCCGGCCGCGACGTCCTGCTGTACGTGCTGCTGCTCCTGTCGTCGGTCGTCACCGGCACCGCCGCGATGGTGCCGATCTTCGAGCTGGCCACCCGGCTCGGCCTGGTCGACACCCACCTGGGCGTGATCCTCGTCGTCTCCGGCGGCCTGCTCCCCGCGGCGATCTTCATCCTCAAGGACTTCATGGACGCCACCCCCACCTCCTACGAGGAGTCGGCGCGGGTCTTCGGCGCCTCGCCGGCGCAGATCCTGCGCCACATCGTGGTCCCCCTCGTCCGGCCCGGCCTGGCGACGGTGGCGGTGTGGGCGGTGGCCAGCGTGTGGGGCGGCTTCCTGATGCAGTACATCCTGCTGCGCGACCCGGGTAAGTCACCCAGCGCGGTCGTGCTGTTCACCCTCTACACCGAGGGCGGGCAACCCGACCTGCCGTTGATCTCGACGTTCTCCCTGCTCTACTCACTGCCGGTGGTACTGATGTACCTGTTCGTGAGCAGCAGGTACGGCTTCCGCTTCCATGGAGGGATCAAGCAGTGATCTCCGTGCACGGCCTGACCAAGGTGTTCCCCGGCGGCGTCCGGGCGCTCGACTCCCTCGACCTGGAGATCGCCGAGGGCGAGTTCTTCGCGCTCCTGGGACCGTCCGGCTGCGGCAAGACCACGCTGCTGCGGACCATCGCCGGCCTGGAGACCCCCACCTCCGGGAGCGTCGTCATCGGCGGGACCGACGTGACCGCGCTGCCGCCCGGCCGCCGCGACGTCGCCATGGTCTTCCAGGACTACGCCCTGTTCCCCCACATGGACGTCACCGACAACATCGCCTACCCGCTGCGGATCAGAAAGGTCCCCCGCGCCCGCCGCCGGGCCAGGGCCGCCGAGGTCGCCGACCGGCTGAGCCTCACCGGGCTGCTGGGCAGGCGCCCCGGGCAGCTGTCGGGCGGCCAGCAGCAGCGGGTGGCGCTCGCCCGGGCCATCGCCTGCCACCCGCGGGCGTTCCTGTTCGACGAGCCGCTGTCCAACCTCGATGCCCGGCTCCGCCTGGAGGCCCGCACCTTCCTCAAGCGCCTGCAGGACGAACTCGGCGTCACCACCGTTTTCGTCACCCATGACCAGGGCGAGGCGCTCGCCCTGGCCCATCGGATCGCGGTCATGGACGCGGGCCGGATCGCCCAGGTCGGCACCCCCGCCGAGGTGTTCCACCGCCCCGCCACCACCTTCGTCGCCTCCTTCATCGGCTCCACCCCGATGAACCTGCTGCCCGGACGGATCGGCGACGGCGGCGCGCTGCACGTGGCGGGCGCCGTACTGCCGGCCCCCCAGGACCCGCCTGGCGGCGAAGCCGGCGAAACCGGTCAAAACAGTGAAAACGTCGGAGACGCCGGGGAGATCGTGTACGGCGTGCGCCCCGAGTACACCGACCTGTCCACCACGCGGCGCGACGACGGGTTCGCCGGCGAGGTCGCCGTCCTGGAGAACCTCGGCACCGCCACCCTCGTCACCCTTGAGAGCCCCGGCCACCTCGTCCAGGCCGTCGTCCCCGAGGGCCGCGAACCCGCCCTCGGCACGACCGCCTGGGCGGTCCCCCGGCCGGGCCGCGCCCTGCTCTACCGCGACGACGTCCTGGTCGGCCGGGCATGAGGGCGCTGCGCCTGACCGGCCGCTGGAGCCTTGCGGACCGGGTCACCGGCCCGGTCCGCGGCGTGCCGTTCGAACTGCCCCCCGGCGCCCGCGCCTTCACCGTCCGCCTGGCCTACGACCGCTCCGCCGGCGTGCTGGACCTCGGCTGCGAGGGCCCGGCCGGGTTCCGCGGCTGGTCCGGCGGCGCCCGCTCGGAGTACACCGTCGCCCCCGGCTGGGCCACCCCGGGCTACCTGCCCGGCGAACCCGAACCCGGCCGCTGGCACGTCCTGCTCGGCCTGTACCGCGTCCCGCCGGACGGCCTGCCGTACGAGATCACGGTCATCCCGCACCTCGCCCCGCCCGCAGCGCCACCCGCCCGCACCGGACTGCGGCCCCCGCCGCCGCCACCGCGCGCCCCCGCCGCCGTCCGCCGCGGCCTGCCCGGCCTCGGGGACCTGCGCTGGCTCGCCGGCGACCTGCACGCCCACACCGTCCACTCCGACGGCTCACTCGGCGTCTCCGAGCTCGCCTGCCTGGCCGCCGACCGCGGCCTGGACTTCCTCGCCGTCACCGACCACAACACCGTCAGCCACCACGCGGAACTGCCCGCCGCCGCGACCTACGCCGCGATCACCCTGATCCCCGGACAGGAGGTCACCACCGACCTCGGCCACGCCAACGCCTTCGGCGACGTCGGCTGGATCGACTTCCGCGAACCCCCCGACCGGTGGGCCGAGACGGTCCGCGAACGCGGCGGGATCATGTCCGTCAACCACCCCGTGGCCGTCGACTGCGCCTGGCGCCACCCCATGCGCACCCCTCCCCCGGCCGTGGAGGTGTGGCACTGGAGCTGGTGGGACCGCACCTGGGGAGCGCCGCTGGCCTGGACACAGGCGTGGTCGCCCGGCGCGGTGCTGGTCGGCGGCAGCGACTACCACCGGCCCGAGGAGGGCCACCCCCTCGGCGACCCCACCACCTGGGTGCTGGGCCGCGACCCCCTGGACGGACTCCGCCAGGGCGTCACCGCCGTCTCCGCCACCCCCGACGGCCCCCTGCTGCTGCGCCACGGCGACGACTTCCTCATCGTCGGCGGCGACGGGCTCGTCCTGTGGGGACCGGGCACCCGGCGCGTCGTCCTCGGCGACCGGGTCGTCCTGCCCGCCCGGCCCGGCCCGCACCGCCTGGAGACGTACCGCAACGAGGTGATGGCGCTGTGCACGTGATGAGGGCCGCGATCGCCGGGCTCGGCGTCGCCGCCCAGGTGATCTACCTGCCGCTGCTGGCCAGGCGGCGGGACCTGTTCGAGGTGACCGACGTGTGCGACCTCGACCCGGCCCGCGCCGAGGCCGCCGGCCGCCTCACCGGCGCCCGCCCGCACACCGACCCCCTGGAGATGCTCGGCCGCGGCGGCTTCGACGCGCTGGTCGTGCTCACCGCCGGCTCCCACGGCGCCCTCGTCGCCGCCGCCCTGGAGGCCGGCTTCGCCGTACTGTGCGAGAAACCCCTCGCCTACAGCCGCGCCGAAGCCGAGGCGCTGCGGGCCGGACCGCTGCGCGCCGGCGAACGGCTCATGGTCGGCTACATGAAACAGTACGACCCCGCCGTACGGCGTGCCGCCGCCCTGCTGGCCGGCCGGGCCGTACGGCACCTCGACGTCACCGTCCTGCACCCCGCCGACGAGGCCCAGCTCGCCTTCGCCCGCGTGCGGCCCTCCCACCCGGCCCCCGAGGCCCTCGCGCCCTGGCTGCGGGCCGACTCCGCGGCCCTGGACGCGGCGCTCGGCCCGGACGCCCCGGAGGCGATCCGGTCCCTCTACGCCGGCGTGGTGCTCGGCAGCCTCTGCCACGACCTGGCGCTGCTGCGGACGTTCGGCGGCCCGCCCGCCACCGTCGACCACGCCGCCGCCTGGGACGGCCCCTCCCTGGAGGCCGGCGGAGCCCTGACCCGGGGCCGCTACGGCCTGCGCTGGCACTACCTGCCAGGCCACCCCGCCTACCGGGAGACCGTCAGCGTCCACCACGAGGACGGCACGCTGGAGCTGGTCTTCCCCTCCCCCTACCTGATGAACGCCCCCACGGTCCTGACCTCCTCCTCCCTGGACGGAACCACCGAGATCAGGACCGTCCACCGCGACGTGTCCGAGGCGTTCGAACTCCAACTGGAGGCGTTCCACGCCTTCGTCACCCGGGGCACGCCCCCGCTCACCGGCCTCGACGGCGCCCTCGCCGACATCGTCGCCGCCCAGCAGATCATCCGGGCGGTCGCCGGGCCGTCCATCGGAGGTGAGGCACATGACGCCTGACATCACGACCACGCGTGAGACGTCCGCGGGCGGGACACGCGACACCTGGAACCACGACCGCCCGGAAGCCGCAGGGAGGTGGGGGGCGTGACCCCTGAGACCACCGGCACGCCCGGCATCGTGGTCGTCCCGCACACCCACTGGGACCGCGAGTGGTACCTCCCGTTCCAGCGCTTCCGGCTCGGCCTGGTCCGCCTGCTGGACGAGGTCCTCGACACCATGGCCGCCGACCCCGCCTACCGGTTCACCATGGACGGCCAGCTCGCCGCCCTGGAGGACTACCTGGAGATCCGCCCCGAACGGCTCGGCGAGATACGGCGGCTGGTCACCGAGGGCCGCTTCGCCGCCGGACCCTGGCTCATCCTCGCCGACGAGTTCCTCTGCTCCGGCGAGACCCTCATCCGCAACCTGGAGTACGGCATGCGCGGCGCCGGGGAACTCGGCGGCGCCATGCGCGTCGGCTACCTCCCCGACCAGTTCGGCCACTGCGCCCAGATGCCGCAGATCCTCAGTCAGGCCGGCCTCGGGCACGCCTGCCTGTGGCGCGGGGTGCCCGCCTCCGTCGGCCGCGACGCCTTCGCCTGGACCGGCGCCGACGGCACCGCCATCCGCACCCAGTACCTCCCCGGCGGATACGGCAACGCCGTCGCCCTGTTCACCGGCCCGGCCGACGGCCTCACCGGCCGGCTGGACGCCTTCGCCGAGACCATGCGGCCCTGGCACCCCGACGGCCCGTTGCTGGCCATGTACGGCGCCGACCACAGCGCGCCGGCCGCCGGCATCACCGCCGCCGGGCTGCGCCTGGCCACCCTGGAGGAGTACGTCACCGCCCACGACCCCGGCACCGCCGGACTGCCCGTCGTCCACGGCGAGCTGCGCTCCCACGCCCGCGCCAACATCCTGCCGGGCGTCATCTCCGCCCGGATGCCCGCGAAAAGACTCATGGCCCGCGCCGAGCGCGTCGTCGCCCGCTACGCCGAGCCGCTCGCCGCGCTCTGGCTGCCCGGCGGCACCGCCGCCGCCAAGCTGCTCGACCTGGCCTGGCGCCGTCTCATCGCCTGCAGCGGCCACGACTCCATCACCGGCTGCGGCGCCGACGAGACGGCCCAGCAGGTCGCCGCCCGCATCGCCGAGGCCGGGCAGATCGGCCAGGCAGTCGTCGACCTGGCCGCCTCCTCCCTCGCCGCCGGCGCGGCCCGCGACGCCGTCGTGGTCGTCAACCCCTCCCCCTTCCGGCGCACCGGCCTCGTCCTGGCCGACGTGCCCGAGTCCCACCCGGTCCTGACCACCCCCGGCGGGGCCCGCGTGCCGGCGCAGCGGCTGGAGCTGGCCCCGACCCTCCTCGACGAGACCGTCATGGACGACCTCACCCTGCTTCTCGGCCGGGTCCACGACCGGGAACTGTTCGGCCGGCTGATCGTCTCGTGGTCCGCGGAGTGTCCGGAGAGGGACGGAGAGACCCCCGAAGGGGTCTTCACCGTCGTCGTGGCCCGCGCCCCCGCCACCGGCTACGAGTACACCGACCTGCGCGCGGCGGTCCTGGACGCCGCCACCGCGCGGCCCGGACCGTGGCGGGTGCGCATCGTCGCCGAACCCGTCGTCACCGTCGCCGCGCTGGTCACCGTCGAGGCGTTCGGCCGTACGGTGCTCACCCCCGCCCCCGCCGGGATCCCCGGCACGGAGGACCCGGCCGTGGAGGATCCGGTGGCCGAGGCCGCCCCCGCCGGAACCGGGGCCACGGAGGGTCCGGTGGCCGGGACCGTCCCCACCGGAGCCGGGCCCGCGGAGGAGCGATCCGCCGAAGACCGGCTCACGGACGAGAAAGCCGAGGGAGCCTCCCCTCGGGGAAGCGGACCACGCCCCGCCGAGGGCGTCCTCGACAACGGCCTGCTGCGCGTCGCCGTCGCCCCCGACGGCACCCTGTCACTGCGATCCGCCGGCGCCGAGATACACGGGGTGGGCCGCATCGTGGACGGCGGCGACGCCGGAGACACCTACAACCACGCCCCGCCCCGCCACGACCTCCTCGTCGACGCCCCGCTCCACGTGGAGGCCGAGACCCTCCACACCGGGCCGCTGACGTCGGTGCTGGAGATCCGCCGCGAGTACGCCTGGCCCGCGCACGAGGAGGGCGACGGGCGCTCCGCCGCCCGCGAGAACGTCACCGTCACCACCAGGGCCGAACTACGGGCCGGCGAGCCGTACCTGCGGCTGGAGATCTCCTTCGACAACCGCAGCCGCGACCACCGGGTCCGCTGGCACGCGCCGCTGCGGCCCGGAACCGGCGAGTCCTTCGCCGAAGGACAGCTGTCGGTGACGCGCCGGGGGACAACCGCCGAGGGCGGCTGCGGCGAGGAGCCGCTGCCCACCTTCCCCGCCGAGGGATTCGTCGCCGCGGGCGGCCTGGCGGTCCTGCTGGACCAGGTGACCGAGTACGAGCTGACCGGCGGGGAACTGGCGCTCACCCTGCTGCGATCGGTGGGGTTCCTGTCGCGCAACCGCAACGCCTACCGCGACGAGCCCGCCGGCCCCCAGATCGCCACCCCCGACGCCCAGTGCCCGGGGCCGGCCACGATGCGCTTCGCCGTACTGCCCTGCCCCGGCTCTTGGCACGAGGCGGGCCTGCCGCGGCTGGCCGAGGAGTACCGGCACGATCTGCTGACGGTGCCCGGCGACGGCCCGTCCATCGGCCCGGTCATCGGCCCGGCCGCGCGGATGGAGAGCACGGCCGCCTCCCACACGGTGGGCCCGGCGGACCAGGTGGCGGAGGGAACCCGGGACGGCACGGGCACGCGACTGGAGGTCGAGGGTGCCGGCGTGGTGCTCACGGCGCTACGCGAGCGGAACGGCGCGCTGGAGGCCCGCCTCGTCGCCGAGCATCCCCACGGCACCGAGGCCGTCATCCGGGGCACGTTCACCGCCGCCCGCCGCGCGGACGTGCTCGGGGTGCCGGGCGAGCGACTGGAGACGGCCGGCGGGGAGGTGCGGCTGCCGCTGCGCCCCTTCGAGATCGCGACGGTGCACCTCATCCCATGAACGGCGGGGCGGCCCCGTCACCCGCTGAGCGGCGGGACGGGCTCGTCCCGGCCGCCCGTATGCCGGACTCGGCCGGGACGGGCTCCCGTCCCGGCCCCGGGAACGATGGTGACCCCGGCTATTCCCCGCCCTTCTGGATGTACGACCTGACGAACTCCTCGGCGTTCTCCTCCAGGACCTCGTCGATCTCGTCGAGGATCGCGTCGACGTCGTCCGAGAGCTTCTCGTTGCGCTCCTGGACGTCGGAGGTGTCGACCGAGGTGGTCTCCTCCGCTTCCCGTTCGGTCCGGCCGGTCTGCTTCTGGCCGCCGGTGTCCTTGCTAGCCATCTGTGGCACCTCCGCCTGGGGGACGCTTGTGATTCCTATCTTCCCCGAAGCGACTGACATTGCGCGCGGATCGCCCCCCGATCTTTGTCCGGGGTCCACGCCTGCCGTCCAGGGGTTGTCGTCCGTCCAGAAAACCCCTTTCATCCCCTTTAAAGCAAATATTCCCTTTTTAAGGCAACGACACTCCTCGCCCGAGACCGGGAACCACCACACCTGAGCTGGAACCCCCTCCGCGCCCCTCCCCCGGCCGTGGATTTTGAAGGCGTGTCTTCCCTGCCCATGTCCTTTACATCGTAGATTCATAAATCATGTACCCCGAGCCGCGACGGGCCCGCTCAGGGGGCGCCGGTGCCCACACCACCGCCGAGGCCCCGGCCCGGATGATCCTGGACCGGGGCGGGATCGGCCTGCCGGTCAGCCGGCCATGTCTGCGAACTTGTCGGGCTGGTAGGAGCCTCCGGGGTTGCGCACGATCACGTTGAGGCGGTTGCTGGCATTGATCACGGCGATCAGGGAGACCAGGGCGGCGATCTGATCGTCGTCGTAGTGCTCACGCACCTTCGCCCAGGTCTCATCCGACACGCCGTGGTGGGAGTCGGCGATGCGGGTGCCCTGCTCGGTGAGTTCCAGGGCGGCGCGCTCGGCGTCGGTGAACACGGTGGACTCGCGCCAGGCCGCCACCAGGTTGACGCGGGTCGCGTCTTCTCCGGCGTGCGCGGCGTTCTTGCTCCACACGTCGGTGGCGTAACCGTCCCCGTTGATCTGACTGACGCGCAGCAGCACCAGCTTCTGGGTCACGGCCGGCAGAGACGACTCCTGGAGGATCGTCCTGCTCGCCGCGCCGAAGTGTCCAGCGGCCTTGGCCGCGGTCGCGGCCGGGTCGCCGAAGAGGTTCAAACGAGCGGTCATCGTGCGCTCCTTGCTGTCGTATCCGGTCGGACAAGAGACGCCGACGACCCGACCCTTGTGACAGCACCGGCCATGTGACCTACGCCACCGAACACAGGTGTCACACGGCCGCACGAACCGGCGTCTTGTGTGCGTGGCACGATCAGGAGCGAACAGGCAGAGGGGCCGACGATGAGCGAACGCAGCGAGCCGACCGTGGACATGGCCGAGCCGCTCGCCGATGGCGGCGGGATGGACTCCGCGACCCAAGCGTTCGTGGTCCATCGCAACCTGCTGTTCACCGTCGCCTACGAGATGCTCGGCTCGGCCGCCGACGCCGAGGACGTCCTGCAGGAGACCTGGCTGCGATGGACGGACGTCGATCTGGACACCGTACGGGAGCCGCGTGCGTACCTGATCCGGATCACCGCCCGCCAGGCGCTGAGCCGGCTGCGCACGCTCGGCCGCCGCAAGGAGTCCTACGTCGGCCCCTGGTTGCCCGAGCCCTTGCTGACCGCGCCCGACGTGGCCGAGGACGTGGAGCTGGCCGACAGCGTCTCGATGGCCATGCTGCTGGTACTGGAGACGCTCGCGCCGACCGAGCGGGCGGTTTTCGTGCTGCGTGAGGTGTTCGATCTGGAGTACGACGAGATCGCCGAAGCCGTCGGCAAGAACGCGGCTGCGGTCCGCCAGATCGCCCATCGGGCACGGAAACACGTCGCCACGCGCCGGCCGCGCGGAGTCGTTTCCGCGGCCGAGACCCGAGACGCGCTTGAGGCATTCCAGCAGGCGATCGCAACGGGCGATCTGCAAGGCATGCTCGACATCCTCGCACCGGACGTCGTCTTCCTCGGCGACGGCGGCGGGATCAAGGAGGCCGCGCCGGCACCTGTCATGGGGGCCGATCGGGTGGCCCCTCTGGCCGTTGGCCTGCGCAGGTTCGGCGCCACGGCACTGCTGCAGCCCGCACAGGTCAACGGCTGTCCTGCACTGATCCTCCGGCTCGGGGGCGAGATCGACACCGTCATAGCGGTGCGCATCGACGGCGGCCTCATCAGCGGTCTGTACGCCGTGCGCAACCCCGAGAAGCTGTCACGGGTCGAGCGTGAGGCCACCCTGCGCCGCTGAGCCTTCTTCCTTCCGACGTCGCTGGCCGGCCCCTTGACGCTCAGGGCCTACATCGAAGCCGGTTGCGGACACGGCGGCAAGAAACCCTTGGTACCCGCGAGGGGCGCCGGTGTCCGAACCCGCTCGGGGGCGCCGGTGTCTGGACTGAGGAACGCAGCCGCGAAGCGGCGGAGAGACGAGGGAAGACACCGGATCAAGAGCCCCCGAGCCGCGACACGAAGTGTCGCCATTAACAGAGAAGACTGCGATCATTGACCGGTGAGCACCATCGTCGACAACCGGTATGAACTCGTCTCACCCGTCGGCCGAGGAGCGACAGGGGTCGTCTGGCGGTCCTACGACATGCTTCTGGACCGCGAGGTGGCGCTCAAGGAGATCCCCTTGCCCCCGGGGCCGGAGGCGGTCGACCGGCGGCGCCGGGTGGTACGCGAGGCGCGGATGGCGGCCCGGCTGAGCCACCGGGGCATCGTGACGGTGCACAACCTGGCCGAGGAGGCCGAGCGGCTCTGGATCGTCATGGAGTTCCTGGAGGCGCTGACCCTGCACGACACCCTGGTGCAGGCCGGACCGCTGCCGGCGGACCTGGTGGCGGCGATGGGGGGCCGTCTGCTGGACGCGCTGCGGCACGCGCACGACGGCGGGGTGATCCACCGGGACATCAAGCCCGCCAACATCATGCTGACGGGCGACCGGGTGGTGCTGGCCGACTTCG
The DNA here is from genome assembly GCF_040653115.1 of Streptosporangium sp. NPDC048047. NCBI lineage: Bacteria > Bacillati > Actinomycetota > Actinomycetes > Streptosporangiales > Streptosporangiaceae > Streptosporangium > Streptosporangium sp. NPDC048047. The sequence goes on along the minus strand of NZ_JBEZNH010000021.1, from coordinate 60,341 downwards.
GGTTCGCCGCGCCGGAGGGGGCGGCGAGCCGCTCGATGCGGGGCACGCCGGCGTTCCTGGCGCCGGAGGCCCTGCACGGGCGGGGCGGTACCCGCGAGGCGGACATGTGGTCGTTCGGGGCGACGCTGTACATGGCGGTGGAGGGGCAGACGCCGTTCCGCACGGTCAACTCGATGGCCGCGCTGGCGGAGGCGCTGCGCGGGCCGGCGCGGGCGCCGCGGCGGGCCGGCCCCCTGGAGCCGGTGCTGCGGGGGCTGCTGCGCAAGGATCCGCGGGCCAGGCTGAGCGCCGAGCAGGCCTCCGTCCTGCTGGCCCGCATCCGCTGCACCAGCGCGGCCTGACCGCCGCGGGCGCCGTCCCGGGCGGAGGAGGACGTCACCGCCCGCCGTACGGTCCCGGCGGAGGGGAGGACGGGCGGGAGGGCCGGGCGCGCCGCGCGGGGGCGTCCCCGCGCGGCGGCGGGCTCACCGGTCGCCGGTGAGGGCGCTGACCAGGTCGGCGGCGGTGCGGCAGCGGTCGAACAGCTCGCCCACGTGGGCCTTGGTGCCGCGCAGCGGCTCCAGGGTGGGGACGCGCTGCAGCGACTCACGGCCGGGGATGTCGAAAATGACCGAGTCCCAGGAGGCGGCGGCGATCGACTCGCTGAACTGGCTCAGGCAGCGGCCCCGGAAGTAGGCCCGGGTGTCGCTGGGCGGAGCCTCGATGGCCCGCTGGACCTCCTCCTCCGTGACCAGCCGCCGCATCCGCCCGCGGGCGACCAGCCGGTTGTACAGGCCACGGTCGGGGCGGATGTCGGAGTACTGCAGGTCGACGAGCTGCAGCCGCGGGTGGGACCAGGGCAGGCCGTCGCGGCTGCGGTAGCCCTCCAGCAGCTCCAGCTTGGCCACCCAGTCGAGCTCGCCGGCCAGCTGCATCGGGTCCTCGGCCAGGCGGGTGAGGACCGACTCCCAGCGGTCGAGGACCTCCTTGGTGACCTCGTCGACACCGTTGCCGCTGCGCTCCTCGGCGTACTTGCGCGCCAGCTCCAGGTACTCCATCTGGAGCTGGACGGCCGTCAGGCGGCGGCCGTCGCGCATGGCGATCTCGTATCTGAGGGTCGGGTCGTGGGAGACCGCGCGCAGCGCCTGGACGGGGTTCTCCACGGAGAGGTCACGCGTGAAGTAACCGTCCTCGATCATGGCGAGGACGAGCGCGGTGGAGCCGAGCTTGAGGTAGGTGGAGATCTCCGACATGTTGGCGTCGCCGATGATGACGTGCAGGCGCCGGTACTTGTCGGGGTCGGCGTGCGGTTCGTCGCGGGTGTTGATGATCGGCCGCTTGAGCGTGGTCTCCAGGCCCACCTCGACCTCGAAGAAGTCGGCCCGCTGGCTGATCTGGAAGCCCTCTCCGCGGGAGTCCTGGCCGATGCCGACCCGGCCGGCGCCGGTGACGACCTGGCGGGACACGAAGAAGGGCGTCAGGTGCCGGACGATGTCGGCGAACGGCGTGGCCCGCCGCATCAGGTAGTTCTCGTGGCAGCCGTAGGAGGCGCCCTTGTTGTCGGTGTTGTTCTTGTAGAGCTGGATGGGAGCGTTGGAGGGGATCGCCGAGGCGCGGACCGCGGCGTCGTGCATGACCCGCTCCCCCGCCTTGTCCCAGATCACCGCGGCTCGTGGGTTGGTGCACTCGGGAGTGGAGTATTCGGGATGGGCGTGGTCCACGTAGAGCCGGGCGCCGTTGGTGAGGATCACGTTGGCCAGGCCCAGGTCCTCGTCGGTGAGCTGACTCTGGTCGGCCATCTCACGGGACAGGTCGAAGCCCCGCGCGTCGCGGAGGGGGTTCTCCTCCTCGAAGTCCCACCGTGCCCGTCTGGCCCGGGCCGCCGAGGCGGCCAGGTAGGCGTTGACGACTTGGGACGAGGTCACCATCGCGTTGGCCCCCGGCTGTCCGGGCACGGAGATGCCGTATTCGGTCTCGATGCCCATCACCCGCCGTACCGTCATGCGCATCCTCTGTTCATCCGGGACTGTCTCCTCCGCCGTATATATCCCCGACCCTAGACCCTTCACTATGCCCGGTGGCCGGACAGTTATGGCAACGAAGCCTTTTCGCCCGCCGACCAGGGGTCCGGGCGGTGATCCGGGGGCGGGGCGGACGGCGGCGAGGCGGGGAACACGGGGGCCGCGGAGGCGACCGGCGACGCGGAGACGACCGGTGCCGCGGCGGGGAACCCCTGGGCGGCGGGGGCCTGTGGCGCGGCGGGGGCCTGTGGCGCGGCGGCCCGGCGCGTCCTCGCCCTGACGAACTCCTGGACCGGCCGCTCGGCCACCCGGTAGACGAGGTAGGAGAACGCCATCGCGGCCGCGACGGTGGCAAGGGCGGTCAGCCAGGGCGGGAGGGCGTCGCGCAGGGCGGGGATGATCAGCACGGCCGCCGCGGTGTGGAACAGGTACAGGGGGTAGGTGAGCGCGCCCAGCGTGACCAGGCCGCGCCATCGCAGCCGGCGGAGCATGCCGAGCGCGACCAGCGCCATGAGCGCGTAGAAGCCGATGACGGTGACGGCGACGGCCCAGGGGGGCACGGGCATGGCCGCGTAGCCGACCAGCCCGACCCGTCCGGCCACCCGGTCCATGGCGGCGCTGACGGCCAGTCCGGCGCTGATCCCGGCCACGCACCACAGGACGAGCCGGGGGCCGAACCTGGTCATCAGGAAGAAGGCCATGCCTCCGACGAAGTACGGCGCGTACTTCGGCATCACGACGAGGTCCACCCACGCCTGGTCGCTGCCGGACAGGAGCCCGGCCGCCAGCAGCCACACGCCCATGAAGACCAGGCACCGGCCGAACGTCACGCCGACGATCACCAGGACCGAGATGAGCACGTAGAAGCGGAGCTCGGCCCACAGGGACCAGTAGACGCCGTTGGCGTCGTAGACGCCGAGGGCCCGCTGGAGCATCGTGAGGTTGACCCCGTACTCGGCGGGGCTGAGCTTGGGGTCCAGGGCGGTGGCGCCGGTCAGGCCGTAGAGGGCGGCGGTGACGGCGACGCTGACCCAGTAGGCGGGGAAGAGGCGCACCAGCCGGGAGAGGGCGAACGTGCCGAGTCCGCGGCCCCAGATGCTCATCAGGATGACGAACCCGCTGATCATGAAGAACAGCTCGACGCCGAGGATGCCGAGTCCCGAGAGGGTGGAGATCGCGGGGAAGAGCTTCGCCGGCCGCTCGCCCCACACCGAGTTGAAGGCGATGAAGTAGTGGAAGGAGAGCACCGCCATGGCGGCGACGAAACGGAGGAGGTCGAGTTCGGCGAGACGGCCGCTCCCCCGGGCCGTCCCGCGGGACCCCGCGCCGGTCACCGGGCGACCGCGCCTGAATGATCACGCACGTCGGTTGGACGGCGGCTGGACCGCCTGGGTTCCCCGTGACGTGATCACACTTGTGTGACGGACGGTACGGCGGGGCAGGCCGTACGGGCCCGGACACGCCTCGCGGCGCGGCCCCCGCCGGGGCCGCGCCGCGAACGCGCTCGCCGTGCGCCGGTGACGGCGCTAGAGGTACTGACCGGTGTTGGCCACCGTGTCGATGGACCGGCCGGCCTCGGTGCCCTGCTTGCCCGTCACGAGGGTGCGGATGTAGACGATCCGCTCGCCCTTCTTGCCGGAGATGCGGGCCCAGTCGTCGGGGTTGGTGGTGTTGGGAAGGTCCTCGTTCTCGGAGAACTCGTCGACGCAGGCGGCCAGCAGGTGCTGGATCCGCAGGCCCTTCTGCCCGCTCTCCAGGAACTGCTTGATCGCCATCTTCTTGCTGCGGTCCACGATGTTCTGGATCATGGCGCCGGAGTTGAAATCCTTGAAGTACAGGACCTCCTTGTCGCCGTTGGCGTAGGTCACCTCGAGGAAGCGGTTCTCCTCGCTCTCGGTGTACATCCGCTCGACGACCCTCTGGATCATCGCGACGACGGTCGCCGCGCGGTCGCCGTTGTGCTCGGAGAGGTCGTCCGGGTGCAGCGGCAGTTCGTCGATGAGGTACTTGGAGAAGATGTCCTTGGCCGCCTCGGCGTCCGGCCGCTCGATCTTGATCTTGACGTCCAGGCGGCCGGGCCGCAGGATCGCCGGGTCGATCATGTCCTCGCGGTTGGACGCGCCGATCACGATCACGTTCTCCAGGCCCTCGACGCCGTCGATCTCGCTGAGGAGCTGGGGGACGATGGTGTTCTCGACGTCGGAGGAGACCCCCGAGCCGCGGGTCCGGAAGATCGAGTCCATCTCGTCGAAGAACACGATCACCGGGGTGCCCTCGGACGCCTTCTCACGGGCCCGCTGGAAGACCAGGCGGATGTGCCGCTCGGTCTCGCCGACGTACTTGTTGAGGAGCTCCGGCCCCTTGATGTTGAGGAAGAAGCTCTTGCCGGACTGCCCGGTCTTCTCGGCGACCTGCTTGGCCAGGGAGTTGGCGACGGCCTTGGCGATCAGGGTCTTGCCGCAGCCGGGCGGGCCGTACAGCAGCACGCCCTTGGGGGGGCGCAGCTTGTGCTCGCGGAACAGGTCGGCGTGCAGGTAGGGAAGCTCGATGGCGTCCCTGATCTGCTCGATCTGCCGCATGAGCCCGCCGATCTCCTCGTAGGAGATGTCGGGCACCTCCTCCAGGACGAGCTCCTCGACCTCGGACTTGGGGATGCGCTCGTAGACGTAGCCGGAGCGTGGCTCCAGCAGCAGCGAGTCGCCGGCGCGGATCGGCTGGTCGAGCAGCGACTCCGCCAGCCGCACCACCCTCTCCTCGTCGGCGTGTGAGATGACCAGCGCGCGCTGGCCGTCCTCGAGCAGCTCCTTGAGCATCACGATCTCGCCGAGGTCCTCGTATCCGAGGGCCTCCACCACGTTGAGCGCCTCGTTCAGCATGACCTCCTGGCCACGCCTGAGCGACTCGGCGTCCACCGCGGGGCTGACGTTCACCCGGAGCTTGCGGCCACCGGTGAAGACCTCCACCGTGCCGTCTTCTCTGGCCTCGAGGAAGACGCCGAACCCGGACGGCGGTTGCGCCAGCCGGTCGACCTCCTCCTTGAGCGCGACGATCTGGTCTCTGGCCTCCTTGAGGGTTGCCACCAGACGCTCGTTCTGGCCGGTGACGGCCGCGAGATTCGCCTGCACCTCATGGAGACGCTCTTCGAGGACCCTGGCCTGCCGGGGAGACTCCGTCAGCTTTCGACGCAACGCGGTGATCTCCTCCTGCAGGAAGGAGACCTGCGTTCTGAGATCAGCGACCTCCCGTTCGCGCTGCGCGGCCCGAGCCTCGGCGTCATCGCGAGCTGCCACGGCGTCACCTCCTTCCCAGTCGAGACCGACTACTCGAAACCCTACCCATCGGGGGGCTGTCAGCTACCTGGTAGAGCAGTGTTCGTATGGCTACATTAAGTATTTGGCGATTAATCCCTTATGAAGCGTTTAGTGCTTGGAAGCATAAGAACACGATGATCTGGTGTCATGTAACACGCCGATGTGCTCTCGTGGCTGAATCGTCATCATGCGGTGGAAGTCGACTCCTCGCCATACGCTCCCTTTGCCGGACGCCTGCGCCGGGGTGGTGGGGTCACCCCGTCCGCCATGCGACGGGCGGTGACGAGGAATCCGGTGTGTCCGACCATCCGATGGTCGGGCCGTACGGCGAGCCCCTCGACATGCCAGTCGCGAACCAGGGTCTCCCACGCGTGGGGCTCGGTGAAACTCCCGTGTTCGCGCAGAGTTTCCACCGTTCGCGACAACTGCGTGGTCGTCGCCACATAACAGCAGATCACGCCGCCGGGCGTGAGCGCCTTGGCCGCGGCGTCCACGCACTCCCACGGAGCGAGCATGTCGAGGATGATCCGGTCGACGTCACTCTCGTCGAGCGACTCGGCGAAGTCCCCGACCACCAGGCGCCACTGCTCCATCGGGCCGCCGTAGAACTTCTCCACGTTCTTGGTGGCCACCTCCGCGAAGTCCGCCCGCCGCTCGTAGGACGTCACCCTGCCCTCCGTTCCCACCGCGCGCAGCAGGAAACACGTCAGCGCGCCGGAGCCCACCCCCGCCTCCACGACGCGCGCGCCGGGGAAGACGTCGGCCATCGCGACGATCTGCGCCGAGTCCTTCGGGTAGATGACCGCCGCGCCGCGCGGCATGGACAGCGTGTAGTCCTGGAGCAGGTGCCGGAACGCGAGGTACTGGGTGCCGCCGGACGAACGGACCACCGACCCCTCGGGCTGCCCGATGAGGTCGCTGTGCGGGATCGCACCCTTGTGGGTGTGGAAGACCCCGTCCTCCTTCAGCGTCACCGTGTGACGCTTGTTCTTGGGGTCGGTGAGCTGAACCTGATCCCCGGCCCTGAAGGGGCCATGCCTGCGAAAACCCATGAAGGCAAGGTTATCGGCGCGCGGAGTGCCCCCGGTCCAGGGCCGCGGGACCGCCGGACGCGCGGGGAGGCCGATTCGTTCGCTCCTTTCGGGAGGAGCTGATAGCACTTGGAGTGTGTTCCCCAGAGACGTCATCCCCGCCGGTTCCCTCCTCCTGCGCGAGACGACCCCCGCCGACCTGGAGCCGATGGTCAAGGCCTACGCCGACCCGCTGATCATCCGGTTCATCCCGAGCGTCCAGGTGCCGTACACCCTCGCCGACGCGTCCTCCTACCTCGAGGTCGCCGAACGGACGTGGGGCAACGGCGGCGCCTCCTTCTCCGTGACGGACGCCGACACCGGCGAGTGGCTGGGCAACATCAGTCTCAAACCGTCCGACCCGCGCGGCAACGCCGAGGTCGGCTACCTCATCGCGCCGTGGGCGCGGGGCCGCGGCGTCGCCACCGCGGCCACCCGGGCGCTGACGGAGCGGGCCTTCGCCCACGGGGTGGCGCGCGTGGAACTGCTGGCCGACGTGGAGAACCTCGCCAGCCAGCGGGTCGCGATGGCCGCCGGCTTCGGCCGCGAGGGCGTGCGGCGCGCGGCCGAGCCCCGCCGCGACGGCACCCGCGGCGACCTGGCGGCCTTCGCCCGGCTGGCCACCGACTCGGGCGAGCGGGTACGGCCGTTCCTCCCGGCCCTGCCCGGCGGCTCCCTGACCGACGGCGTCGTCCGGCTGACGCCGCTGGGCCCGGACGACGCCGACGACTACCACGCCCTGCAGAGCCTGCCGGACGTCGTGGCCCACAGCGTCCCGCCGGAGGCGCCCGACCCGGACGACAGCGAGCGGTTCTGCCGGGAGGCGGGCATGCTGTGGCTGGCCGGCGAACGGGCCGAGCTCGCCGTACGGGACGCCGCCACCGGCGCCTTCGCCGGGCACATCCAGCTCAGCGGGGTCATCCCCCCGTTGAGCGAGGCCATGACCGGCTACAGCATGCTGCCGGAGTTCCGGGGGCGGGGGTTCGCCTCCCGGGCGGTGGTCCTGCTCACGGAGTGGGCGCTGACGCGCACGCCGCTGGCCCGGATCGTGGCCGGCGCCTCACCGGACAACACCGCCTCCCACCGCGTGCTGGAGCGCGCGGGCTTCACCCGGGAGGCGCTCCTGAACGGCCGGCTGCCCGGCCCCGGAGGCACCCGCCTGGACGACCTGCTGTGGTACCGCGCCCGGACGGCCGGGGCCTGACCACCGGCCCCTGAGGACGCTTCCCGGGCCGCCTCCGTGCCTCTCGGTGCCTCTCGGTGCCTCCCGGCGCCTCTCCGCGCCGCCCGGCGCGGAGAGGCCTCCCGGGACCTAACGGTTGCGGTGCGACTCGTAGCGCATGGTGCGGGAGACCCCGATCCGCACGGTCGTGCCGGGCATGATCGTGACCGGCTCGTTCGGCGGGATGTCGTAGAAGTTGGGGTCGCCCGGCGGCTGGATCTGCGTGCCGTTGACCGAGCCGAGGTCGATCAGGTTGACGTCCCAGCCGTCCAGCGCCACCCGCAGGTGGCGGCGCGACACCGAGCCGTCGGGGCTGGTGACCTTCGCCGGGCGGACGGAGCCGTCGGCGACCTCCGGGGCGCGGTCGGGGTCGCGGCCGACGAGGTGGTCGGCGTCGAGGCGCAGGGTCATCCCGTCGTCGAGGAGCAGCACGCCCAGCGGCGGGCGCGGCCCCTGGTAGGGGGCGAGCGAACGCTGCACGAGGGCGATGCCGCACACCGCGCAGTACGGCACGCGCGGGTCGTTGAAGTGGTCGTTCTTGCAGTCGACCCCGTAGACGAGCGGCTGCTGCCCGGGGCCGGCCTCCGGCTCGGGGGCGGCCGGAGACGCGGGCCCCGGCTGCGGGCCGCCCTGCGCCGGCGGCTCGGGGGCGAACTGCCGCTCGCGCGGACCGGCGGGCTCGCCGCCCGCCCGCGGGGTCTCCGGAGCCTCCGGGGGCGCCGTGTCCTGCGGCGCGACGACCGGGATCGGGCCGGACCCCGGGCCCTGCTGGGCCGGGACCTGCGGCCCCGGCTCGGGCTGCCACGCCTGCTGCTCCGGCCTCGGCGGCGGGGCCGGGACCGGGACCGGCGGGACGGGGTCGGGGGGCCCCATCGGGTAGGGCGCCGGAGGCGGGACCTCCGCCGCGGGCGCCTCCGCCTGCCGCGGCACGGCGTTCCGGGCCGCGGGCGGGGCTCCGGCGGCGGCCGGGTCGCACAGGATTCCGCCGCCCACGATCACGCCGCCGTCCAGCCGGGCCAGCGGGTGCGCCGGGCCGGCCTCGGGCAGGCGCAGCTCGATGCCGGTGACCGGACCGGGGACCAGCCGGTCCGACCAGGTGAGGGCGTCGCGTCCGGCGAGCCGTACCTCGCCGCCCGGACCGGTGACCGCCGCGGAGGCGGGTCCGCTGACCAGGACGGCCACCCCGTCGCCCACCGGCCCGGCGACGGCGCACGCGACGGGCTCGCCCATCATCACGGCCAGCACCTGGGCCACCCGGCGGGCCAGGGCCCGGCCGTCACCGCCGGACGCGGCGGTGTCGTTCAGCGCCCCGAGAAGGTTCGCTGCGACGTCCTCGGCCGCGTCGCACACCAGCAGCAGGCCCTCCACGCGGGCGACCAGCCCGTCGCCCGGCAGCGGGCGCACCGCCCCCAGGCCGTCCCCGCTCACCGAGCACCCCCGGCATGACGGCCCCGTCCTTCTGCGCGGGGGGAAAACGCGGCTCGTTTCTGCATTCTGTCCTCTGAGTCTCGGTGGCGGGGATGGGGCGTCCGGCCGGCCCGGGAGGGGATGCGGCGGACCGACATCGCCGATGATTCCAGGCCGTAGGAAAAAGTACAGCAGACGGACCTGGGACGGACTCCCTCCCGGCGGCCGCCGGCCGGGCCTCCGGCGCGGGTCAGACGTTGCTGAACATCCGGTTGACGTCGGAGGTGGCGAGCACACCGAAGATCGTGCCGTCGCGCTCCACCAGGAGGTACTCCCCCGACGGGGACTGGCGCATGGCGTCGATCAGGGACTCCCCCGTCAGGTCGGCGGCCAGCACCAGCGACGGTTCGAGGCTGCGCGCCAGCGAGCCCGCCGTCACCCAGGGGCGGCGGTGCTCCGGGGTGGCCTCGACCGCCGCCTCGTTGACGATGCCCGTCGGGCGGCCGTCGTGGCCGACCACGACCATCGCGCCCGCGTGGGCCTCGCCGGCCCGGCGCAGCGCCTCGGCCAGCGGCACGTCCCCGGTCACGGCGACGGCCCGGCGGGCCAGGGAACGGGCGTTCAGCTGGGGGATGCGGGCCCGCAGCCGGGCGCCCTGCAGGGCCTGGGTGGCGCCGATCCAGATGAAGCTGGCCAGCAGCACCGACCAGATGACCGTGAACCAGCTGGGGTCCTGGCCGCTCATCAGCGCCAGGCTGACCGGCACCGCGATCAGGACGACGGCCAGCACGCGGCCCGCCCAGGCCGCGGCGATCGTGCCGGAGCCGGGGCTGCGGGTCGCCTTCCAGACCCCGGCGCGCAGCATGCGCCCGCCGTCGAGCGGCAGGCCGGGCAGGAGGTTGAAGATCCCGACGACCAGGTTGGCGAGCCAGAGCTGGAAGACCAGGACGCCGAGGACGGTGCCGGGGTCGATGAACATCGAGGAGGCGTAGCCGACGGCGGCCAGGCCCAGCGACAGCAGCGGCCCGGCGAAGGCGACCATGAACTCCCTGCCGGGCGTCTCCGGTTCGCGCTCGATCTCCGAGACGCCGCCGAGGAGGTAGAGGGTGACGCGCCGGACCGGCAGGCCGTACATCTTGGCGACCACGCAGTGCGACAGCTCGTGCAGCAGCACCGACACGTACAGCAGGACCGCGAAGACGAAGGAGACGACGTAGGTGAGCGGGGTGCTGAGCTGCGGCAGCCGGTAGGCCACGACCTCCTGGAATGTGAACGTGATGAACGCCGCCACCAGCAGCCATGTCGGTGAGACGTAGACCGGGATGCCGAACGGCCGCCCCATCCGCAGCCCGGGACTCTCCTGGCGCGGGCTCTCGCTGCTCACCGCTGGCTCACCGTTCCTCGCTCGCTCGCGTCTGTTGGCCTTGATGCTACGCGCCGGCCGCTCCGGGCGCGGACGCGCGGAGCCCACCCCGGGCCCAAACTGTCGTCACCGTGACCTACAGTGCGGGCATGTCACCGACCGAGCCCACGATCATCGGAGCGCTGTCGCCGTCCCGCGCCGGCGACTTCATGACGTGCCCGCTGCTGTACCGGTTCCGAGTGGTCGACCGGCTTCCCGAGCCGCCGTCGCCCGCCGCGGTGCGCGGCACGGTCGTCCACTCGGTGCTGGAGCGCCTGTACGACCTGCCTGCGCCGGGCCGCACGGTGGCCGCGGCCCTCGACCTGCTGGAGCCGCAGTGGCGCAGGCTCCTTGAGGAGGAGCCCGCCTACGAGGGCATGTTCTCCGGGGAGCGGGAGCGGACCGAGTGGCTGGCCGGGGCCCGCGCCATGCTGGAGCGCTACTTCACCCTGGAGGACCCCACCTGCCTGGAGCCCGCCGAGCGGGAGTTGTACGTCGAGGCGGTGCTGGAGAGCGGCCTGATGCTGCGGGGCTACATCGACCGGCTGGACGTCGCGCCCACCGGCGAGGTCCGCGTGGTCGACTACAAGACCGGCAGCGCGCCGGGGCCGGCCTTCGAGGCCAAGGCGCTGTTCCAGATGAAGTTCTACGCGCTGACGCTGTGGCGGCTGCACGGGTCGGTGCCGCGCCTGCTGCAGCTGATGTACCTCGGGGGTGAGGGCGAGGTGCTGCGCTACGCCCCCGACGAGGCCGACCTGCTGGCCACCGAGCGCAAGGTGCGGGCGCTGTGGGCGGCCATCGAACGGGCGCTGGAGACCGGCGAGTGGCGTCCCCGGCCCAGCCGGCTGTGCGACTGGTGCAACTACCGCGAGCTGTGCCCGGAGTTCGGCGGCACTCCCCCGCCGGTGCCCGCGCGGCAGCCGGGCGACACCGTGCGCAGCACCCGCCGTACGCCCAGGGCCGCCACCGACGAGCTCTGAGGGAAGCCGGGTGCTCACCGCGGCGCACTGCTCGGTGCCGGTCTCCGTCGGAGATCAGGCCGTGCGGGTGGGGCTAACTTCTGCTGGAGGGTTCATCAGTTTTTCCTAGTTTCTCTCTGTCATCATCAGCTACATGCGACTCAGTGATTGGGCGCGCATTCAGGGCGTTCACTATCAGACCGCCTGGAAATGGGCGCATGAGGGCAAGATGCCCGTACCGGTGGTGAAGACGGCCACCGGCCGGTATCTCGTTCTCACACAGGGCGAACAGTCCGCCGGTGGTGCCGCGTTGTACGCACGGGTGTCGTCGGCGGACCAGAAGCCGGACCTCGACCGGCAGGTGGCCCGGCTGACCGAGTGGGCCACCGGCAACAAGCTGCCAGTGGTCAAGGTCGTCTCCGAGGTCGGGTCCGCGCTCAACGGAGCCCGGCCCAAGCTCAAGCGGCTGCTCGCCGATCCGGACGTGTCCGTGATCGTGGGCGAGCACCGCGACCGGCTCGCCCGCTTCGGCGTGGAGTACATCGAGGCCGCGTTGTCAGTGCAGGGCCGTACGGTGCGCGTCGTGGATGACGGCGAGGTGGAAGACGATCTGGTGCGGGACATGACCGATGCCCTCACCTCGTTGTGCGCCAGCCTGTACGGCCGTCGCGCTGCCCGCGACCGGGCCGAGAAGGCGCTCGCCGCAGCGGCGCAGAACGCCGGATGAGTCACAAGCAGGGCTTCCGGGTCGAACTGGCCCCCACCGAGGAGCAGGCGATCCTTATGGGCCGTCACTGCGGCCTGTCGCGGGTCGTGGAGAACTTCTGCCTGGAGACCGTGCAGAAGAAGAAGGCCCAGCAGGAAGCGGAGAAGACCTATGGCATCACCGGCGAGGACCTGACCAAGGTCCCCTGGTCCGCCCCGGCGCTGGAGCGGGAGTGGCGGGCAGCCCACCCCGAGCGCTACCCGTGGTTCGCCGACGGCAAGCTGTCCTCCCGCGTGCCGAAGGAGGCGTGCCGGGTCCGGGCGGTCGGCATCAAGAACTTCTTCGACTCGAAAACCGGCAACCGCAAGGGCGCCAAGCTTGGCTGGCCGAAGTGGCGCAAGCGCAAGCACGGTTCCCGCTTCCGCTACGACGCCGACCGCGCCAAGCCCCTGGGCGCCCACGCCGTTCGCCTCCCGGCGATCGGCGACGTGGCGACGTGGCGACCCGTGAGGACATGTCCTGGCTCACCGACCGCATGGCCACCGGCAACGCCCGCATACTCGGCGCGACCATCCGCGAGCAGGCCGGACGCTGGTGGATCTCCTTCCAGGTCGAGGTGGACCGCGACGACATCAACAAGCGCCACCAGGTCGACGACGACGCACCCGCGTGTGGCATCGACCTCGGCCTGAAGACGTTCGCCGTCATCCGCGACAGCGACGGCACTCGTGAGGAGATCCACGCGCCCAAGCCGCTCAAGGCCGCCCTGCGGCAGTTGAAGCGGGCCAACCGCAAGCTGGCCCGCTCGGCTGAGGACTCCAAGAACCGGGCCAAAGCCCGCAAGCGCGTCGGGCAGGTCCACCTTCGGGTGGCCGACCGGCGAGGAGACTTCCTGCACAAGACCACGACCCGGCTGACGAGAACCAAGTCCGCCATCGCCGTGGAGACCCTGCACGTCAAGGGCATGGTCAAGAACCGCAGGCTGTCCCGCGCCATCTCCGACGCCGGATTCGGCGAGTTCATCCGCCAGCTCGGCTACAAGGCCGACTGGTACGGCTCCCGCATCTGGAAGGCCGACCGCTGGTTCCCCAGTTCGAAGACCTGCGGGCACTGCAAGCAGATCAACCGCGCCCTGGCCCTCGCCGACCGCGTATGGGTCTGCACCGGCTGCGGCACCCTGCATGACCGAGATGACAACGCGGCAGGCAACCTCCTCGCCGCGATGCTCGCCGACACGAACGCTTGACATCGCAACCCTCGCCGGGAAGTTGCCCGGAGAGGAGAAACGCCTCGTGGAGACCACGTAAGACCTCACTCTCCGGAGTTGGCTGCGGTCGATGAAGCAGGAAGAGACTCAGTGAGAGAACTACTGAGAATCACTCAACGGAACAACGTGTCCGCCACCGGCGGCGAATTCCGCAGGATCCCCCGGATCCTGCGCCACCCCGCCTGCTCAAGGCCGCCGGCTGCGGGGGGATCGCCTCCTACAGCGAGGTGGGCGCCGGCGGGAATCGCGGCTGGATCCTCAGCCAGGTCACCAGGCTGCCGTACAGCTTCTTCGGGGCGACGGACTGGGACCGTGACGGCCACCAGGACCTCATCACCCGCCAGGACACGACAGGCGACCTCCTCCTGTACCCGGGACAGAGCACCCGCGGCTACAGCACCACCCCACCGGTGAAGATCGGCAACGGCTGGTAGACGGGTCCGTCCGGTCTCGCCGGGGACGGGTCTCCGGCGAGACCGGACGGATTCGCGGGCGCCGGGGGGCGTGCCGCCCCTCTATGGTGGAGTCCTGCGGACCGGCCCGTGCGGAGGGCGGGTCCGAGGCCGGCGCCCGGTTCCCCTCGAAGGTGTGTGATGACGATCAGAGTGCTGCTGGTCGACGACCAGCCACTGCTGCGTACCGGTTTCCGCCTCATCCTGGAAGCCGAGCCGGAGATCACCGTCGTCGGTGAGGCCGGGGACGGCAAGGCCGCCCAGGAGCAGGCGCGGGCGCTGCTGCCCGACGTGATCCTGATGGACGTCCGGATGCCGGGCGTGGACGGCATCGACGCCACCCGCCGGATCGTCCGGGAGGCGGGGCGCGGCGCCCACGTGCCCAGGGTGCTGGTGCTGACCACGTTCGACCTGGACGAGTACATCGTGGAGGCGCTGCGCGCCGGGGCCAGCGGCTTCCTGCTCAAGGACGTCCCGCCCGAGGAGCTGGTGCAGGCCATCCGGGTGGTCGCGGCGGGCGACGCCATCGTCGCGCCGAGCGTCACCCGGAGGTTGCTCGACCGGTTCGGCGCGCACCTGCCGTCCACCCGCCGCCCGTCGGCCCCGGCCCGGCTGGGGCGTCTCACCGAGCGCGAGCTGGAGGTGCTGCGGCTGATCGCCCGGGGCATGTCCAACGCCGAGATCGCCGCCGAGCTGGTGGTGAGCGAGACGACCGTCAAGACGCACGTCGGCAACGTCCTCACCAAGCTGGGCCTGCGCGACCGCGTGCAGGCCGTGGTCCTGGCCTACGAGACCGGCCTGATCACCCCGGGCGCCCCCTCCTCCTAGGAACCGTCCGGGGCCGGTCACGTCCGCCGGGATGGCGGACGAGTCGGCGGCGACGGGCGTGGGACACCGGGCCGCGTCACCCGGCGGCGTCGAGCACCGCTTTGAGCGACGCCTCGAGGATGTCCACGCCGGCGTGCAGCTCGTCGTCGCTGATCGTGAGAGGCGGGGCGATGCGGAAGATGCCGCCCATCTCGGGCAGCTGAACGATGTTCATGTGCAGGCCCCGTTCGAGGCAGGCCGCGGTGATCGCTTTACCCAGCGCGTCGGCGGGCGCCTTGCTCTTCTTGTCCTTGACGAGCTCGACGCCCTGGAGCAGGCCACGGCCGCGGACGTCACCGACGACCTCGTAGGCGTCGCGCAGCGCCAGCAGCCGGTCGGTGAGCTGGTCGCCCAGCGCCGCGGCACGCTCCGTGAGGTTCTCTCGCTGGACGACGTCGAGGACCGTCAGCGCGACGGCGGCCGCCAGGGGGTCGGAGACGTGGGTGGTGTAGAAGAGGAAACCCCGGTCGTGGCATACCTGCTCGATCTCGGCGGTCGTGATGACGGCCGCCACGGGCAGTCCGGCTCCCAGGGTCTTCGACAACGTCAGGATGTCGGGTGCGACGCCGTCGCGCTCGAACGCGTACATCGTTCCGGTGCGGCCGAGGCCGGTCTGCGCCTCGTCCAGGATGAGCAGCATCCCGCGTTCGTCGCACATCTCCCTGAGACGACGCAGATACCCCGGCGGCAGGTCGATGATCCCGCCCGAGGACAGGATGGGCTCGATGAGGCAGGCGGCGAGGCTCCCGGCGGACTGCCGGTCGACCAGGGCGAAGCCGTAGGCGAGCTCGGCCTCCCAGTCATGTGACCCGTCGGAGGCTCGGAACGGCGAACGGTAGGCGTTCGGCGCGGGCAGCGCCAGGTTGCCCGGTGCCGGGGGGCCGTAGCCGCGCCGCCCGGCGGAGAAGGTCGCGGAGGCGGCCCCCTGGGTCATTCCGTGCCACGAGCGGTCGAAGGAGACGATCTCGAAGCGGCCGGTGGAGAGCTTGGCCATCTTGATCGCGGCCTCGTTCGCCTCGGCTCCCGTGGTGAGCAGCAGCATCTTGCCGAGCTCCGGGGGCAAGGTCGCGGTGAGCCTTTGGGCGAGTTCCAGCACGGGAGCGCTGAGCATGCCGCTGAAGAGGTGGTCCAGCGACGCGACCGCGGACGAGACCGTCGCCACGATGTCCGGGTGCGCATGGCCGAGGATGGAACTCATCTGCCCCGAGGTGAAGTCGAGGATCGGCGTGCCCTGGCGGTCGAAGACGTACGCGCCGGAGGCTCGTTCGATGACCCGCGGGGTGAAGCCGGCTCCGTAGCGGACCAGGAGGCGGTCCGCCTCGTCCCAGAACGTCGTGTCCATCGTCAACCTCTCTCACCGCGTCCGAGCAGATGTCGGATCTTCTGCTCGGTGCCATCCTGCATCGACGACAAAACTCGCAACAAGCAGACAAATACGACCTATCATTCGGCATTGCCTTACGATCGATGCCATGCTCAGCCCGCAACGCCTCGCGATCCTGCGCGCGGTCCTGGCCGCCGGGTCGATCAACCAGGCGGCGCGGAACCTCAGCTACTCCCCCGCGACGATCAGCCAGCACATGACCGCCCTGGCGAAGGAGACCGGGCTGGTCCTCTTCGAGAAACAGGGACGCGGCATCAGCCCCACCGACGCCGCGCGGCACCTGGCGGATGAGGCCCAGTCGCTCCTCGCCGACTTCGGGCGCCTCGAACGTGTCGTCGCGGACCTCAGGAGCGGTCAGGCGCAGCATCTGGCGATCACCTGCTTCGCCTCCGCGGCCGAGCGGTGGATCCCGGAGGTCGCGCGGACCGTTCGCCGGCACCGGCCGAACCTCACCGTCGAGATCAGCCTCAACGAACCCGTCGACGGGCGCGGTCGCCGGCGGCCGGACCTCGACATCCGGACCGAGCCCGCCGACGGGGCCGAGGTGCACCTCGACGGTTACCGGCGTCACGAACTCGCCGTCGAGGAACTCGTCGCCGTGCTCCCCGCCGCCCACCCCCTCGCCGATGCCCGCGAACTCGCCTTCCGGGACCTCGAAGACGAGCCCTGGGTGGACCACGACATCTACGACAGCCCGATCGGGCAGATCATCCTGACCGCCTGCAGGGCCGCCGGATTCACGCCACGCTACGCCGCCCGCCTGGACGATCACCGGGCGGCGCTGCGGCTGGTGGAGACGGGCATCGGCGTCACCGTCCTGCCGCGCCTGGCCGTCGCGGAGCTCCCCGGCGGGGTCGTCACCAGGCCTGTGGTCCGCCCCACCGTCTTCCGGCGCATCGTCGTCCACGCCCGCCAGGATCGGCGGCGCGGCGACCTCATCGCCCGCGCGGTGGCACAGCTTCGCGACAGCGCCCGCGAGGCGGTGTCGCCGTAACGCGGCGCCCCGTGTTCCGCGTGCCGCCGGGAACCCGCGGTCACGGCGCGGGCGGGTGGCCCGCCGGGGCGTGCCGGCGCAGCTCGGCGAGGATCCGGGCGAGCACCGGCCGGGTGTCGGCGCGCCGCCAGGCGACGGCGACGGTGCACCGCAGGTCGCCGGAGAGCGGCACGAACACCACCCCGGTGCGGGCGTAGTGCTCGTCGGTGCTCTGCGACAGCAGGGCGATCCCCTGACCCGCCGCCACCAGCTCCAGGGTCTCCTCGATCGCGTCGGACCCGATCTCACCGGCGACGTCCGTCACGCCGAGCGACCCGGGGCCGCGGAAGTCCCGCCAGACCGGGTCGGGACTGCGCGGTACCACCCACACCCGGCCGCCCAGGTCTCCCGGGCCGAGGACGGGGGCCCGGGAGAGCGGGTCACCGACGGGCACGGCGACGGCCCGGCGGTCGGCGCCGACGATCCTGGTCTCCAGGGCGTCGCCGGTCAGCGGCGGCCACACCACGGCCAGGTCGCTGGCCCCGGTCAGCAGGCCGCAGGAGGGGTCGTCGAAGTCGAAGCGGCGCAGCCGTACGTCCCGGCCGGAGGCCCGCCGTACGGCGCCGAGCAGGGCCGAGGTGCGCGTCCCCGCCGCCTCGCCCATGAAGCCCACGGTGAGGCCCGGGGCGTCCCCGGCGAGCAGGGCCTCGAACTCGTCGGCGGCGGCGGTCACCGCGACCGCGTGGGCCAGCACTCCGGCGCCCAGCTCGGTCAGACGGGCGCCGTCGCGGTCTCGGACCAGCAGCGGACGGCCCGCGGCGGCCTCCAGGCGGCGCACCGCGGCGCTCACCGTCGGCTGGCTGACCCCGAGCGCGGCGGCGGCCCCCCGGAAGGAGCCGGCGCGGGCGACGGCGACGAACGCCCGTACGGCGGGCAGCGTGACCTCCATCCGGCGATGATAGCCGTCGGCTATCGGCATAGCGGGAAACTGTCGGAGCGCCGGCGTCCCGTGCCCGAGGATCGCCTCGTGATGTCCGCGGGACGGGCGGGCCGGGCCCGTCCGGGCGGTGCTCTCCGGCACCGCTGTCCGGGCGCCCGGGACCTTGGAGGAACGTGATGATGATCCGGGAGCTGACGCCCGGCGACCTCGACGGCTGCCTGCGGCTCGCCGAGGACCGGGGCTGGGGCAGGGAGGAGCGCAAGTGGCGTTTCCTGCTGGAGGGCGGTGAGGGGTACGGGATCGTGGACGACGCCGGGGAGCCGGTGGCGACCGCGATCCTGACCCGGTACGGGGACCGCACCGCGGCGGTCAGCATGGTGCTGGTGGCCTCCCGCCTCGCACGGCGGGGCCTGGGCACCCGGCTGATCTCCCACGTGCTGGACCGGGCGGGCGGAACGACCGTGTTCCTGAACGCCACCGCCCAGGGACGGCCCCTGTACGAGAAGCTGGGGTTCCGGGTGACCGGTGGGGCCTCCATGCACGTCGGGCTCTTCACCGGGCCGCCGTCGGGCGCCTCCCGCGCCGCGCGGCCGGAGGACCTGAAGGCGATCGCCGACCTGGACGCGGAGGTCGTGGGCGCGGACCGGTCCGGTCTGCTGCGGCGCTACGCGGGCTTCGCCGAGGAGATCCGGGTGATCGACCACGGCCGGGGCGTGTCGGGGTACGCGGGGATGTGGCGCAACGTCTCCGACACGGTCGTCGGCCCGGTGATCGCGGCGAGCCCGGAGGACGCCCGGGCACTGGTCGCCGACCTCGCCTCACGGGCCGGGCGGCCGGTGCGGCTGGAGATCGAGGACCGGCGCCCGGAGCTGGCGGCGTGGCTGGCCGGGCACGGTGTGACCGCGGGGATGCGGACATCGGACATGGTCGCCGGGTCCGGGCCGCTGCCCGGCGACCGGTCGCGGTTCTTCGCCCCGGTCATGTCGGCGCTCGGCTGAGGGCCCGCGGACCGGACGCGGCTCCCGGGCCCGGAGCGGCTCGCCGGGCGAAGCGGCTCACGGGCCGGGAACCGCTCGTGAGCCGGACGCCGGGGCCGTCGGGCCGGGCACGGACGGGCACGTGGGAGGAGACGCCGGGCGCCGGGACGGGGCACGCCCGTCCCGGCGTCACGCGGGATGCCCGGCCGGGCGGTCCGCCCGGCGGGAGGGTCAGGCCGGGACGGTCTCCCCCGGTGCGGGCCTGGCGGCCGGGCCGGGGGCGTTCTCCGGGAAGTGGCAGGCGACCTGGTGGCCTGCGGCCAGCTCGACCAGCGGCGGCTCCACCGTCTTGCAGACCTCCTGGGCCTTCCAGCACCGGGTGTGGAAGCGGCAGGCGGGCGGCGGGTTGAGCGGGCTGGGCACGTCGCCCTGGAGCCGGATGCGCTCGCGGTCCTTGCGCCGACCCGGGTCGGGGACCGGGACCGCCGACATCAGCGCGTTGGTGTACGGGTGCATGGGCGACTCGTACAGGTCCTTGCGGTCGGCCAGCTCGACGATCTTGCCGAGGTACATGACCGCGACCCGGTCGCTGATGTGCCGGATGACCGACAGGTCGTGCGCGACGATGACGTAGGTCAGGTCGAGCTCGTTCTGCAGGTCCTCCAGGAGGTTGACCACCTGCGCCTGGATCGACACGTCGAGGGCGGAGACCGGCTCGTCGGCGATGATGAGCTTGGGCTTGAGCGCGAGCGTGCGGGCGATGCCGATGCGCTGGCGCTGACCGCCGGAGAACTCGTGCGGGTAGCGGTTGTAGTGCTCGGGGTTGAGCCCGACCAGCTCCAGGATCTCCTGGACGGCCTTCTTGGTGCCCTGCTCGGTCTGGATGCCCTGGATGCGGAAGGGCGCGCCGACGATGGCGCCCACCGTGTGCCGGGGGTTGAGCGAGGAGTAGGGATCCTGGAAGATCATCTGCATGTCGCGGCGGAGCGGCCGCAGGGACGACTGCGACCTGTGGGTGATGTCCTCGCCCTCGAACACGACCTTCCCGCCGGTCGGCTCCAGCAGGCGGGTGATCAGGCGGCCGGTGGTGCTCTTGCCGCAGCCGGACTCGCCCACGAGGCCGAGCGTCTCTCCCTTGCGGACGTCGAAGCTGACCCCGTCGACCGCCTTGACCGCGCCGACCTGACGTCTGAGCAGGCCCTTGGTCACCGGGAAGTGCTTCTGCAGCCCCTGGACGGACAGCAGCGCACCGGAGTCGGTCACCGCGGCGCCCTTGTCGTCAGTCACGTGCTCTCCAACATCGGCTTGATCTCGTTTTCCCAGATGGCCCGCCGCTCCGCGGGCGGCATGTGGCAGCGGACCAGGTGGCCGCCCTCGGTCTCGGTGAGCAGGGGCACCTCGGTGGTGGCCTTGCCCCCGGTGCGGTCCTCGTAGGTGCAGCGCGGGTTGAAGGCGCAGCCGGACGGCACGTTGATCAGGGAGGGCGGGCTGCCCTTGATCGGCATCAGCCGCTCGGTGGGCTCGCGGTCCAGGCGGGGCATGGAACCCAGCAGACCCCAGGTGTAGGGGTGCTCGGGCCGGTGGAAGATGTCCTCGGCGCTGCCGTACTCGATGCACCTGCCGCCGTACATCACCAGGATGTCGTCGGAGAGCTCGGCGACCACGCCGAGGTCGTGGGTGATGACGATCAGCGCGGAGTTGAACTCGCGCTGCAGGTCGAGCATCAGGTCCAGGATCTGCGCCTGGACCGTCACGTCGAGGGCGGTGGTGGGCTCGTCGGCGATCAGCAGCTCCGGGTCGCACGACAGGGCCATGGCGATCATGGCGCGCTGGCGCATGCCGCCGGAGAACTCGTGCGGGTAGCTGTCGACGCGCTTGTCGGGCTGCGGGATGCCCACCCGGCCGAGCATGTCGATGGCGTGCTTGCGGGCCACCTGCTTGCTGACCTTGTGGTGGATCCGGTACGCCTCGATGATCTGGGCGCCGACCGTGTAGTACGGGTGCATGGACGACAGCGGATCCTGGAAGATCATCGCCATCTTCTTGCCGCGCAGCGTCCGCACGTGATCGGCGCTCGCCCCGACGAGCTCCTCGCCGTCCAGCCAGATCTCACCGGAGATCTTCGCCCGGCCGCCCTTGTGCAGGCCGAGGATGCCGAGGCTGGTGACGCTCTTTCCGGAGCCGGACTCGCCCACGATGCCCAGGGTCTTGCCCCGGTCGAGCTTGAACGACAGGCCGTCGACCGACTTGACGACCCCGTCCTCGGTCGGGAAGTGGATGCGCAGGTCGCGCAGCTCCAGGAAGGAGTCGGGCGCGGGGGAACCGGGCGCCGCCGTCATGAGAGCCTCACCCTCGGGTCGACCACCGCGTACAGGATGTCCACGATGAGGTTGGCCAGGACGATGAAGAAGGCCGCGAACATGGTCACGCCGAGCACGACCGGCAGGTCGTTGCCGCGGATCGCGTCGATGACCAGCTTGCCGACGCCGGGGATGGAGAAGGTGCTCTCGGTGAGCACGGCTCCGCCCAGCAGCAGGCCGACGTCGAGCCCGAAGATGGTGAGGATCGGGGTCAGCGTGGCGCGCAGCGCGTGCTTGGTGACGACCGTGCTCTCCTTGAGACCCTTGGCCCGGGCCGTGCGGATGTAGTCCTCGCCCATGGTCTCCAGCATGCCCGCCCTGGTGAGCCGGGCGTACAGGGCCGCGTAGAGGAACGCCAGGGTGATCCAGGGCAGGACGAGCGCCTGGAACCACATGACGGGGTTGTCGGTGAACGGGGTGTAGCTGCCGCCGCCGGGGAAGATCCCGAGTGTGTAGGCGAACACCGCCAGCGAGACCAGGCCGGTGAAGTAGATGGGCAGCGAGACGCCGGCGAGCGCCACGGTCATGGCCGCGCGGTCGAGCGCGGTGCCGCGTCTCAGCGCGGAGACGATGCCGATGCTGACACCGGTGATGAGCCAGATGATCGCCGCGCCCGCGGCCAGCGACATCGTCGCGGGCAGCCGGTCGAGCAGCGTCGGCCAGACCGGCTGGTTGTTGTTGAAGGAGTAGCCGAAGCAGGGCGCCGGGCACTCGGCCTTGCGCGGGCCGAGCGAGTAGTCCTCGCCGACGACGATGCCCTTGGCGAACCGCCCGTACTGCACGATGAGCGGGTCGTCCAGGTGCAGCCGCTTGACGGCGCCCTGGATGGCCTCGGGGGTGGCATCCCGTCCGACGTAACGCGACGCCATGCCCTCGGGGGTCTGTCCCAGGGCCCGTGGGATGAGGAAGAAGATCGCGAAGGTGGCGGCGCTGACGACGGCGAGCATCAGCACGGCGGCGATCACGCGGCGGACGATGAATGCGACCACGATCGTTCGGCCGGGTGCCCGGGAGGGTCGCTCCCGGGCACCGTGGCCTTCACCTGCCTTTGGTTGGCTAGAGAAGTACTGCTACTACTGCTGCTTGACGCCGAGCCACGTGTAGTCGTACATGCCGTAGGCCGGGTGCACGTACACGTTGGTCAGGGTCGAGGGGCGGAAGAGGAGCGTCTTCTCGTAGACGAACGGCATGAACGCGGCCGACTCCATGACCTTCTTGTCGACCTCGGCCCAGATCTCGTTGCGGGCCGCCGTGTCGGTGGTCTGGATGCCCTTGTCGAGCAGCTCGTTCACGGTCGGGTCGTTCAGCTCCATCATGTTGTAGTTGCCGGAGTCCTTGATGAAGCGACCGTCGACGATCTGCGACAGGAAACCGAAGCCGGACGGCCAGTCGGAGCCCCAGCCGGCGATCATGATGCCCAGGTTGTTCTTGTGCACGAAGTCCGGCTTGCCGGCGTACTGCGAGCTCCAGTCACCCGAGGGGTACTTCTTGATCGTGGCCTTGATGCCGACCTTGTCGAGCGAGGCCTGCAGGGCCTCGGCGACCTGGACCTCCTTGACCCGGTCACCGCGGACCGCGATGTTGGTCTCGAAGCCGTTCGGCTGGCCGCAGGCCTTGAGGCTCTCCTGGGCCTTGGCCTTGTCGCCCTTGTGGTCCTGCCCGTTGGGGAACAGGTCGAACGCCTTGTAGCCCACGGTGGTCGGGGTCATCGCGGTGCTGCCGATGTCACCGCCGAGCGGGCCGCCCCACGGCGCCTGGGTGGCGACCTTGTCGGTGATGTACTGCACGGCCTTGCGGCACTCGATGTTGTCGAACGGCTTGACCTTGGTCGACATCATCGCGTAGCGGTTGAACGGCGTGTACGGGTTGTCCGACGAGTTCTTCAGCTGCGGGTTGCTGACGATCTTGGCGCGGGCGGCGGGCTGGACGCCGGTGCCGCCCAGGTCGACGTGGAGCTGCCCGTTGATCAGGCGCTGGTCGATGTCGTCGGCGTTCTGCTTGTACTGGACCTCGATGCGGTCCGGCAGCTGCTTGCGGGTGGTGTCGGTGGAGGGGTCCCAGTTCTCGTTCTTGACGAGGGTCAGCTGCTTGCCGACGTCGTAGCTCTCGAACTTGTAGGGGCCGGTCGAGGCGACGTTCTTCTCGTAGTCGAGACCGTTGTCCTTGGCCTGCGGCACCGGAGCCGACTGCGGGTTGGCGACCAGGAAGTCGAACTCCGCGAACGGGGCCTTGAGCTTGAAGACGACGGTGGAGTCGTCGGGGGTCTCGACGCCCTTGAAGTCGTCGAGGTTCTTGTCCTTGTACGGGCCCTTGTAGTCGCCGGCGTCGAGGTACTGGGCGAAGTACTTCGGGCCGTCGGTGAGCTCGGAGGTGAAGTTGCTGCGGGCGATGGCGTACTTGACGTCGGCGGCCTTGACCTCGGTGCCGTCGTCGTACTTGATGCCCTTCTTCAGCTTGTAGGTCCAGGTCTTGCCGTCGTCGCTGGCCTGACCGGGGCCCTCGGCGAGGTCGGGGACGAGCTTCAGTCCCTCCTCACCCGGGGCGGGCTGGTAGGTCATCAGCGGACGGGCGTACAGCCGCGAGAAGTTCCAGTTCCAGGCGTAGTAGGTGTTGCCCGGGTCCGTGGAGTCCGGCTCGTCGGTCAGCGCGAACTTGAGCGTGCCGCCCTTGGCGTCGGAGGCGTTGATGACCTTGGTGTAGCCATCGTTGAAGGCCGTGCCGGAGGCTCCGGTGCCCTGGTTGCCCGAGCCGGTGTTGTTGCCGCCGCCGCCGGCCGTGCCGCCGCAGGCGGCGAGACCCATGCTCAGCGTGGTACCCAGCGCGGCGAGCGCCAAGGCTTTGGTCTTCCTCATCGTGGTGGTACACCCCTTGTCGTGAAGTGGCGGTGGTGGAGACGGACGGGCGCGACGGTCGCTTCGCGCTACCTGGCTCGCGGGTCGAGGGCGTCCCGCAGCCCGTCGCCCAGGAGGTTGAAGGCCATCACGGTGATGAAGATCGCGAGGCCGGGGACGATCATGAAGTGCGGGGCGATCTGGTAGTAGTCGACCGCCCGGGTGAGCATGCCTCCCCAGGACGCCTGGGGCTCGTTCACACCCACGCCGAGGAACGACAGCGACGCCTCGAACATGATGTTGGTGGGGATGAGCAGCGTGGAGTAGACCAGGATCGGCGCCACGAGGTTCGGGAACACCTCGCGGAAGATGATGTAGCCGTTGCTCGCCCCCAGCGAGCGGGCGGCGTCGACGAACTCGCGCTCGCGCAGCGACAGCGTCTGGCCGCGCACGATGCGCGCGATGTAGGGCCAGCTGAAGAACCCGATGATGAACACGATCACCGCGAGGCGCAGCGTGTTGCCCTTCATGCCGATCGCCTGGTCGGGCAGCGCGCCGACGATGGCGATCGCGAACAGCAGCAGCGGGAAGGCCAGGAAGACGTCCATCAGCCGGCTGATGAACGTGTCGATCCAGCCGCCGAAGTAGCCGGCGAGCACGCCGAGCAGCGCGCCGATCACCACCGAGACGAGCGTGGCGAGGAAGGCGACCAGCAGCGAGATCTGGGCGCCGGACAGGATGCGGGCGAAGACGTCGCGGCCGTTGACCGGCTCCAGGCCGAAGGGGTGCTCCAGGCTGATGCCGCCGAAGGCGCCCGTCGGCGCGCTGGTCATCGGGTCGATGAGATCGTTGTTGGGGATGTTGGGCGAATCGCCGAAGAGGGCGACCAGTCCCCCGAAGGGACGCTCGGCGAAGATCGCCACCAGGACGAGGAACACCACCACGACCGCGCCGGCGACGGCGGCCTTGTCACGCTTGAGACGGGTCCAGGCGATCTGGCCGAGCGAACGGCCTTCGATGGCCTTTCCGCCCGTCCCCTGGAGAACGGCCTCCGGCTGGGCCTCCAGGGCCTGTCCGGAGACGTCGAGCGGTGTGGTCATGCGTGTGGCCCCCTGGGTCCCAGACGACGTTGTCCGACGGGTGCGCCCGGGTGGGGTGCGCCCTCCTGCTGTTCGGAACCGTGCTCACGGTCCTGGACGCAGAATCTATGGGCTGATCTGCACAGACCAACCCCTGAGGGCGCTATGTGGCTCAACTGTGATTCATGCGCAATTCATTTGTTTTGATCATCGGCCGAATGTCTGGAAGCCGTTCCGCTTCTGTCTCGGATTCGTGACATTGCACTGACAGGTAACTCAGTGTCAACCGATCCCACGTCGCTTGAGGATGTCCTCGATATCCGAGAAGTCGTCGTCGGAGGAGGCCGCGGGCTTCCCGGCGGGCTTCCCGGCGGGCTTCGCGCCGGGCCGGGCCATGGGCTGGGTGCCGGACCCGGAGGCGGACCGGGCGGGATCGGCGGGCGCCGCCCCGGGGCGCGACAGCGGCCGGGTGCCCGAGGAGCCCCGTACGGCGCCGCCCCCGGCGGCCCCCGCTCCCCCGTCGGGCGACTCCGCCGCCCTCCCGGACCCGGCCGTCCGCAGCCGGCGGCCGCGCACCGCCCCGGTCACCACGAACAGCACGGCCGACAGTCCGGCCAGGGCCACCCCCGCCCACACCATGGGGTTGAGCACCGCGCCGGTGACGAACCCGACGATCGCCGTGCCGATCCGCCAGACGGTGGGCAGCGCGCCCGTCAGGTAGGCCGCCAGCGGCAGCAGCGACCAGGCCACCCCCCGCAGCCCGGACAGCGCTCCCGCGCGGCGCATCCGCAGGAAGCTGAGCAGCAACCCCACCCCGGTCAACCCGGCGCAGAGCGGCAACCACGCGATCTGGTCGAACGACATAGCGGACCGTCCCTCGTATCGGCGTACCCGTCCTCCATCCTGGCACGCGGAATCGCGGGGATCCCTCCTCCCCTGGGAGGGACGGTCCCCTAGGGGACGGATCCGGGGGCGGCGGCGGCCTCTCGGGGATGTCCCCGGGTCGGCGGACCGCTTCGAGGACCGGGCGCCTCCCGGGGCTGCGGGCTTTCCAAAGGCGAGGCCGGGGGGCCGGGGGGCCGAGGGGGACGCGCGGCCGGCCCTCTGAGGGGGCCGGCCCGGGTCAGGCGGCGCCGACGACGTGCGCCCGGAGCACCTCGACGTCGACCTCGCGCAGGGAGGCCACGACCAGGCGGCCGGGGGCCGGGGGGATCGGCAGCACGCTGGGCACGGCCACCACCCGGCAGCCGGCGGCGGTCGCCGCGTTCACGCCGTTCGGCGAGTCCTCCAGGGCGACGCACCGGGCCGCGGCCACCCCCAGCAGGCGGACGGCCGTGAGGTACGGCTCCGGGTCCGGCTTGGTCCGCGCCACGTCGTCACCGGTCACCACGCGGTCGAAGTGGTGACGGCCGATGGAGGCCAGGCAGGCGTCGGCGATCGGCCGGACCGAGGAGGTGACCAGGGCCGTGGGCAGGCCGGCCCGCCGTACGGACGTCAGCAGCCCGGCGGCGCCCGGCATCATCTCCACTCCGGCGGACAGCCGGCGGGTCATGCCCTCCAGCATCCACGCCTCCACGTCGGCCGGGTCGGCGGCCGACCCGGTGACCCGGAGCATGTACTCCACGGCGGCCGGCATGGAGCCGCCCACCAGGTGCCGCTGGTCGGCGGGACCCCACTCGCCGCCGAGCCGCGCCATCACCTCGCTCTCGACCTCGAACCACACCTTCTCGCTGTCCACGAGAAGCCCGTCCATGTCGAACAGAACCGCGTCCATATAACGGTGGAACCCCTGACGGTCAGACGTTGAAGTAGCCGGCCTCGGGATGGTGGGCCACGAGCGCGGAGGTCGACTGCTCGGGGTGCAGCTGGAACTCCTCCGACAGGCTCACCCCGATCCGCCCGGGGTCCAGCAGCCCGGTGAGCTGCACCTGGTCCTCCAGGTTGGGGCAGGCGGGGTAGCCGAAGGAGTAACGGCAGCCGGTGACGTCGACCTTCAGCATGGCCTCCAGCGACTCGTCGCCGCCGATGCCGAGCTCGGCGCGGACCCGGGCGTGCCAGTACTCGGCCAGCGCCTCGGTGAGCTGCACCGACAGGCCGTGCAGCTCCAGGTAGTCGCGGTAGGCGTCCTTGGCGAACAGCTCGGCGGTGGCCTCGGCGATCCGGCTTCCCATCGTGACGATCTGGAAGGCGACCACGTCGGTCTCACCGGACTCCCGGGGGCGGAAGAAGTCCGACAGGCACAGGTGCCGGTCGCGCCGCTGGCGCGGGAAGGTGAACCTGGTCCGCTCGCGGCCCGCGTCGTCCAGGATCACCAGGGAATCGCCCTCGCTGACGCACGGGAAATAGCCGTAGACGACCGCCGCCTCCAGCAGCCCCTCGGTCTGCATCCGGTCCAGCCACATCCGCAGGCGCGGCCGCCCCTGGGTCTCGACCAGCTCCTCGTAGGAGGGGCCCGCGCCGCCGCGGGCGGCCTTGAGGCCCCACTGGCCCATGAACGTCGCCCGCTCGTCCAGGAACGCGGCGTAGTCGGCGAGCGGGATGCCCTTGACCACGCGGTCGCCGTGGAAGGGCGCGGCCGGCACGGGGTTGGCGGTGCTCACGTCGGAGCGGGCGGGCAGCTCCTCCTCCGGGGTGCGCCTCAGGGTCGCGCCGGTCCTCACCCGCCGCTCCCGCAGCGGCGGCAGGGCCGCGCCGTCCACGCCGCGCTTGACCGCCATGAAGGCGTCCATCAGCCGCAGCCCCTCGAAGGCGTCGCGGGCGTAGCGGACCTCGCCCTCGAACCGCCCGGCGAGGTCCTGCTCGACGTAGGCGCGGGTCAGCGCGGCGCCGCCGAGCAGCACCGGGTACCTGCCGGCCAGCCCCCGGGAGTTCATCTCCTCGAGGTTCTCCTTCATCACGACCGTGGACTTCACCAGCAGCCCGGACATGCCGATCACGTCGGCCCGCTGCTCCTCGGCGGCCTCGAGGATCGCCGACACCGGCTGCTTGATGCCGAGGTTGACGACCTCGTAACCGTTGTTGGACAGGATGATGTCCACCAGGTTCTTGCCGATGTCGTGCACGTCTCCCTTGACGGTGGCCAGCACGATGCGGCCCTTGGTCTCGCCCTCGACGCGGTCCATGTGCGGCTCCAGGTAGGCCACGGCGGCCTTCATCACCTCGGCCGACTGCAGCACGAACGGCAGCTGCATCTGCCCCGAGCCGAACAGCTCGCCGACGGTCCTCATGCCGTCGAGCAGCACGTCGTTGACGATCTCCAGGGCGGGGCGCCGGGTGAGCGCCTCGTCGAGGTCGGCCTCCAGACCCTTGCGCTCACCGTCGACGATGCGGCGCCTGAGCCGCTCCCACAGCGGCAGCGCGGCCAGCTCCTCGGCCCGGCCCGCCTTCACCGCGGCGGCGTCGACGCCCTCGAACAGCTCCATGAACCGCTGCAGCGGATCGTAGCCCTCGCGCCGGCGGTCGTAGATCATGTCCAGGGCGACCTGGCGCTGCTCGTCGGGGATCCGGGCCATCGGCAGGATCTTGGAGGCGTGCACGATCGCCGAGTCGAGGCCGGCGTTGACGCACTCGTTGAGGAAGACGCTGTTGAGGACGACCCGCGCGGCCGGGTTGAGGCCGAAGGAGATGTTGGACAGCCCGAGGACCGTCTGCACGCCCGGGTGGCGGCGCTTGATCTCGCGGATCGCCTCGATCGTCTCGGCGCCGTCGCGGCGGGTCTCCTCCTGGCCGGTGGCGATGGGGAAGGTGAGGGCGTCGATGACGATGTCCTCGACCCTCATCCCCCAGCCGGCGGTGAGGTCGCCGATGAGGCGGTCGGCGATCCCGGTCTTCCACTCGGCGGTGCGGGCCTGACCCTCCTCGTCGATGGTCAGCGCCATGACGGCGGCGCCGTGCTCGCGGACCAGCCGCATGATCCTGGTGAAGCGGGAGTCGGGGCCGTCGCCGTCCTCGTAGTTGACCGAGTTGACGATCGCGCGGCCGCCGAGCGCCTCCAGCCCGGCCTCAAGGACGGCGGGCTCGGTGGAGTCGAGCACGATGGGCAGCGTGGAGGCGGTGGCGAAGCGGAACGCCAGCTCCCGCATGTCGGCCACGCCGTCGCGGCCGACGTAGTCGACGCACAGGTCGAGCATGTGCGCGCCGTCGCGGGCCTGGGCGCGGGCGATCTCGACGCACTCCTCCCAGTCCCCGGCGAGCATCGCCTCGCGGAACGCCTTGGAGCCGTTGGCGTTGGTGCGCTCGCCGATGGCGAGGTAGGAGGTGTCCTGCCGGAAGGGGACGGTCTGGTAGAGGGAGGCGGCGCCGGGCTCGGGGCGCGGGCGCCGCGCCCCGAGCTCGCGGCCGCGCACCCGCTCGACCACCCGGCGCAGATGCTCGGGGGTGGTGCCGCAGCAGCCGCCGACCAGCGACAGGCCGAAGTCGCGGACGAAGTGGTCGTGGGCGGCGGCCAGCTCGTCGGGGGTGAGGGGGTAGTGGGCGCCGTCGGCGGTCAGCACCGGCAGCCCGGCGTTGGGCATGCAGGACAGCCGCACCCGGGCGTGACGCGCGAGGTGGCGCAGGTGCTCGCTCATCTCCGCCGGGCCGGTGGCGCAGTTCAGGCCGATGACGTCGACGCCGAGCGGCTCGATCGACGTCAGTGCCGCGCCGATCTCCGAGCCCAGCAGCATCGCGCCGTTGGTCTCGATCGTCACCTGGGCGATGACCGGCACGTCGCGGCCGGCCTCGGCGATGGCCCGCCGCGCGCCGACGACGGCGGCCTTGACCTGGAGGAGGTCCTGGGCGGTCTCGATGATCAGCGCATCGGCGCCGCCGGCGATCAGGCCGGCCGCGTTCGCCTGGTAGGCGTCGCGCAGCTCGCCGTACGGCTTGTGCCCGAGGGTGGGCAGCTTGGTGCCCGGGCCGATGGAGCCGAGGACGAAGCGGGGGTGGTCAGGGGTGGACCAGGCGTCCGCGGCCTCCCGGGCGACGCGGGCCCCGGCCTCGGAGTACTCGTGGACCCGGTCGGCGATGTCGTACTCGCCCAGCGCGCTGAGGTTCGCGCCGAAGGTGTTGGTCTCGACGCAGTCGACGCCGACCTCGAAGTACGCCTCGTGCACGGCGCGGACGATGTCGGGGCGGGTGACGTTGAGGACCTCGTTGCAGCCCTCGTGGCCCTCGAAGTCGTCGAGGCCGACGTCGTGGGCCTGGAGCATCGTCCCCATGGCCCCGTCGGCGACCATCACGCGCTGGGACAGGACGTCACGGAAGGACGGGATGCTCGTCATGGCCCCAAGGGTACTAATCGATCCGACCTCGGTCGTTCACGACGGCGTCCGGATGCTGACATCGGAATGACCGGATGCTGAACCCCGCGCGCCGGGCGCCCTCCCCCTCCGGAGATCCCGGAGGGGTCCCGGGAGCCGTCGCGGGCGGGGGGCCGGAGCCGTCGCGGGGAGGCCCCGGGCCGGCCCCGCCCCGGCCGGCGGGAGACCGGGTCCGCCGCGGCGGACAGGCCGGGCGACCCCGCCCGGACGAGGTACGCGAGCCCCGGCGCAGCGGGGGAAGCGGCCCGTGTCCTGGGAATTCGGTGATGGCCACCGCACCGCATAGGCTTATCCGGTAGACGGCCACGGCTGGGTCCTGTTTCGTGGATCCTCGCCGTGACGAGGATCCACGAAACAGGACCTGGGCGAGGAAGGAGGCCGCGCGTGATCGAACTCGAAGGTCTACCCAAGCTCGTCGACCCGGTGCTCATCGCCGCGTTCGAGGGGTGGAACGACGCGGGCGAGGCCTCGAGCGGAGTGATCGCGCATCTCGAGAACGAGTGGAAGGCCACACCGCTGGTCTCCTTCGACCCCGAGGACTACTACGACTTCCAGGTCACCCGCCCGATCGTGGAGATGGGCGACGGGCTGACCAGGTCGATCACCTGGCCGACCACCCGGCTGCTGGTGGCCCGGCCGCCGGGGGCCGACCGCGACGTCGTACTGCTGCGCGGCATCGAGCCCAACATGCGCTGGCGCACGTTCTGCCAGGAGATCACCGATGTCTGCCGTCACGTGGGAGTGGAGCTGGCGGTGCTGCTCGGCGCGCTGCTCAACGACTCCCCGCACACCCGGCCGGTGCCGATCGTGGGCTCGGCGAGCGACGAGGACCTGGCGCGGGCGATCAACCTGGAGCTGAGCCGCTACGAGGGGCCGACCGGCGTCGTCGGCGTCCTCCAGCACATCCTGGGGGAATCCGGGATACCCGCGGTCTCGCTGTGGGCGTCGGTGCCGCACTACGTCGCCCAGCCGCCCAACCCCAAGGCCACCCTGGCGCTGCTGCGCCGCATGGAGGACCTGCTCGACATCCCGATGCCGCTGGGTGAACTGGCCGAGGAGTCCAGGGCGTGGGAGCACGGCGTGGACGAGCTGGCCTCCCAGGACAGCGAGGTGGCCGAGTACGTCAAGGAGCTGGAGGAGCGCAAGGACGCCGCGGAGCTGCCCGAGGCCAGCGGCGACGCCATCGCCGCCGAGTTCGAGCGCTACCTGCGCCGCCGCGACCGCGACGGCGACGGCTGAGACCCCGGGAGCGGACACGGCCCCGGGCTGCGGCCCGGGCCGGCGGGCCCCGACCCCTCCCGGGCGTCCCTGGGAAAACACTCAGCGCATCGTTACCGTTACTCCATCCCCGGCGCGCCCACGCGGGTCCATAATCGGCCCCACCCGGTTCGGCTGCGGACCGTCCGCCGGGTGACCGCTGTGTAACGATCAGACGACCCGGAGGGACACAGCTCCGTGAACTCCGGTGAACGACCCCTCCCCCACGCCGCACATTGTCCGGGTGACTGCGCACGTTAGGGCAACCATGGCGACTCCCCAGCTCGACCCCCGTCGGCTCGACCCCTATCAGAAGGCCCAGGAGACGCGGCGCCGTGTCCTCGAGCTGGCCGGGCTGATGAAACGCGAGGACGGCGAGAACGCCGCCTCCTCACCCCGCGCGGGCGGCGCCGCCCCCGGCCAGGCGGTCGACATGTTCCTCGCCCTGCTGCAGGACCGGCTGCCGGTATGGCTGCGCATCCTCGACGACCTGGCGCACCTGGTCGGCCGGGGCGAGGTCGGCGGCAACCTGCTGCCCGTCGCGCGGGCCGGCATCGACTACTACGTCGAGGTGCAGTCGGCGGCGCTGCCGGTCTTCAGCTCCCCCTCCGTCACGGTGCGCTTCCGCGAGGCGCTGCGCGACTCCGCGCTGGGGCCGATGGCGGAGGTGGTGCCGCTGACCGCCTACCTCGCGGCCGAGCAGCGCGCGGGCCGGATCTCCTCCGGTGTGGACCCGATCGCCAGCGCGCGCCTGCTGCTGGCCGGGTGCTTCCGCCACGCCTACTACGAGATGCTCGTCGGCACCGACCTGCTGCCCTCGCGCGACGCCGCGGCCGGGGAGATCGTCCGGGAGCTGAGGCTGGACCCGTCCTGAGGCCGCCGCCCCGGCGGCGCCGACCGGCCGTGGTACGGCGCGGGCCCCCGGTGCCGCCCCCGCCGTCCGGCGCCGCGGCCTCGGAGGGGGCGGAGCGACACCAGGCGGCGCGGCCCCGGAAAGGGGCGCGGAGCGGCGTCAGGCGGAGCGGTCGCAGGCCAGGCGGTAGCCGCGCTTGATGACCGTCTCGACGATGCCGGACCGGCCCAGCGCCCGGCGCAGCCTGGTGACGGCCATCTCGACGGCGTGCTCGGCGGAGTCGCGGGACGTGGCGCCGGGCAGCACGGTGCGCAGCTCCGAGCGGGCCACCACGTGGCCCGGTTTGACGGCCAGGCGCTTGAGCACCGCCATCGGGGCGGGCGGCAGCGTCCGCAGGCCGCCGTCCACGGCGACGGCGTGCCCGCGGATTTCCAGCTCGCAGCCGGCGGCGACCAGGCGGGTCACGCCGTGCTCGGGCAGGTGCCGGGCGAGGGCGCGGGCCAGCGCGCCCAGCCGGGGCCGCTCCGGGCACACCACCGGCACGCCCCTGGCCAGGAGGGGTCCGGCGGTGACCTGGCCCACGCAGGCCGCGACGACCGGGCCGGCGAACGCGGCGACGAGCGCCTCCTCCAGTCCCTCGGCGCGGGCCGCGGCGAGCATGGCCAGCACGGCGGGGGCGCTGGTGAAGGCCACCGCGTCCACCGCCCCGGTGACCGTCTGGCTGATCAGCCGGCGCAGGGGCGAGGGGTCGCGGTACGGCAGCCAGCGGTAGACCGGCACCTCGACGACCTCCGCCCCGGCCGCGCGCAGCTCCGCCACGAAGCCGGTCAGCGGCTCGCCGTGCAACTGCACGGCGACGCGGCGTCCGGTGAGGTCCTGGGTGAGGAGGTGGCGTTTGATCTCCTCGCACGACTCGGAGGGCGCCGTCCAGTGGTCGTCCAGCCCGGCGGCCCGGACCGCGCCGCGCGCCTTGGGACCGCGGGTCAGCAGCCGGGCGCGGGTCAGGTGGTCCGCCAGGTCGCCCGACAGCCCCCAGCCCTCGGCGGCGGCCATCCAGCCCCGGAAGCCGACACCGGTGGTGATCACCACGTCGTCGATCGGGCCGGACAGGGCCTCCCGGGTCGCGGCCAGCAGGTCGGCGTCCTCCTCCAGGGGGACGAGCCGGATCGCCGGGGCCCGCACGACCCGCGCGCCGCGTCGTTCCAGCAGGGCGCAGAACTCCTCGCGCCGCCGGGTCGCGGTGACCCCGACGGTGAACCCGGCCAGCGCGTCGGGCGCGGTCTCGGGGGAGGTGACGGCGCGGCCCCCGGGTGTCCCTCCCCGGCCCGGGGCGTGCTCCACGTCCGTCCCCGCTCCGAGGGCGTCGTGCTCCGTGCCCGCCCCGGTCCCGGCGTGTCCCGGGGTCACCGTGGTCCCAGTCACGGAGCGCTCACCTCCACCGCGCCGTCCGCGAGCCGTACCGGATAGGTCGGCACGGTCACCGCCGGGTCGTCGAGGCAGACCCCGGTGACCAGGGAGAACGCCTGCCGGTGCATGGGCGAGATCACGACGGGCGAGCCTCCGCGGGTGCCGACGATCCCGCGGGAGAGGACCTGGGCGCCGCTGAACGGGTCGTGGTTGCCGATCGCGAACAGCTCGCCGTCGAAGGTCCGGAACAGCGCGATCTGGTGGCGGCCGACGAGCGCGCACACCCCGCGTTCGGGCAGCAGGTCGGTGTAGGCGCACACCGGCGTCCAGCGGGGCGCCGCGTCCTCCCCCGACGGGGCCGCGGGCGGGGTCCCGGACGGGGCGGCGGGCGGAACGACGGATGGAACGGCGGACGGCGTCTCGTGCAGAACGGTCATCGGCTGACCTCTCCTTCGGTTCGGACGGATCTTCCGGGACGGCGGCCCGGCGCCGGAGGCGGGGCGGCGCGGTATCAGGCGCGATGTCGGGCGCGATGTCGGGCGCGACGTCGGGCGCGATGTCAGGAGCGGACCGCCTCCAGCGGGATGAGGACGGGCTTGATCTGGTCGCGTTCGGGCTCGAAGGCGATCGACGGGTCGGGGGTCTGCGGGGCGTTGACGAAGGAGACGAAGCG
Source organism: Streptosporangium sp. NPDC048047 (assembly GCF_040653115.1). Lineage (NCBI taxonomy): Bacteria > Bacillati > Actinomycetota > Actinomycetes > Streptosporangiales > Streptosporangiaceae > Streptosporangium > Streptosporangium sp. NPDC048047. The sequence continues at coordinate 25,644 of NZ_JBEZNH010000021.1, read as the reverse complement.
CCGCAGCTTGTCCGGGTCGTCGAGGACGGCGCGCCACTCGTCGGCGTAGGTGGCGACGTGACGCTCCATCTGGGCGTCGAGGTCGGCGCAGATGCCGAGGGAGTCCTCCAGGACGACCCGCCTGACGTGGTCGAGGCCCTGCTGCTCCAGCCACGCCGAGGTGCGCTGGAGCCGGTCGGCGGTGCGGACGTAGAACATCAGGAACCGGTCGACGACGCGGACGAGCTCCTCGGTGTCCAGGTCGGCGGCGAACAGGTCGGCGTGGCGGGGGGAGAACCCGCCGTTGCCGCCGACGTAGAGGTTCCAGCCCTTCTCGGTGGCGATGATCCCGAAGTCCTTGCTCCGGGCCTCGGCGCACTCGCGGGCGCAGCCGGAGACGGCCGACTTGATCTTGTGCGGTGAGCGCAGGCCCCGGTAGCGCAGCTCCAGGGCGATGGCCAGGGCCGCCGAGTCCTGCACGCCGTAGCGGCACCAGGTGGAGCCGACGCACGACTTCACCGTGCGCAGCGCCTTGCCGTACGCGTGGCCGGACTCGAAGCCGGCGTCGACCAGGCGCCGCCAGATGAGCGGGAGCTGCTCGACCCGGGCGCCCAGCAGGTCGATCCGCTGCCCGCCGGTGATCTTGGTGTAGAGGCCGAAGTCGCGGGCCACCTCGCCGATCACGATCAGTTTCTCGGGGGTGATCTCCCCGCCGGGGACGCGGGGCACCACCGAGTAGGTGCCGTTGCGCTGGATGTTGGCCAGGAAGTGGTCGTTGGTGTCCTGCAGGGCGGCCTGCTCGCCGTCGAGGATGTGGCCGCCGCCGAGCGAGGCGAGGATCGAGGCGACGGCGGGCTTGCAGACGTCGCAGCCGCGGCCGGTGCCGTGCTCGGCGATGAGCCGGGAGAAGGTGGTGATGCCGCGCACCCTCACGATGTCGAACAGCTCGGCCCGGCTGTGCGTGAAGTGCTCGCACAGGGCGGTGGAGATCTCGACGCCCGCCCCGGCCAGGATCTTCCGCAGCGCCGGGACGCAGCTGCCGCAGGTCGTCCCGGCGCGGGTGCAGGACTTGACGCCCGCGACGTCGGTGAGCCCCTCCTCGGCGATGGCGGCGCGGACCCGCCCGGCGGTGACGTTGTTGCAGGAGCAGACCTGCGCGTCGTCGGGGACGTCGATGTCGGCCGGGCCGCCGGTGAACAGCAGCTCGCCCGGCGCGGCCGGCAGGTCGCGGCCGACGAAGGGCCGCAGCGTGTCGTACGGCGCGGCGTCGCCGACGCAGACGCCGCCGAGGAGGGTGCGGGCGTCGTCGCTGACCAGGAGCTTCTGGTAGACGCCGCCGACGGGGTCCATGAAGGTGACGTCCAGCGCGCCCTCGGCGGCGCCGAACTGGGCGACCTCCACGCCGAGCAGTTTGAGCCTGGTGGAGGTGTCAGCCCTGGCGAAGGCCGCCTCGCCGCCGAGGACGCGGTCGGCGGCCACCTCGGCCATCGTGAAGCACGGCCCGGCCAGGCCGTAGACGACGCCGTCGTGCAGGGCGCACTCGCCGACGGCGTAGATCGCGGGGTCGGAGGTGCGCATGCCGTCGTCGACGACGACGCCGCCGCGCTCGCCGACCGCCAGGCCGGCCTGCCGGGCCAGCTCGTCACGCGGCCGGACGCCCGCCGAGAAGACCACCACCTGGGCCTCGATCGTCTCGCCGCCGGAGGTGACGAGACCGGCGACCCGTCCGTCCGGCCCGGCGACGACCTCCTGGACGCCGGTCCCGGTGTGAACGGCCAGGCCCAGCGCCTCGATGTGGCGGCGCAGCACGGCGCCGCCGCCCTCGTCGACCTGCCGGGGCATGAGCCGGCCGGCCATCTCCACGACGTGGGTGGTCAGGCCGAGGCCGCGCAGCGCGTCGGCGGCCTCCAGCCCCAGCAGACCGCCGCCGACGACCACCCCGGCGCGGGCGCCGGCGCAGGCGGCCCTGATCGCGTCCAGGTCGTCGATCGTCCGGTAGGTGAAGCAGCCGGGCAGGTCGCGGCCGGCGACCGGCGGGACGAAGGGGCTGGAGCCGGTGGCCAGCACCAGCGTGTCGTACGGCTCGGCGCGGCCGTCGGCGGTGGTCACCGTGCGGGCGTCCCGGTCGATCCCGGTGACCGGGTGGCCGAGCCGCAGCTCGACGCCCTCGGGCACCGGGTAGGTGAGGTCCTCGGCGCTGCGGCCGGACAGGTAGGAGGTCAGCGCCACCCGGTCGTAGGCGGCTCTCGGCTCCTCGCCCAGCACCGTGACGCGCCCGGCGAAGCCGCCGGCGGCCAGCGCCTCGGTCAGACGCGCGGCGGCCGGGCCGTGTCCCACCACGACGAGCCTGGTCCCGGCTCCGGCGGGGAGATGGTCGGAAGATCTCATGCGGGTATGCCCTCCTGCTCGCACAGCCAGCCGACGATGCCCTCCACGGCGTCGCGGCAGCTTCCGCAGCCGGTCGTGGCGCGGGTCGCGGCGACGACCGCCGCTACGTCCCTCGCGCCCGACTCCCAGCAGCTCCGGATCTGTCCCTTGGTGACGTTGTTGCACTGGCAGACGCGCGCGGCGTCCGGCATCCGGACCGGGCTGTCGGCCTCGGTGCCGCCGTCGAGGCCCGGGAACAGCAGCCCGGCCCGGTTCGCGGGCAGCGGGCCTCCGTGGTCGAACATCCGGGTGACGGTGCCCACCGCAGGCGTCTCGCCGAGGAGGATCGCGCCGACCAGGCGGCCGTCGCGGATGACGAGCTTGCGGTAGGCGCCCCGGGCCCGGTGGCTGAACCGCACGATCTCGGCCTCGTCCTCGGTCAGGTGGGTCTCGCCCATCGCCGCCAGTTCCACGCCGCGCGCCTTGAGCCGCGTCACCAGCCGCGAGCCGCGGTAGCGGGCGGTCTTGTCCGCGGCGGTCACCAGGTCGGCGACCACGGCCGCCTGCTCCCAGGCGGGCGCGACCAGGCCGTAGACCGTGCCGTCGTGCTCGGCGCACTCGCCGATCGCGAAGACCGACGGGTCGCCGGTGCGCATCTCGTCGTCCACGACGACGCCGCGGGCCACCGCGAGCCCGGCGTCCCGGGCCAGCCGGGTCACCGGCCGCACGCCGCAGGCGAGGACCACCAGGTCGGCCTCGACGACCTCCTCCCCGAGCTCCGCGAGCTCCGCGAGCTCCGCGGGCTCCCCGCGCCCGGACGTCCCGGCTCCGGGCGCCCCCGGACCGGCGGTGAGCCGTACGCCGCCGTCGAGGATCTCCCGGACGGTCACGCCGGTACGGATCTCCACGCCCAGTCCGGCGAGGCTCTCGCCCAGCACCAGCCCGGCCTCGGCGTCGAGCTGGCGTTCCATCAGGTGACCGGCCAGGTGCAGCAGCGTCACCGGCAGCCCGCGCCCGGCCAGGCCGCGGGCGGCCTCCACGCCGAGCAGGCCGCCGCCGACGACCACCGCGCGCCGCGCCGTACCGGCCGCGTCGAGGATCGCCTCGCAGTCACCCAGCGTCCGGAACGCCACGGCCCGTTCCGCGCCGGGCAGCGGCGGCACCACGGCCTCGCTGCCGGTGGCCAGCACGAGCACGTCGTACGGCTCACGGCGGCCGCAGGCGGTCCGCACCTCCTGGGTCTCCCGGTCGATCCCGGTGACCTCGACGCCGGGCAGGGCCGTCACCTCGTGGTCGGCGTACCACTCCGCGTCCAGCAGCCGCACCTGGCCGGGCGTCATCGTCCCGGCCAGCACGTTCGACAGCAGCGCCCGGTTGTAGGGCCGCCCGGTCTCGGCGCCGAACACGGTGATCCGGATGTGCGGGTCGCGGGCGCGGACCTCGCTCACCAGGCGCGCGCCGGCCATCCCGTTGCCCACCACCACCAGCCGGGTCACGCGGCACGCTCCAGGCGGACCGCGCAGACCTTGAACTCCGGCATCCGCGACACCGGGTCCAGCGCCGGGTTGGTGAGGAGGTTCGCCCCCGCCCAGTGGAACGGCATGAACACCGTGTCCGGGCGGATCGCCTGGCTGACCCTGGCCACCGCCTCGGCCGTCCCCCGGCGGCCGACCACCCGCACCCGGTCTCCGGATTCCACCTCCAGCCGCTCGGCGAGGTCGGGGTGCAGCTCCACGAAGACCTCCGGGGCCGCCTCGTTCAGCGCGGCGATCCGCCTGGTCTGGGCGCCGCTCTGGTAGTGCGCCAGCACCCGGCCGGTCGTCAGGTACAGCGGGTGGTCGTCGTCGACGTCCTCCTCGGGCGGGCGGTGCTCGACCGGCGTGAACCTGGCGCGGCCGTCGGGGGTGGCGAAACGGTCCAGGAACGGCCGGGGCGTGCCCGGGTGGGCGGTGTCCGGGCAGGGCCAGAACACGCCCGTCTCCGCGGCGATCCGCTCGTAGGTGATGCCGGAGTAGTCGGCGATCCCCCCGGCGGAGGCCCTCCGCAGCTCGTCGAAGACCTCGCGCGGCTCGGCGGGGAAGCCCTCCGGGCCGCGCAGCCGGGCCGCCAGGCCCCCGAGGATCTCCAGGTCGCCGCGGACCCCGGACGGCGGAGCGACGGCCCTGCGGCGCAGCAGCACCCGGCCCTCCAGGTTGGTCATCGTGCCGTCCTCCTCGGCCCATTGGGTGCTCGGCAGCACGACGTCGGCCATCGCCGCCGTCTCGGACAGGACGAAGTCGGAGACGACGAGCAGGTCCAGTGAGGCGAGCCGCTCGGTGACGCGCCCGGCGTCGGGCGCCGAGATCACCGGGTTGGAGCCGAACAGCAGCAGCGCCCGGGGGCCCGCGGCGGTGCCGAGGGCGTCCAGCAGCTCGTAGGCGGACCGGCCGGGACCGGGCAGCTCGGCGGGGTCGATCCCCCACACCGCGGCCACGTGGGCGCGGGCGGCGGGGTCGTCGATCCTGCGGTAGCCCGGGAGCTGGTCGGCCTTCTGGCCGTGCTCGCGGCCGCCCTGGCCGTTGCCCTGGCCGGTGACGCAGCCGTAGCCGGATCCCTCGCGGCCGGGCAGTCCGAGGGCGAGGGCGAGGTTGATGAACGCGCTGACGGTGTCGGTGCCCTTGGCGTGCTGCTCGGCGCCGCGGCCGGTGAGGACCATCGCCCGGCGGGCGTCGCCGAGGATCGCCGCGGCCTGGCGCATGCGGGCGACGGGCACGCCGGTGATCCGCTCCACCCGCTCGGGCCACCAGGCGGCGGCCGAGGCGCTCACCCGCTCGAACCCGGTGGTGCGGGCGGCGACGTACGCCTCGTCCACGTGCCCCTCGGTGATCACGAGGTGCAGCAGGCCCATGGCCAGCGCCAGGTCGGTGCCGGGGACCGGCTGCAGGTGCAGGTCGGCCCGCCGGGCGGTGGCGGTGGCCCGGGGATCGATGACGATGAGCCGGCCGCCCCGCTCCCGCATCGCGGTCAGGTGCCGCATGAACGGCGGCATGGTCTCGGCCATGTTGCCGCCGGCGACGAGGATCGCGTCGGCCTCGGCCAGGTCGGTGATCGGGAACGGCAGGCCGCGGTCCATGCCGAAGGCCCGGTTGGAGGCCGCGGCGGCCGAGGACATGCAGAACCGGCCGTTGTAGTCGATCTGGCTGGTGCGCAGCACCATCCGGGCGAACTTGCCGAGCTGGTAGGCCTTCTCGTTGGTGAGCCCCCCGCCGCCGAACACGGCCACGCCGTCGGGGCCGTGTTCCGCCTGCACCGCGCGGATCCGCGCCGCGACGGTGTCGAGCGCCTCCTCCCAGGTCGCGGGCCGGCCGTCCACGAGCGGGGTGGTGAGACGGCGGTCGCGGCCCAGCAGCTCCCCGGCGGTCCAGCCCTTCTGGCACAGCCCGCCGGCGTTCGCCGGGATGTCATGCCTCGGGGTGATCGTCACGACCGGCCCCGCGGTCTCCCCCGCCGCTTCCCTGACTCCGGCGGTGACGTTCATGCCGCACTGCAGCGCGCAGTACGGACAGTGCGTCGAGGTACCCACCCTCACAGGCGCGGGAGCGGCGGGTGAGATCGTCATGTGTCCGATGGTGCTTTCAGGCGGTTTCACCACTGGGTCCCCTCTGTTACTGGTGTGCTACAAGCCGCCAACACGGTTCACATCGGCGATCGGTGGGTGTGAACCGCGCCTCGGGCGGTTCACACCCGGGCGGTGGCCAGGCCCGTCACCGGCCCGGCCGACCGCAGGTAGCAGGCCCACGTCAGCAGCGCGCACACCGCGTAGAAGCCGGCGAAGGCGGCCAGCGCGGCGCCCGCGCCGCCGGTCCCGGCGATCGAGCTGCCGAACCCGCGGTTGATGAAGAAGCCGCCGAACGCGCCGATCGCGGAGATGATCCCGACCGCGGCCGAGGCGTCACGCCTGCCGGCGGTCAGGGCGGCCTCGTGGGCGGGGGTCCCGGGTGCGAGCCCCGCCGTGGCCTTGGCCCGGAAGATCGCCGGGATCATCCGGTAGGTGGAGCCGTTGCCGACCCCGGTGGCGGCGACCAGGAGCAGGTAGGCGCCGAAGAACAGGAGGAAGTCGTGACGGGCCAGGCCCTGCCACACCAGCGCGGCCGCCGCCGCCATGGCGGCGAAGTTCACGAGCGTCACCCGCGCCCCGCCGAGCCGGTCCGACAGCCAGCCGCCGGCCGGGCGGACCAGCGAGCCGAGGAGCGGGCCGAGGAAGGCCAGCCAGACCAGGGAGGCCCGCTCCGGGAACTGGCTCTTGATGAGGAGCGGCAACGCGGTGGAGTAGCCGATGAAGGAGCCGAAGGTGCCGATGTAGAGGAGGGACATGATCCAGGTCTGGGCCCGTCCGGCGATCCTCAGCTGCTCGTGCGCCGGGGCCCGGGCGGCCGACAGGTTGTCCATGAAGAAGAACGCGCCGAGCGCGGCGGCGGCGATGAAGGGGATCCAGAACAGCCCGGCGGCGGCCAGCCCGAAGGCGCCGATCACCAGGGGCATGAGGAGCTGGACGGAGCTGACGCCGATGTTGCCGCCGGCCGCGTTGAGGCCGAGCGCCGCGCCCTGCCGTTCCTGGGGGTAGAAGTGGGTGATGTTGGCCATGCTGGAGGCGAAGTTGCCGCCGCCCAGGCCCGCGGTGGCCGCGATCACCAGGAACATCCAGTACGGCGTGGCCGGGTCGCTCACCGCGACGGCCAGCAGCACGGCGGGGACGAGCAGGAGCAGCACGCTGACCACGGTGAAGTTCCGGCCGCCGAACCTCGCCGGGCCGAAGGTGTAGGGAAGGCGCAGCGCCGAGCCCACCAGGTTGGGCAGGGAGACGATCCAGAAGAGCTGGTCGGTGGAGAACCGGTAGGAGCCGAGCTGCACGGCGACGATGCTCCACACCGTCCAGAGTGTGAAGCCGAGGTGCTCGGCGAAGATCGAGAAGACGAGGTTGCGCCGCGCGATCCTCCGCCCCCTATCGGCCCAGAATCCGGGGTCGTCGGGCCGCCACTCAGCGATCCAGCGGTTCGCCATCGTTCCTCCTGCTCGCTTCTGTCCTGTCGGACCGCCGGACGCGGTTCGTCCGGCAAGATCAGCCAGCATCCTAGGAGGGTTGGTTACTCACTTTCGTGACTCGGGATAGTGAGCCGGTTAAATACGGCTAACCGTGGAAATGCGCAACGCACGAGCCGCACGGATGAAACATCCCGGAAACCCGGCGGCGGTAGGGCCCGCCACCCGGCCGGCCCTACCGGGCCGGAGCCGGATGCCGGGCGGGCGCGGAGAGGACGACCGGCAGGGGTGTCCGGCGGACCGCAGGGAGGACCCGGTGATCCGCGGTTGAGACGACGCCGGAGCGGGAATCGTCCGCCTGACCTTCCGCCTGACCTTCCGCCTGTCGTTTCGCCGCCCCGGGGAGTGCGCGTGGCCGTCCAGCCGATCCGACTGTTCGCCGATCCCGTCCTGCGCACCGCCGCCGAGCCGGTGACCGCCTTCGACCGGTCCCTGCGGGAGCTGGTCAAGTCGCTCCAGGCCACGCTGCGCGCAGGCGCCGGCCGGGCGGGCCTGGCCGCCCCGCAGATCGGTGTCCCGCTGCGGGTCTTCGTCTACGACGTGGACGGCCGGTCCGGCCACCTGGTCAACCCGCGCGTCGAGGCGTCCGAGCGAACGGTGCTGGCCGACGAGGCGTGCCTGTCGGCGCCCGGCGTCTGGTGGCCGCTGGAGCGTTCCTACATGGTCACCGCCCGCGGGCGCGACATGTACGGCAAGCCCGTCACCCTCCGCGGTCTGGGCACGCTCGCGCGGGTCCTGCAGCACGAGGCCGACCATCTCGACGGCGTCCTGTTCGTCGACCGCCTGCCCGATGACGAGCGCGAACGATTCCTGCAGGAGATCTCCTCCTGAGTGTCGGTACCGTTCACCGCCGGGAGCATGTAGAGTTGTGGTGTTGCAGTCGCAGTTCTTGATGACGCTTGACGACGTTTGTCAGCTCAGGTGTTCCGGGAAGCCGCCGACAACGGGCGCCCCATTTTCTCCGGTGATTCTGGCGGATACGAGGTGGTCCGCGCAGCCCCGAGCCGTCACCTGACGGATCGGTGAGACTAGATCAGGAGAAAAAGTTTTGTCTGAGGGCACCGTCAAGTGGTTCAACGCCGAAAAGGGCTTCGGATTCATCGCGCCGGATGACGGCAGCGCTGACGTCTTCGTGCACTACTCGGCCATCGCCTCCAGCGGCTACCGCAGCCTGGAGGAGAACCAGCGTGTCAGCTTCGTCACCACTCAGGGCCAGAAGGGCCCGCAGGCCGAGCAGGTCCAGCCCCTCTAATCAGGGCTGACCGCGCTCGACCGGTCTGGGCCCTGCTTCTGTGGATCCTCACCACGGTGAGGATCCACGAGAACAGGACCTGAGGGGGCCATGGGCTTCCATCCGGGCCCGCACCGCTTCGGCGGTGCGGGCCCGGACTCGTTCTACGGCGTCAGAGGGCGACGACGGCGCTCCGGCCGGGGCTCAGCAGGGTGAGCCGGTCGGCGAGTCCGGCCTGGCTGAACGCCTCGCGCAGCTCGTCGCCGCCCTCGGTGAAGTGGCTCCAGCCCTCGAAGTGCAGCGGAACCACGTGCCGGGCGCCGAGGAGGGCCGCCGCCTCGGCGGCCTGGGCGCCGGTGAGCGTGAGGTGTCCGTCGATCAGCGCGGTCCGTGCCGCGCCCGCGAAGAGGACCGCCACGTCGATCGGGCCGGTCCGCGCGGCTATCTCGCGCACGATCCGGAGAGAGGCGTTGTCCCCGCTGACGTAGACGGTCGGCAGGTCCTCCCCCGACAGCACGAACCCGGCGACCTCGCCGACCAGGTGCTCGCTGCCCTCGGGCCCGTGCAGGGCCGGCACCCGGGTCACGCGCAGCGTGCCCCCGCCGGGGCGCGGCAGGTCGGCGTGCTCCCAGGGGGCGAGCGCGCGGGCGGTTCCGGCCAGCCGTACGGCGGCGCCCGCGGTGGTCAGCACGAGCGGCGCCTCGGCGAGGTAGGCGCGGCCGGAGACGTCGAGGTTGTCGGGGTGCTGGTCGTGCGAGAGCAGCACGGCGTCGATCGGCCCGAGTCCCGGGGGCCGCAGGGCGGGCGGGGTCGTCTTGACAAGGACCCGCCCCTGGCCGACCGGGTACTCCCCCGGCTCGTCGAAGGCCGGGTCGGTGAGCAGGCGGAGCCCGCCGATCTCCAGTACGGCGGTGGGCCCGCCGAGCAGGTGGACGCCGAGTCCCCGGCCCGAGCCGGCGGCCGGAACGGACGTCGGGGAAAGGGCGGATGGCGAGGTGCGGTGGTTCATGCCGACGATCGTCCCGTTCGACCGCGGTGCCCCGGGAGTGGCCTGAAAGCCATCAGGCGATAGGTTCACGCCATGCGAGAGCCGTACGGGGACCGCGCTGAGGCGATGTGGGGGCTCGATGAGCGCGCGTGACCCGCTGGCCGTCGCGGTGCTGATGTTCGACCACGCGCCGCTGTTCGAGACCAGCGTGCCGATCAGCGTTTTCGGCGGCGGCGGCCGCGGCGACACCGGCGCCCCCCGGTTCGACGTGCGCGCGGTCGCCTGCGACCCGGGGCCCCTGCGCACCAGCGCCGGCGTCACGTTCCGCGCCCCGCACGGGCTGGAGGCTCTGGAGACGGCCTCCACGGTCGTCGTGCCGAGCTGGCGGATCGCCGACGAGCGGCCGCCGGAGGCGGTGCTCGGCGCGCTGCGTTCCGCGCACGCCGGCGGCGCCGTGGTCGTGGGGCTGTGCCTGGGGGCGTTCGTGCTGGCGGCGGCGGGACTCCTCGACGGCAGGCGGGCCGCCACCCACTGGATGTTCGCGCCCGCCCTCGCGGCCCTCCACCCGGAGGTGCGGGTGGACGCGTCGGTCCTGTTCGTCGACGACGGCGACATCCTCACCTCCGCGGGCACGGCCGCCGGCATCGACGCCTGTCTGCACCTGGTGCGGCGCCGGTTCGGGGCCCGGGCGGCCGGGGCGATCGCCCGCCGCATGGTCGTCCCGCCGCAGCGCAGCGGCGGGCAGGCGCAGTACATCGAACGACCTCTGCCCGAACCGGAGACCGGTGACCCGCTGGGCGAGGTGCTCGCCCACGCCATCCGGCATCTCGACGACCCCGGCCTCGACGTGGACGCCCTGGCGGGCCGGGCGTTCATGAGCCGGCGCAGTTTCGACCGGCGCTTCCGGGCGCTGACCGGCAGCTCGCCGTTGCAGTGGCTGCTGGCGCAGCGTGTCATGCAGGCGCAACGGCTGCTGGAGGGCACCGGGCTGAGCGTGGACGAGGTCGCCCGCCGGGTGGGCTTCGCGAACGGCGTCGCACTGCGCCCCCATTTCCGCCGCCTGGTCGGCGTCGCGCCGCAGACCTACCGCGACACCTTCCGAACCGGCGACGCGTTCCGGGCCGGTCACCCCGCCGGGGCCGGCGGCATCTGAGGCCCCGTTGGCGGCCAAGTGGTATCGGTCCGCTCGCTCCGGTCACGATCTGTAGGGCATGACCCCACTTTACGTTCATGCCGGTGGACTTCCCGAGCGATGGCAAGGCCGCCCGGTACGGGCGCTTTGCCGGGACGCGCGGAGCCGGGAAAGCCGTTCTTCCTGGACAACGTGGACAAGGCGCCGAGCTGGGCCCGGCCGGCGCGAGAGCCGGATATGTGACAGGGAAGGCTCATTCCCTGCCACTCGTGGACACCGCCGATGCGCCGAGGTGACCAGCGGCGCGCAGCCCTCTTCCGTGGACGCAGCCTTCCGGATTGACATTGCTAGTTATTTCAGTCATGTTTGAAATAACTAGCCAACAAGCACGGAGCAGGCCATGGAACACGTGACCTTCAACAGCCTCGGCACCCGCTGCGCGGGCGATCCGTACCTGCCCGAGGCGAGCGGCCCGGCCCCCGGGCTGGTGAGGATCCGGCTCGCGGACATCACCCCGGCACCCACCTACGAGTCGGTGGCCGCCATGACACAGTGAACCCGCACGCGATCGACAACGGAGGACGCGACGATGAGCACTGAGGAACAGCAGGACCGGCTGCTCCGCTGGGTGGAGCGGGTGGCCGCCTTCTGCGTCGAGGAGTGGGGGCTGCCGCCCATCACCGGACGCATCCTCGGCTGGCTCATGATCTGCGATCCGGCCGAGCAGTCCGCCGGGCAGATCTCGGAGGTCATCCAGGCCAGCCGGGCCTCGCTCACCTCGAACATGCGGTTTCTCACGGCCATCGGCCTGGTCAAGAAGGTGAGAAGACCCGGCGATCGCGTCTCCTACTACCGCATCGAAGACGACGCCTGGCAGAAGGTCATCCAGCGCAAGCTCGAAAGCCTGAGCGCGTTCGGCGAGATCGCCGAAGAAGGGTTCGGCATCGCGGGCGGCGAGGGATACCGCACCGAGCGCATCAAGGCCGCCCACGACTCCCTGACGTGGCTGCAGAACCTCGCGGCCCGTCATCCGCTACGCCGTTAAGGAATCCCCATGCACCGCTGGCGACCCGAGCTCGGGCTGATCCAGGAAACGCTGCTGCTCACCCTCCACGCCAGAGCCCTGGACGCCGGGCGGCCCAGCCCGATCCTCGGCGACACGTTCTCCGCCGACCTGGCCGGCAAGATCGATTACGACTTCGGCAGGCTGCGGGTCAAGCCCAGCCTCGTCCTCACCACGGCACTGCGCGCCAAGAAGCTCGACGGCTACACCCGCTTCGCCGCCTGGGCCATGAAGTACCACCCGACCATCAAGGCGCTCGGCATCAAAGCCGCCCAGGGCTTCGACGACCCGCACGAACCGGAGCACTGGGACGCCGGCCTCGAACTGATCGAGGAGCGGATCCTCACCCGCGCACCGGAAGTGGCCCGGTTCCCGCAACCCCTACGCGCGCTCACCCGTCTCACCGCCCGCAGTACGGCCTTGTCGCGGCAAGGGGCCCGCATTCTCCGCTACCGATTCTGACCGCCCCGGTCCCGCGCGGCGTCCGCGCGGGACCGGCGAGGCCGGTGTCAGCCCGGCCGACCGGCGAGGCGACTTCAGAGGGCGACGCCCAGCAGGGCGTCGGCGAGGTCGCGGACCAGGGCGGGCGCCTGCGGCTCGGCCCCGCCGCCCGCCAGGGCCTCCTCCACCCAGGCGTCGACCGCGGCGAGCGCCCCGGGGGTGTCGAGGTCGTCGGCCAGGCGGGCGCGAACCTCGCCGAGCAGGGCCAGGGCGTCCGGACCGGCGGGCAGCGCCGCGGCCGAGCGCCAGCGGGCCAGCCGGGCCTCGGCGCCGGCGAGCTGGCCGGCGGTCCACTCCCAGTCGGCGCGGTAGTGGCGGGCCAGCAGGGCCAGCCGGATGGCCATCGGGTCGGTCTCCTCGCGCAGCCGCGAGACGAACACGAGGTTGCCCTTGGACTTGGACATCTTCTCGCCGTCGAGGGCGACCATCCCCGCGTGGACGTACGCCCTGGCGAAGGGCCACTCGCCGCAGGCGACGTGCCCCTCGTGGGCGCCGCACTCGTGGTGCGGGAAGATCAGGTCGGAGCCGCCGCCCGCGACGTCGAAACCGCTGCCGAGGTTGTCCAGCGCAATCGCGGTGCACTCGATGTGCCAGCCCGGCCGGCCCGGCCCGAACGGCGAGGGCCACGAGGGCTCACCGGGACGCTCGGCGCGCCAGAGCAGCCAGTCGAGGGGGTGCTTCTTGCCCGCCCGGCCGGGATCGCCGCCCCGCTCGGCGGACAGGGCCAGCATCGTCTCCTCGGAGTACCCGGAGACGGCGCCGAACTTGGGGGCGGCGGCGACGTCGAAGTAGACGTCGCCGTCGAGGTCGTAGGCGGCGCCCTTGTCGCGCAGGGTCTCGATGAGCTCGACGACCTGGCCGATCACCTCGGTCACGGCGACGTACTCGCGCGGCGGGATGATCCGCAGCGCCTCCATGTCGGTGCGGAACAGCCGGATCTCCCGCTCGGCCAGGTCACGCCAGTCGACGCCGGTCTTCTCGGCGCGCTCCAGCAGCGGGTCGTCCACGTCGGTGGTGTTCTGGGTGAAGTGCACCTCGTGCCCGCCGTCCCGCCAGACGCGGTTGACCATGTCGAAGGCGAGATAGGTGTTGGCGTGGCCGAGGTGGGTCGCGTCGTAGGGCGTGATGCCGCAGACGTACATCCGCGCCGTGGGGCCCGGCCGGGTGGGGACGACCTCTCCCGCGGCGGTGTCGAACAGCCGCAACGGGACACCGGCACCGGGGAGCGGAGGGACCTTCGGCGCAGACCACGATTTCATATGACGAACCTATCCAGCAGACAGACCGCCCCGATCGCCTCGGGGCGGTGGACACACAAAGGGCAATGATGTCAACCGCGGTGACGCACCGGCTCATTCCGGCCGGGGCGGCACCGGGCGGCGTCAGATGGGGGGCCAGGGGATGGCGGGCCAGTCCTGGGAGGGCAGCGGGTGCAGGCCGGTGTCGAGGAGCCTGCGGACCCTGACCCAGGTGGCCTCGACCTCGGCGAGGGTGAGCAGCTCACGCAGCCGGCGGCCGAGGCGGCCCTGCTCCAGGTCGCGCTCCAGGCGGGCCAGGACGTTCATGGCCTCGCGCGACAGGGGCTTGCCGCGCCACTGCCACAGCACGGTGCGCAGCTTGTCGTCGGTGGAGAAGCAGACGCCGTGGTCGACGCCGTAGACGTGCCCGTCGGGCAGCGGGAGCAGGTGCCCGCCCTTGCGGTCGGCGTTGTTGATGACGGCGTCGAAGACGGCCATCCGGCGCAGGGCCGGCTGGCGTCCGCGGATCAGCGCCATCAGGTCGGCCTCGGGGTCGGCGTCGACCCACAGCTGGCACATGCCGGGGCCGAAGGGGCCCTCGCGGTAGACGGTCGGCGGCACGATCCGCCAGCCGGTCGCCGCCGACACCTCGAAGGCGGCCACCTCGCGGGCCGCCAGGGTGCCGTCGGGGAAGTCCCACAGGGGACGCTCCCCCCGCACGGGCTTGTAGACGCAGGCGGCGGTCAGCCCGCCGTGCCGGATCGAACAGTAGAGCGTCATGTTGGTCGCCTCGACCAGCCGCCCGGCGATCTCCATATGCCCCTCGCGGAGCAGACGCAGCGCGGTCTCGTCGTCCATTCCCGCCGTGGACGCCGCGCTCAGCGCAGGCTCGCTCTCGGCACTCATTCGCCTCCCTCGCCCGGTGAAACGCTCCTACCCCGATAACCGTTGAGACGCACGCAGATATGCCCCTCGGCGTCGAGAGGCTGGCCGCACAGCGGGCACGGCGGCCGCCCGGCCGCGACGAGGGCCAGGGCGCGCTTGCTGAACGCGCGGGCCGCACCGGGGGTGATGTGCACCCTCAGCAGGGCCGGCTCGGCGAGTTCCTCCTCGAACGCCTCGCCCTCGGCGCCCTCGGCGGTGACCTCCTGGGCCTCGATGACCACCATGGAGGCGTCGGCGTCCCAGGCGAGCGCCATCGTGCCGACCCGGAAGTCCTCGCTGATGGGCATGTCGAGCGGGTCGTTGTCGGTGAGCGCGAGCGGCGCGGCGGCGGGCACCTCCGCGGTGCCCCCGCTGCGCCGCAGCACCTCGTCGAGAAGCTCGTCCAGACGATCGGCCAGGGCCGTGACCTGGAATTTCTCCAGGGAGACGGTGGTCAGTCTGCCCTGTGCCCTGGCCTGGAGGAAGAAGGCGCGTGACCCCGGCTGCCCAACGGCACCGGCCACGAATCTGTCGGGCGGGTCGTAGTCGAAGACCGGCATAGTCCTGACCTTACGTCGTTCCGGCTCCGCCGCCGACGGCGGCGTCGCTTCCGGACGGGTTTTCTCCTCCGCCGGCGTCGTCCGCGCCCTCCGGGGGCCGCAGGCCGGCCACGTCTCCCCCGATGTCGTTGAGCCTGAGCACGAAGGGACGCACGGGGGTGTAGCGGATCGCGGTGAGCGACGCCGGGTCGGCGGATATCCGCTGGAACTGGTCCAGGTGGAGCCCCATGGCGTCGGCCACGATCGCCTTGATGACGTCCCCGTGGCTGCAGACGAGGTAGACGGCCTTCGGGCCCAGCCGCTCGTTCCACTCCCTGACGGCGCTCACCGCGCGGTGCTGGACCGCCGCGAGGGACTCACCGCCGGGGAAGGTGACGGCGCTGGGGTGGTTCTGCACGACCGGCCAGAGCGGGTCCTTGGCGAGCTCGCCGAGCGGGCGTCCGGTCCAGTCGCCGTAGCGGCACTCGCCGAACCGCTCGTCGGTCCGCACCGGCGTCTCCCGGCCGGCGGCGACCGCCAGGGCCGTCTCCTGGCAGCGTTCCAGGGGACTCGAGACGATCGCGTCGAGCTCCAGGGCCGAGAGCCGGGAGGCCAGCGCCCCGGCCTGTTCTCGCCCCCTGTCGCTGAGGTGGACTCCGGGGGTCCATCCGGCCAGCACCGGGCCGGTGAGGTGGGTGAGGCCGTGTCTGGCCAGCAGCAGGGTCGTCACGCGGCCAAGTCTTGCAGGCGGTGCTCCACTACTTTTAACTGGCCGGACGGTAATCTGGCCGGATCATGGAGCAGCGCTATGTGGGCCGGAGCGGGCTGTCGGTCTCCCGCCTCGGACTGGGGACGATGACGTGGGGGAGCGACACCGCCGCCGAGGAGGCCGCGGCCCAGCTCCGCGCCTTCGCCGAGGCCGGGGGCACGCTCATCGACACCGCGGACGTCTACACCGGCGGCGAGGCCGAGAAGCTGCTGGGGCGGCTGCTCCGCGACACGGTGCCGCGGTCGCGGCTGGTGCTGTCCACCAAGGCGGTGCTCACCCCGGCCGGCCACCGGCCCCGGGACGCCTCCAGGCGGCACCTGATCGCCGCCGCCGACGCCTCGCTGGCCCGTCTCGGCGTGGACGAGGTGGACCTGTGGCAGCTGCACGCCTTCGACCCGGAGGTGCCGCTGGAGGAGACCCTGGCCGCGGTGGACACCATCGTGGCGTCCGGGCGGGCGGCGTACGCGGGGGTGTGCGACTACACGAGCTGGCAGCTGGCGGCGGCCGCGGCCGGGCAGCGGGCGGTCCACGGCCGGGCGCCGATCGTCGCGGCGCAGGTCGAGTACTCCCTGCTGGCCAGGGACGCCGAGCGGGAGCTGATCCCGGCGGCCGAGCACTCGGGAGCCGGCGTGCTGGCCTGGTCCCCGCTCGGCAGGGGCGTCCTGACCGGCAAGTACCGCACGGGCGTCCCCGCCGACTCCCGGGCGGCGACCCCGCACTTCGCCGACTTCGTCAAGCCGTACCTCGACGAGCGGTCGCGCCGGGTCGTGGAGTCGGTGGCGACCGCGGCCGAGGGCCTGGGCGTATCGCCGCTCTCGGTCGCGCTGTCCTGGGTGCGCGACCAGCCGGGGGTCGTCGCGGCCATCGTCGGCGCCCGGACCTCCGCCCAGCTCGCCGGAGCGCTCCAATCCGAGGAGCTGACGCTGCCGCTGGAGATCAGGGAGGCGCTGGACGACGTCTCGGCCGACTGAGGCCCGCCGGAGCGGGCACCGGCCGGGCACCGCGTGCGACGCCTCCCCGGGCCGGGGATCGGTGGTGACGGCCCGCGCGGAACGGACGCCGACGAGTAGAACAAGAATCGATCTCGTTTATCACGCGTCAATACCGAATCGTCCCTTCATCTGGCGAGACCGGCCCTTCCCGCAAAACTGTCGATTAGCGCATCGGGAGGGGAGCCCGGTGGCCAGCGAGGCGTCGTCGAGCGAGGGGGACCGTTGCGAACTGCGATCTCGGCCGGTGCGCTCGCGCTCGCACTGATCGGGGCCGTCCCCCTGGCCGCCGCGGCGCCCGCGGGAGCCGCCGTGTGGCCGGCGCAGCCGGGCTGCGAGCACCGGGGGCCGCTGGGCGGCGTGACCGGCGGGCTGTGCGAGACCCTCGGCACCGTCGGCGACACCGTCGGCAGGGCGGTGGACGGCGTCGGCAAGGCGGTGGACAGCGTGGGCGAGACGGTGGGCGGCGCCGTGGACCGCCCAGCCGAGACGGTGGACACCGGACGGTTCGGCGTCACCGCCGAGACCACCACCGGCACCGGCACCGGCGACGCCGGTCTCGGCGTCGAGGTCGGCGTCACCACCGGCACCCGTACCACCGGCCCGGACACCGGCACCGGGACGAAGATCTCCGACACCGCTCCCCGGTCCGCCGGACCGGGCGACGACTCCTCTCCACCGGGAGACGGCGCTGCCGGGCCCGCCACCGCCGCGCCGCGGGCCTCCGCCGGCCCCTGCGCCCCAGCGGCCTCCTCCCCGTGCGTGGAGGCCGAGCCCTCCGGCCGGAAGCCTCCCCCCAGCAGGATCCCGCCGACCGCGAGGCCGCTCCCCCGCCCCTCGCGGAGCGACGAGCCCGAGCAGACCGTACGGCGGGACACGTCGTACGGCCCGCCCCGCCCGGAGCCGGCCCCGCCTGTCCGCGACACGGACGCGGGGCCGGTGACCGCCGAACCGTCCCCCCCGGTGGCCGATCCCGAGGCTCCGCGGGTGGAGCTGCTGTGGCCGGGCGCCGGGATGCACGAGTTGCGCGACCGGATGCCCACGGACCGGCCCGTCAGGCCCACCCGGTCGTCCGACCCGGCCGGCACGGCGCTCACCACCGTGCTGCTCGTCGTGGCGATCCTCGCGGTCCGCCTGCTGTACGTCCGGCGGGGCGGCAGGGAGTCGATGCCCTTCGAGCCGCTGAGACTTGGCCGGCACCGGACGGCGCCGGCCTCCCGGCTCTGAGCGGCCCAGGGCTCCGCAGGGATCCCGCCGGATCCGGGCGGTTCACCGGCTCCCGACCCCGGAGAGCCCCGGAGACGTGGGTCCGCGAGACGCCGGAAAGCACGGGGGGCCGGCGCCATGGGCGCCGGCCCCCCGCTTCGGCACGTCGTACGGCCCGTCAGCCGCCGATCGCGTGCACGCCCCCGTCGACGTGCACGATCTCGCCGGTCGTGGCGGGGAACCAGTCGGACAGCAGCGCCAGGCACGCCTTGGCCGCGGGCACGGTGTCGCCCAGATCCCAGCCGAGCGGCGCCTTGCCGGGCCAGCTGTCCTCGAACTCGGCGAAGCCCGGGATGCTCTTGGCCGCCATGGTCCGCAGCGGCCCGGCCGCCACGAGGTTGACCCGGATGCCGTGCCCGCCGAGGTCGCGGGCGAGATACCGGGAACAGGACTCCAGGCCGGCCTTGGCCACGCCCATCCAGTCGTAGACGGGCCAGGCCTTGCTGGCGTCGAAGTCGAGGCCGACGATCGAGCCGCCCTCCTTCATCAGCGGCAGGCATGCCTGGGCGAGCGCCTTGAACGAGAAGGTGGAGACGTGCAGGGCGGTGGAGACGTCCTCCCACGGCGTGTTGAGGAAGTTGCCGCCCAGGCAGCTCTGCGGGGCGAAGCCGATGGAGTGGACCACGCCGTCGAGTCCCCCGACGTGCTCGCCGACCCGGTCGGCCAGCGAGTCGAGGTGCTCGGTGTTCTGCACGTCCAGCTCGATCACCGGCGGCGGCTCGGGGAGCCGCTTGGCGATCCGCTCGACCAGGCTGAGCCGGCCGAAGCCGGTCAGCACGACCTGCGCCCCCTCCTCCTGGGCCAGCTTGGCCACGGAGAAGGCGATCGAGGCGTCGGTCAGGACGCCGGTGACCAGGATGCGCTTGCCTTCGAGGATTCCCATGCTCAGTGCCCCATTCCCAGGCCGCCGTCGACGGGGATGACCGCCCCGGTGATGTAGGCGGCGTCTTCGCTCGCCAGGAACCTGACCACGCGGGCGACCTCGTCGGCGCTCGCGTAGCGGCCCAGCGGGATGCTCTTGCGGATCATCTCCTGATGCGCCTCCTCCAGCTCCGCCGTCATGTCGGTCTCCACGAAACCCGGGGCGACGACGTTGACGGTGATGCCGCGCGAGCCGAGCTCACGCGCCGCGGAGCGGGCGAAGCCGATCATGCCGGCCTTGGAGGCGGCGTAGTTGGTCTGGCCGGCGGAGCCCAGCATGGCCACCACCGAGGAGATCAGCACCATCCTGCCTCGCTTGAGGCGCAGCATGCCGCGGGTGGCCCGCTTGGCCACCCGGTACGCGCCGGTCAGGTTGGCGTCGATGACGTCGGTGAAGGTCTCCTCCTTCATCAGCGGAAGCAGGGTGTCGCGGGTGATGCCCGCGTTGGCGACCAGCACCTCGACCGGGCCCTGCTCGGCCTCGACCTTCCCGAACGCCTCGTCGACGTCGGCCGCGCTGGTCACGTCGCACCGCACGGCGAGGAAGCCCTCCGGGGGCTCCCCGGAACGGTACGTCACGGCGACCGAGTCACCGGCCTTGGCGAGTTCGCGGGCGATCGCGAGGCCGATGCCGCGATTGCCGCCGGTTACGAGAACAGATCGAGCCATGTGAGCGACGCTATCGCCTACCGGGGGGTAAACCACTTGTCCGCCAGGGACAAGATCACAGGGCTAGGATCGTCGACATGCGCCAGATCGACTCCGATTTCCTCGCCCTTCCCCTGAGACGGCTGGCCGACGCGGCCCTGCAGCGCGCCCGCGACCTCGGCGCCGAGCACGCCGACTTCCGGCTGGAGCGCATCCGCTCGGAGGTGCTGCGGCTGTCGGACGCCTCCTTGGAAGGTTCCATGGACGCCGACGACCTCGGCTACGCCGTACGGGTCGTCAAGGACGGCACCTGGGGCTTCGCCGCGGGCATCGACCTCACCCCCGAGGCGGCGGCGCGGGTCGCCGAGCAGGCGGTGGAGGTGGCGGCCGTCTCCGCGGCGGTCAACCGCGAGCCGGTCGAGCTGGCCCCCGAGCCGGTCCACTCCGACGTCACCTGGGTCTCCTCCTACGAGATCGACCCGTTCGAGGTGCCGGCGCGCGACAAGGCGGCGCTCCTCGCCGAGTGGTCGGACGGCCTGCTGCGCGACCCGCGCGTGGACCACGTCCGGGCCTACCTCAACCAGGTCAAGGAGCAGAAGTTCTACGCCGACACCGCGGGCACGGTGACCACCCAGCAGCGGGTGCGCCTGCACCCGTATCTGGAGGCGACGAAGGTCGAGGCCGACCGCTTCGACTCGATGCGCACCCTCGCCCCGCCGGTCGGCCGGGGCTACGAGTACCTCACCGGCACCGGCTGGGACTTCCCCGCCGAACTGGCCGTCCTCCCCGAGCACCTCGCCGAGAAGCTCAAGGCCCCCTCCGTCGAGGCCGGCGTCTACGACCTGGTCGTCGACCCGTCGAACCTGTGGCTGACGATCCACGAGTCCATCGGGCACGCCACCGAGCTGGACCGCGCCCTGGGTTACGAGGCCGCCTACGCCGGCACCAGCTTCGCCACCTTCGACCGGCTCGGGTCGCTGGTGTACGGCTCGCCGGCGATGAACGTGACGGGCGACCGCACCGTCGAGCACGGCCTGGCGACCGTCGGCTACGACGACGAGGGCGTGGCGACCCGGGAGTTCGACATCGTCTCCGGCGGGATCCTGACCGGCTACCAGCTCGACCGGCGGATGGCGCTGCTCAAGGGGCTGGGCGCCTCGAACGGCTGCGCCTTCGCCGACTCCCCCGGGCACATGCCGATGCAGCGCATGGCCAACGTCTCACTGCGGCCCGCCGACGGCGGCCCCTCCACCGAGGAGCTGATCTCCGGCGTGGAACGCGGCGTCTACGTCGTGGGCGACAAGAGCTGGTCCATCGACATGCAGAGGTACAACTTCCAGTTCACCGGCCAGCGGTTCTACCGGATCGAGGACGGCCGGCTCGCCGGGCAGCTCCGCGACGTCGCCTACCAGGCCACGACCACCGACTTCTGGGGGTCGATGGAGGCCGTGGGCGGGCCGCGGACCTACGTCCTGGGCGGCGCGTTCAACTGCGGCAAGGGGCAGCCCGGCCAGGTCGCCGCGGTCAGCCACGGCTGCCCGTCGGCGCTCTTCCGCGGCGTGCGCATCCTCAACACCCTCAAGGAGAGTGGCAAGTGAGCCCCCAGGAGATGATCGAGAAGGCTCTCGACCTCTCCACGGCCGACGACGTCGTGGTGATCGCGGACGAGAGCTCCAGCGCCAACCTGCGTTTCGCGGGCAACACGCTGACCACCAACGGCGTGACCCGCTCGACGCGGCTCACCGTGATCTCGGTGGCCGGGCGGGGCGTGGGCGTGGTGTCGCGGTCGGCGGTCCGCCCCGAGCAGCTCGCCGACATCGTCGCCGAGGCCGACCACGCCGCCGAGGACGCCGCCCCGTCCGAGGACGCCCGCCCCCTGGTCGAGGGGTCCCTCTCGGCCGGCTGGGACGACCCCGCCGAACCCACCTCCATCGGGGTGTTCGGCGACTTCGCCCCCGCGCTGGGCGAGGCGTTCGCCGCCGCCGAGGCGGGCGGGCGCAGGCTGTACGGCTTCGCCGAGCACATCGTGACCACGACCTACGTCGGCACCTCGGCCGGGACCCGGCTGCGGCACACCCAGCCCACCGGCCGGCTGGAGCTCAACGCCAAGTCGGCCGACATGAGGCGCTCGGCCTGGACGGGCGTGGCCACCCGCGACTTCGCCGACGTCGACGTGGCGGCGCTGGACGCCTCGCTGGCCCGGCGGCTGAAGTGGTCCGAGCGGCGGATCGACCTGCCCGCGGGCCGGTACGAGACGCTGATCCCGCCGTCGGCCGTCGCCGACCTCATGATCTACATGTACTGGACGGCCGGCGCCCGGGACGCCCTGGAGGGCCGCACGGTCTTCTCCAAGCCCGGCGGCGGCACCCGCGTCGGGGAGTCGCTGGCCCGGCTGCCGGTCCGCCTGTACAGCGACCCGGCCGCGGCGGGCGTCGAGTGCGCGCCGTTCGTGGTGGCGCACTCCTCCGGTCGGCAGAGCTCTGTGTTCGACAACGGCCTGCCGCTGGCGCCCACCGACTGGATCTCCGGCGGCGCGCTGTCCGGCCTGATCCAGACCCGGCACTCGGCCGGGCTGACCGGCCTGCCGGTGACGCCGGCCGTCGACAACCTCCTCATGGAGGGGCCCGGGGGCGGGCGGTCGCTGGAGGAGATGATCGCCTCCACCGAGCGCGGCCTGCTGCTCACCTGCCTGTGGTACATCCGCGAGGTCGACCCGCAGAGCCTGCTGCTGACCGGACTGACCCGGGACGGCGTCTACCTGGTGGAGAACGGCGAGGTCGTGGGCGAGGTGAACAACTTCCGCTTCAACGAGAGCCCGGTCGGCCTCCTCGGCCGCCTCACCGAGGTCGGCGCCTCCGAGCAGACCCTGCCCCGGGAGTGGAACGACTACTTCACCCGCGCCGTCATGCCGCCGGTCCGGGTGCCGGACTTCAACATGTCCACGGTCAGCCAGGCCAGCTGACCGCCTCCGCCGTACGGCGGGACCCCGGCCCCGGGGCCCCGCCGTACGGTCAGGTGTCCTCCAGGCGGAAGCCGATCTTCATCCCGACCTGGAAGTGCCCGACCTCGCCGTCGACGATGTGTCCCCTGACCTCGGTCACCTCGAACCAGTCGAGGTGACGCAGGGTCTGCGAGGCGCGCCGGACGCCGTTGCGGACGGCCGCCTCGATGCTCTCCTCCGAGGTGCCGACGATCTCGGTCACCCGGTACGTTCGATCCGTCATACCGTCCTCCTCCATGGCCATGATCGCACGGCCGTCCACGAGGCCCGGGTTGGACCCGCCCCGGCCGGGGTCTAGGTTGGATACGTGAAGGTATGGCACAGGCGCCAGACGGTCCACCAGGTCACCGATGCCCGCCCGTCCCTGACCGAGGACATCGGCAAACGCGAGAAAAGCTATCTGATCAAGATGGGGATCCGGCTGGCCTGCCTGATCCTCGCCTTCACCGTGCCCGCCCCGCTGCCCGTACGGCTCCTGCTCTTCGCGGGGGCGATTTTTTTGCCGTACGTTGCCGTGATCGGGGCCAACGCCCCGCAGAAGAGCACCCCGCTTGACCCTGACATGCACGAAACAGGACAGAGTGAAATACCTCGCCACCGACGCGAGATCGGGTCGTGACTAAGTCTTGACGCACCTTGGGGGTAGTAGGTGTACGCTTTAGCCAAGTGCCCTGGTCCCCCGTCGGGGCACTGGTGCCGGCGTTCCGGGCCCCCGTCGGAACGCCGATGAAGCGGCGCCGGGTGGTTTGCCCCCGTAACCACCCGGCGTCGCCTTTTCTCCCTCTTTTCCTCTCCCGCCCGATTCTCCGGCGCGCATGCTCTCCGGCATGCGGGCGGAGACAGTCGGCCTCGCCGTCCCTCTCCGCCGCGCGGCGGTCCTCCAGCGCGGAGGCGGTTCTCCTCGCGCGGAGGCGGTGACTAGGCGGTCTCGCCGCCGGCCCGCCGTTCCCAGTCCCTGGCCAGCCCGGTCAGCCGCTCCACCGCGTCCGGCGGCGCCGTGCCCGCGCCCTGGGCCAGCCCCAGGAGATACGCCGTCAGCGGCGCGGCCGGGCGGGTCACGCCGTGCGCGACCTCCTTGGTCAGGTCCAGCAGCTCGTCGCGGTCGACCACCGAAGGGTCGATGCCCAGCTCGCGGCAGGCCAGGGCGGTCCACTCCGTCAGCACGTTCACCTGTTCACTCCTCGTTCGGAAGCGGCCCGGCCTCACCCCGGGCGCGCAGCAGATCGTCCATCGTGTCGCAGTCGAACCACGGCGAGCCTCCGAGACGGAGCCCGGTGGGCGCCAGGGGGGCGAGGAGCCCGCGCAGCGATCGCCCGTCGTAACGCGCGAGGGCCCGGGTGAGCTCCGCGGTGCGCCAGGCACCCGCGAGCCACTGCTCCCGGCCCTCGTCGTCGACGAGCACCGCCCCGGGGTCGGCCGCCTCCAGCAGCGCCCGGACGTGGCCGGCGGTGAGGAACGGCAGGTCGGCGGCGAGCAGCGCGACCAGCGGCGCGGTCACCTCGGCCAGCCCCGACCGCAGCGCGGGAACCGGCCCGCCGCCGGGCGGGTCCTCCCGCAGGAAGACCGCGCGCGGCAGGCCGGGACGGGGCGGCCCGACGACGACGAGCCGCCCGGCGTCGGGGACGGCCGCGGCGACCGTCTCGATCAGTGGGCGGCCCGCGACGAGCATGCCGGGCTTGTCGCGGCCGCCGAGCCTCCTGGCCTGGCCGCCTGCCAGCACGCACGCGTCGTAGCGCACACTCAGCCGCCGATGGCCGACATCGGCCGGGACGGCTGCAGGAACGCCGGGTCGTCGATGCCGTGGCCCGCCTTCTTCCCGCGGACCGCGGCCGTCCATCGCTCGGCGAGCTCGTCGTCACCGGCGCCGGAGCGCATGGCCGCGCGCAGGTCGGACTCCTCGGTGGCGAACAGGCAGTTGCGGATCTGGCCGTCGGCGGTGAGCCGTACGCGGTCACAGGCGCCGCAGAACGGCCGGGTGACGGAGCCGATGACCCCGACCCTGGCCGGCCCGCCGTCGACGACGAACAGCTCCGCCGGGGCGCTGCCGCGCTCCACCGGGGAGTCGGGGGCCAGGTCGAAGGACTCCTTCAGCAGCGCGAGGATCTCGTCGGCCGTGATCATGTCGTCCCGGCGCCAGCCGTGCTGGGCGTCCAGCGGCATCTGCTCGATGAACCGCAGCTCGTATCCCCGCTCCAGGCAGTGGCGCAGCAGCGGCACCGCCTCGTGGTCGTTGACGCCGCGCATCAGCACCGCGTTGACCTTGACCGGGCGCAGCCCGGCGGCGTCGGCGGCGGCCAGGCCGTCGAGGACGTCGGCGAGCCGGTCGCGGTGCGCGAGCCGTTTGAAGGTCTCGCGGTCGAGGGTGTCGAGGGAGACGTTCACCCGGTACAGGCCCGCCGCGGCGAGCGGCGCGGCCAGCCGGGCCAGCCCGATGCCGTTGGTGGTCAGGGAGACCTGGGGGGCGGGGTCCAGCGCCGCGGTCCGGGTCACGATGTCGAGGAGCTCGCGGCGGAGCAGCGGCTCACCGCCGGTGTAGCGGACCTCGGTGATGCCGAGGCGCTCCACGCCGATGGTCACCAGGCGGACGATCTCGTCCGCGGTCAGCAACTCGGGTTTGGGCAGCCAGTCGAGGCCCTCGGGCGGCATGCAGTAGGAGCACCGCAGGTTGCAGCGGTCCGTGAGGGACACCCGCAGGTCCGTCGCCACCCGGCCGAACGAGTCCTGCAACATGGGACGTCACCTCCCTTGTCAGTGCTGACCGGACGGGACCGGTCGGAAACCGGCCCGGTGCGCCCATGAAACCACGTCCGGCCGATGAGGACATCATCGACCGAATCGCCGGTTTCGCGGGCGGACGCCCATTCTCCCGCACCGCCGCCGGACCGCCATCCCCTGATCGGCCCCGTACCTCCCCTGAAGCGCCGGCCGCCGCCCAGCAGCGCCCGGCGGGGGCCCGGGCGCGGGGGGTCCAGATCAGCCAGGGCCGGGGGGGTGGGGTGGACGTGATGT
>NZ_JBEZNH010000020.1:0-127882 GCF_040653115.1 Streptosporangium sp. NPDC048047 | reverse complement strand
AAACAGCATGATCGATATGCTCTCGGACGGTTCAGGGGGCAAGTCAAGAGACGGGACGGCCACCGCCCTCTTCTCATGCGGTGACATCCGGGCCCTACGGCCGCCCCGTTCTCTCCACCCCGTGCTCCGGCCCCCACCGCATGCCCCGGCGTCCCCGGCTCCCGCCACGCGCCGGTACGGGCGCCCACCCGCGTCGGTACGCCCACACGCGGCGGCTCCGGATCCCATCGAGTGGTACGGCTCCCGCGGTGCGGCCCCTATGGTGCGGCTTCCATCGTCCGGCGGCGCGGGGACGGCCGGTCAGGACCTCACTCGTCCGGCGGGGTGGGAGTGCTCCGCATGCGCCCCGAGGGCGGCGAGGCCGCGGCCGTGCCGCCGTCCGCGGGCTCCTCACCGGGGTCGGCGGTCTCGGCGCCGTGTGCCGGATCGGGATCCGGAACGGGACCCGGCGTGCCGGACCTCCCCGCCGGGTCCCGCCCCTCGTCCCCGCTCCCGTCTCCGTTACCGTCCCCGTTCTTGTCCTCGTCCGCGTCGGAGATCGCGAGCATCGGCTGGGTGTCGGCCCCCCGCTCGGCGGGCTCCTGCTCTTCGGCCACGGCCTCCGGTACGGCGGGGCGGAGCGGATGGACCAGCACGTCCCCCTTCGAGGGCCGGAGCAGATCCCCCCAGCGCACCGGCCTGCCGGGTGCGGGGGTTGCGGCCGGCTCGGGGGCCGGGGGAGCCTCGGAGGACTCCCCGGCGGCGGGTGGTTCGGCGGGGGAGGGCTCCCGACCGGCGGGCGGCTCGGGACGTGCGGAGGCTTCCGGGGCAGGGAGCCGTCCGGGGGCGGCGGAAGGCTCCCGGCCGGTAGACCGTCCGAGGGACGTGGAGGATCCCCCGGCGGCGGGCGGCCCGGCGGCCGGCGGGGCCGCGGAACCGGAGCCGGTGCGGCCCTCGGAACCGGAGGGCTCGGAGCCGGTGGGCGCTTCGGGGGCCGTGGGCGGCGCCGGGGCGGGGTCCGGGTCCGCGTCCCCGTCCGGGGCGGGGTCCGGGTCCGGGTCGTCGATGGGCGGCAGCTCGTCCACCTCGGGGGTCACCGGAGCCGGGGTGGGGCCGACCAGCGGAACCGCGGGCGGAAGGTCGTGGTGCGGCGCCGATCCCAGCGGCGGGGCGGCCTGCGGATCCAGCGGGGTCTCCACCGGAGCGTGGTGGACCGGTTCCCCCGGAGGTGTGTGCGGGGCCCGCTCCACGGGGCGGGCGGGCCGCGGACGATCGCCGTCGGCCGCGCCGTCCTTCGTGTCGGTTGTGCCGGTCGCGTTGCCGGTCGGGGCGGCGTATGGGACGGCGCCCGGTGAAGACGTCCTCGCGACGGCGGAGGGAGCATCCGCGCCGGAGTCCGGGGCGGAGTCCGGGGCGGAGTCCGGGGAGGGCGTGCCCGCGACGGGGGAGGAGCCGCGCGAGGCGGAACCGGAATCGGTGTCCGCGGAAGGCCTGCCTGCGATCGCGGAGGACCCGCCCGCGCCGGAGTTCGAGGCGGCGTCCGGGAACGGCACGATGTCACCGCGGTCCCGCCGCCCGGCCACGTTCCCGGCGGCCCCGGCGCCTCCCGCGTCCCCGCCGTGGCCGTCCCGGCCCGCCGTACCCGGGCCGGAGGCAGCGGCCCGCCGGCCGGCGCCGTGCTTGATCAGCAGGAACCAGAGCCACAGTGCCAGCAGCACCATCACCCACGGCGAGACGGCCACCCCGACGGCCGCCTGCCGTACGTCCAGCGAGGCCCGCACGGCCGTGGTCACCTCGGCGGCGGCCGCGGCGACGAGCAGCAGCGCCAGAACCAGGCCCGCCTGCAGGCGGGCCGGCCAGCGGCCTTTCCGCAGCAGCAGCACGGTGGTCATCGCGATGACGAGCAGCGCGTCGAAGGCCGCGGGATAGAGGTAGGCCAGCCCGGGATCCGCCTCGCCGGTCACGGCGAGGGCGCGCAGATCCTTGAAGGAGAGCACGCACGCGGCGGCGGTGAGGGCGGCCACGCAGAGGCCGGCGAGGGCGATTCCGACGCGTCGTAACGCGGCCGCCGCCCTGCTCGGCCGGGCGGGTGCGGGCAGGGGCGCAGACGGGCGGGAGACAGGGTCCGCCGCCGCGGGGGGTTTCACGTCCATGGCCCTTCGAGCCTACAGAATCGGGCACGGAATGATCGGTCCGGCGAACCGTGTGATCGACCGGCGCGGACGTCCGGTACGGCGGGCCCGCCGTACCCCGGTCGGCCCGGCGGCGACCATGCCGACCGGCAGGCAGAGTGGCACGGCCGGCAGGCAGGCAGGGAGACCAGGAGGCAGGCAGGCCGGCCGGGAGACAGGCAGGCGCCGGGAGACAGGCAGGCAGGGAGGCCGGGACCGGCAGGGAAGCAGGGGAGGCTGGGTGCGGTCGTGTCATCGGCGGGGCGCTCATCACGAAGCACGCGTAAATGGGCATTGATGCCATTGGCCGTCAATGGTCGCAAAAGACTCGCCTGAGCGACGTCAACGTCGCGTAACCCGGCCTGTGAGGTGAGGTGAGGCGTTAGCCTTTCCTTCGTGAGCACCCTGCACCTATACGACACCAGCGTACGTACGGTCCGCGAATTCGTTCCGGTCGAACCCGGCCGGGCGTCGATCTACCTGTGTGGCGCCACCGTGCAGGCTCCTCCCCACATCGGGCACATCCGCTCCGGAGTCAACTTCGACGTGCTCCGCCGCTGGATGACCCGGTCGGGCTACGACGTCACCTTCTGCCGGAACGTCACCGACATCGACGACAAGATCATCCGAGTCGCGGCGGCCGAGGGCGTGCCGTGGTTCGTCGTCGCCGAGCGCAACCAGCGCGCCTTCACCTGGGCCTACCAGATCCTCGGCTGCCTGCCGCCGACCGTCGAGCCGCGGGCCACCGGCCACGTGCCCGAGATGGTCGAGCTCATGGAGCGGCTGATCGAGCGCGGCCACGCCTACGCCTCCGGCGGCGACGTCTACTTCGACGTGGTCTCCTACGCCGACCGGTACGGCTCGCTGTCCAACCAGAAACTCGAGAACCTCCGCGCTGCGGCGGACACCGACACCGACACCGCCAAGCGCGACCCCCGCGACTTCGCGCTGTGGAAGGGCGAGAAGCCCGGCGAGCCGAGCTGGCCGGCCCCGTGGGGCCGCGGCCGCCCCGGCTGGCACCTGGAGTGCTCGGCCATGGCCACCAAGTACCTCGGGCCGACCTTCGACATCCACGGTGGCGGCGTCGACCTGGTCTTCCCGCACCACGAGAACGAGCTGACGCAGTCGCAGGCGGCCGGGGACGGCTTCGCCCGCTACTGGATGCACAACGGCATGCTCAAGATCGGCGCGGAGAAGATGAGCAAGTCGCTCGGCAACTCCCTGCTGGTGCCCGAGGTGACCAAGAAGATCCGCCCGGTCGAGCTGCGCTACTACCTCGCCGCCCCGCACTACCGCTCCGCGATCGAGTACTCCGAGGAGGCGCTGTTCGAGGCCGCCGCGGCCTACCAGCGCATCGAGGGCTTCGTCACCCGTGCCGCCGAGGTCATCCACGACGTCGACGCGCACGCGCCGCTGCCCGAGTCGTTCGTGGACGCCCTCAACGACGACCTGAACACCTCCCAGGCGCTCGCGGTCGTCCACGAGGTGGTCCGCGAGGGCAACGTGGCGCTGGCCCAGGGCAACAAGGAGCAGGTCGCCAGGCTTCTCGCCGAGACGCAGAACATGCTCGACGTCTTCGGTCTCGACCCGCGCTCCGAGCAGTGGCGCTCCTCCGGAGGCGACACCGGGCTGCGCGCCGTCGTCGACGCGCTGGTCGGTGTGGCCCTGGAACAGCGCCAGGCGGCCCGTGCCCGCAAGGACTTCTCGGCGGCCGACGGCATTCGCGACCAGCTCTCCCAGGCCGGTATCACCGTGGAGGACACCCCCCAGGGCCCCCGCTGGGAACTGTCCCGGTAAAAGCAGGCCGTACCCTATACAGCATGGCTGGTGGGGGTAGAGGGTCCGGGCGGCCCGCGAAGAAGAAGAGTCCGACCAAGGGCACGGGCGGCAACGTCCGCCGTGGCCTCGAGGGCAAGGGGGCGACCCCGCCGGCGCACATGCGGCACTGGTTCAAGGACAAGGCGCGCACGGAGCGGATCGAGCGCGAGGATCGGACCGGCAGGTCCTCCTCGCGCACCCCGGCCCGTGCCAAGCGCGGCGACGACGCCCCCGAGTACATCGGCGGGCGCAACCCCGTCGTGGAGGCGCTGCGGGCCGGAGTGCCCGCCAGCACCCTCTACGTCGCCACGCGCATCGACAACGACGACCGGGTCAAGGAGTCGATGCGGATCGCCGCCGACCGCGGCATCGCGATGCTCGAGGTCGGCAGGGAGAAGCTCGACCGCCTCACCGAGGGCGGGATCCACCAGGGCCTGGCCCTGCAGATCCCGCCCTACGACTACGCACACCCCGACGACCTGGTCGCCATCGCCCAGAACGCCGCCGAGGTGCCGCTGATCGTGGCGCTCGACGGCGTCACCGACCCGCGCAACCTCGGCGCCATCGCCCGCTCGGCCACCGCGTTCGGCGCCCACGGCCTTCTCGTCCCCTCCCGCCGCTCGGCCGGGGTGACGGGCGGAGCCTGGAAGACCTCCGCGGGCACGCTGGCCACCCTGAAGGTCGCCCGGGCGGCCAACCTGACCGCCGCGCTGCGCGAGTACCGCGAGGCCGGGCTCTTCGTCGTCGGCCTGGACGGTGAGGGCACCGTCGAGCTCGCCGACGCCAACCTCCTCGACGGCCCGCTGGTCGTGGTCGTCGGCTCGGAGGGCAAGGGCCTGTCCCGCCTGGTCCGCGAGGCGTGCGACCTGGTGGTCCGCATCCCGATGAACGCCGCGGCCGAGTCCCTCAACGCGGGCGTCGCCGCAGGCATCGCCCTCTACGAGGTCTCCCGCCACCGCAAGCGCTGACGCGCCGGCCCTCCGCCTCCGCGCCTTCGTGCCTCCGGGTACGGAGGCGGGCATCCGGATCCGGCGTGCGACCGTGTCCGGGCGCCGGACGCGCGGCCATGCCGTACGGCCGACCGGGTGCGGCGCGGCCGGCCGTACGCGGGGTGGTGCCGCACGGCCGACCGGCCGGGTACGGCACGGCGCGGCCGGTCGGCGGCTCCCTGAAGGAGTCTTCCCCGGTCAGGTAGGGATTCGGCGTCCCGGGTAGGTAGGGGGCGGGAAACCCGTCCGACGGCGGCAGCCCGCGGAAGCCGTACGGCCCGCCGGGCGGGAGATCTCCCAGAGAGGTGGGAGCGCCGCCTCCGGCGGACCCGCGGGGTCCGGGAGAGGAGACGCTCTCTCGCGGCGCCCGCCCGGCCGGCGGCGGGCCGAGCCCCGGAGGACAGAAGTTGATCTTCTTGATCGCTCTCGTCTCGGCGTGCCTGCTCGGCCTCGGGTTCGTCGCCCAGCAGCACGCCGCGTACCGTGAGCCGCTGGGGGAGATCCTCCATCCGCGTCTGCTGATGCACCTCATCCGCTCCCGCCTCTGGCTGACCGGGATCGGCCTGATGTTCGCCGGCCAGGTCGTCACCGCGGTGGCGCTGTACCAGGCCGACCTGACCAAGGTGGGACCGCTCCTGGCGACGAGCCTCCTGTTCGCCCTGGCCGCCGCCCACGTGGTCTACCAGGAGCACCTGAGCCGGATGGAATGGCTGGGCGCGGCGCTGGTCAGCGGAGGGGTGGCGCTCTTCCTGGTCTTCGGGCAGCCGCAGGGAGGCAGCTCACCCGGCCCGGACTCCGCGCGCTGGCTCGCGCTGCTCCTCGTGGTCGCGGTCGCCGCCGTCCTCGTCGCCGTCGGGCTCCGCCGCCCCCTACAGGTGGAGGCGTCCCTGCTGGCGGGCGCCGCCGGAATGCTGTACGGCGTGCAGGACGTGCTGACCCGCGGTTCTCTGCTCAGGCTGCGGGAGGGCGCGGACGTGTTCGCCGCGAGCTGGCAGCCGTACGTCCTGGTCGGCGTCGCCCTGGTCGGCCTGCTGCTCGGCCAGAGCGCCTTCGACGCCGCGCCGCTCCGGATCTCGCTGCCCGCCGCCACCGCCACCGAGCCGATCGTCGGGATCGTGCTGGGCATCGTGATCTTCTCCGAGCAGGTGCGGGTCACGTCCGGGGCGCTGGCGGGAGAGGTCATCGGCCTGATCGCGATGGTGACCGGGATCTTCATCCTCGGCCGCTCACCGTTCCTGGCCAAATCGGAGCAGGCCGCGCCCCCGCGCTCGGAGCCGCACCCGGGAACCCGGTGATGTGCTCATCTCCCTCGTCGCTTCGGTGTTCCTCCGGAGCGGCGATCTCCAGGTTCCCAGGTCGCGGGCCGATGACGTCCGGGTGGCCGGCCCGGCGACGTCCGCGCCGTCAGGTCGACGGCGTCCGGACCGTCAGGTTGGTGACGTCCAGGCCGGGAGCCGACTAAACTCAGGAGGCGACCATGCCGACGTAGCTCAATCGGCAGAGCATCTGTCTTGTAAACAGAAGGTCAGGGGTTCGATTCCCCTCGTCGGCTCGCAGCTCAGAGGCCCCCTCCGCAGGTTGGAAGGGGCCTCTTTGATCTTCATACAGCAGCCCAATACAGCAACGCCGTCAGACACCTCGACTGGCCCGGATGGTGAAGTGCTGCATCGGCCGGACCTTGGACGGTTGAGAGATGGAGCGCCTCGACAGGACGCGGAAGGACGGAAGTCGTCTCGTTAGGTATCTGCGATGAGCGCATAGCTGTCAGCCTCACTTCACGCCCAACTCCTTGCGCACCAACCTCAGGTAGTCGTCGAAGGCAGACTTGAGTGGCTCTTGATCACCTTTCCCGTCTGAGCTGAAGAAGTCATAGAGCTTTTTCACAGCCTTGTCCGCTGCCTCATGGGATGGCTTGGACGCGAAGACTTGCACAGAAAGAAGTCGGTCAGTCAGGGCATCGAAGCCTTCCGCGTCCAGGTCGGCCGGTGAGGGGCCTTCGTCGTAAGGGGTGTGGCGTGTTGCCGCAGTCCAGTAGCCGTCGAAGACCTTGATGAACTCCATGTGAGCTTCCCTCCTGTGATCGTAGAAGCGCCCCTGTGCTTCGCGGCGCCCCTGCATGAACTGGGTGAGTGCTACTCCGGTCAAGGCGCTCGCAGCGCCCATGACGACTTCCCACACGGACTTCTCCTTGCTTGTGACGATCGAGCCATCATGATCGGACAAAAACCAGCTCTTCGCATGGAAAATGTTTGACAATAAGAAAACGTCCCATCTCAAGGGATGGGACGTTCCTTCAGGCTCGGTATGTGATGCCCCGTAGTCGCGGTGTAGGCCTAGGACATCTCGCTATACGCCTTGCGGAGGATTGAGGCTCTGCGCCAACCGGTCAAGCGCCTTCCGAGTTTCAAGGCTTGAGATCTGCGTGTAGACGTTCATGGTCACGGAGATCTGGGAGTGTCTGAGAATGCGCATCGCTACTCGGGGGTGGACATCCAGGGCCGCCAGGAGCGAGGCGCAGGTATGCCGGGTGTCGTGGACGCGGATCTGGGGGACGCCAGCCTTACGGCAGTGAGCCTCGAAGGCGCGGTTGAGGTTGCGTGGTTCGATGGGCGTGCCGTTCTTCGTGGTGAAAACGAGATCGGAGCTCTGCCACCTGTCGCTGGCGGCTTCCTTTGCTCGGTGCTGAGCGGCTCGCCGATAGTTAAGCGCGGTCACGCAGAGCCCGAGCAGTGGAAGGGACGCCGTCGAGTCGTCCGTCTTGGTCCTGTCACGGTGTAGGAGCTGCCCGCTCACCCGCGTGAGCTGGTGGGAGACGTGGAGTTCCTCGCTGTCCAGGTCGACGCAGTCCCATGTCAGCCCGAGCACCTCGCCGCGACGCAGACCGAGACTGAGGATGAGCACGTAAGCCGCATAAAGCGGATCATCGACGGCCCGCAGATGTTCGAGAAAGCGCCGAGCCTCGTCGACGCTCCAGACGGGATACTGCCGCTTCTTCTTCGTCTTGCTTGCGCTGGGCAGCGTGGTCAGGGCCGCAACGTTCTTGGAGAGAACCTCCTCTTTGATCGCCTGGTTGAGCGCGGCCCGGAGGGTACGGCGGATAGCCGCGATCGTGCTCCGGGACGGATAGCTCTTGCAGCACTCTCCCTTGGAGCAGCACCGCCGTTTGGCCTCCGGCCGGCGGTGGTCCTTCTTCTGGTCACAGCAGGTGCAGAGGGTCGGCAGGGTGTTGAGCCAGGTCTGCACATCTCGTACGGTGAGCCGGTCGAGCCGCTTCTTACCGAGTCCGGGAATGATGTAGAGCCGGACCAGCGGTTCATAGGCGACGTAAGTCGTCGGCTCCCGATTGGGCTCTACCACCTCCGCGAGCCACTGTGTCAGATAGGCGGCGAGCGTGGGGTGCTTGGTCGGTACCGGTCCCTTGGTCGTCAGCTCGTGGAGCTTGAGCCACTTCTCGTGGGTCTCCTCGCGGGTCTTGCCGTACACCCATTTGCGGGTCCTCTTGCCTTCGGGCGTGGTGACCCAGACATAGCCGGCCCAGCCGTCCTTGTAGGGGAAGACCGAGCCCTCACCGTTCGCACGCTTGCCCATCAGGCGGCCTCCTCGCAGAGTCGGGTCACGTAGTCGTTGAGCGCGGATTCGGGGATGCGGCGGCAGCGTTCGCCGACGAGGACGGAGCCGAGTTCGCCGGAGCGGATGAGCTGATACACCGTCCACCGGCTGACCTTGAGCTTGGCCATCACCTCGGGAACGGTGAGCATCTCGTCACTCCTCATCGGCCCTCACCCCCATCCCTCGTCACCGAGGTGGGTAAGGCGGTGCCGGTCAGGGCGGCGGCGAGGAGGGCGTCTCCGAGGGAGTGGCCTTTTCCGGCGTACTCCCATTCGGCGATGACAAGGACGGTGTCCTCGTCGAAGAGGGGGAGCCGGCCGGTGGTGATCTCTTCGTTGCGGGCGTAGGTGGTGCGGTCGGCGCGGATGTCGCCGAGGGTGGTGGAGTAGCCGCGGGAGCGGGTGGAGAAGTGGCCGCGGAAGCCGAGCATGTGCGCCCACTGGACGAGGCGGAGGTCGGTCAGCTCGTCGAGGGCGCCCAGGCGGAAGCATTCGGCGATGAGCCGCCGGGCGTGCTCCCGGAGCGGGAGGGCCGATAGGTCGTCGAGGGGGTTGATGCGCCGGTCGAGGGTGCCGACGCATTCGGCGGCCTTGGTGGCGTACTTGGCGATGTATCCGGCCACCGCCTGGTCGGTGAGGTCGCCGTCCAGAGTGATCGGGTGGACATCGAGTTGAGTGCCCCAGCGCAGGACGCAGGCGGGTTCATCGGCCGTGGCCGGGGTGGTGACGGACACCGCGGAGGCGGCGTGCCGTACGGCATCGGCCAACACGTCGGCGCTCGCCCAGGCCGGAGGCGGGGAGGCGGGTCCGTCGGGGCCGTCGAGGCGGATGACGGCGTGGAAATGGACGACGCCGCGCCGCTGGTACTCGGCGACCTTGGCGAAGGCAATCGTGGCCTGCGCGCGGAGCTCGCGCAGGGTCAGGCCGGCGGCTTTGGCGACGCGGCGGCGCAGGGCGTCGGTGAAGTAGCGCCACAGCTGCGGGGCCAGGGCGTTGAACAGCACCGAGCCCGCGTAGTCGTAGCAGTCGGCGCACAGGGGTTCACCGAGGCGGGTCTCTTCGGTGCCGTGCCGGGCGGTGCAGGACATGGCCCGCCCATGCGGGCATGTCGGAGCGTTGCGCCGGGCGTGGCAGGGCAGGACCTTGCCGTCCTTCTCTCTCCGGGTGTGGACGGCGCCGAAGGAGGGGGCGGTGAGGGTGACGAACAGGCACGGATGCGCGGTCACCGAAGCCGGGACGCCCTTGCCGCCGACGAGGCCGGCGCGGATGAGCTGGTAGGTGTCGGCCCGGTAGGTCTCGGCGCAGGCCGGGCAGCGGGAGGCCCGGCGGGTCTTGCACGGGACGCGAAGGACGCCGCCGGGTTCGGTGCGGGTGGTGTAGCGGTGCAGCAGTTCGCCGGTGGCCCGGTCGATGTGGTCGACCCGGCCGCGCAGGTGGATCGGCTGGCGGCAGCCGTTCGTGGCGCGGATCTGGGCGGCCCAGCGGGAGTAGTCCGGGTCATGCAGGCGGGTGATCATGCCGCGGATCGCGTGCGGGTTGAGCGTGGATACGGGCAAGATGGAGACCTCCTTTCACTCGTTGGGGTGCGAAGGGGATGGCCCCCGACCTGGCGGGCGTCTTGGCGGATGTGCGGCCAGGCCGGGGGCGCCGACGACGCTCAACAAAAACCGAGGCCGTCGCAGGAGGAGCAGGTCTCACCGTCACCGGTGACGCCACCTCCACCGCAGGAGCAGCAGCGCCATCGTTGAGGGGTCGGCGCGACGAACGGCATCTGATCGCCGGGGTCGTCGGGGACGGGCACGGCGGGTGTCTCCTTTTGGTTCAAGGGGCCGGAGGGTCGAGGTTGATGCAGTCCTCGTAGGAGGTCTGCGCCTGGTAGCGGGTGCGAGCGGCGGCGAGGATGCCGATTGCCTGGTAGGTGACCGGGCCGAAGCTGACGGCGGTCGTGTAGTGGCCGTGCTCTGCGTCGCCGGGGCTGGTTTCGGTGCCGAGCAGGGCGGCGATGCGGTTGATCTCGGCGCGGATCTCCTCGTCGCTTCCCTTGGCGTAGTGGGTGACGGTGACGTGGGAGGGGACGGGGACGTCCCGGTGGGTCAGCGTGAACACGGCGAGGCTGACGAGTCCACGGGCCAGGTCGGCGCGGTGATCGTTGGTGGTTGCCATGGGTGGTTCTCCTTTCTGCTGTCAGGCGGTTTCGGGAACGGCGTGCAGGGTGCGGAGCAGGTCGGTGGCGAGTTGGTCGGATACGCCCAGCCGGGCGCGTAGCGTCTCGGCGGTGATGGGTGTGCCGTGCTTGGCGTGGTGCTCGTCGGCGACGCGCCGGGCGAAGGTGACCAGGGCCGGGGGCAGCCCGGCCGCGGACCCGGAACCCTCTGCGTCGGCCGGAACGAGCTCCGGCATCGGCGGTGCGGGAATGGACGCGGCCGAGGCGGTGACGGTCGCCGGGGCCGGTGCAGGCCGGGAGGCGGCGGCGCGGCGTTCCAGCATCGAGACCGCAATGAGGAACGCCCCAGCGGGCGTGGCGGCGACCAGCCAGCCCCACACCGATGCTTCGGCCTGGTGCAGGTTGGCCGCCAGGGACAGTGCGACCCCACCGGCCAATACCAGCGCCGGCCAGGAGACCGGCCCCGACCGCTGACGGCCCGTTGCGGCGTCGCGCTGTCGCTCGCGGGCGGCCATGACGCAGGTCAGGTCGACGCAGACGGCCACAGCCCAGGCCATCCAGCCGTCTTGGCCGTGTTCGGTGGCGGTGTCGTGGATGTGGGTGAACGATCCGGCACCCGCGATGGCGGCCAGGACGACGACCGGGCCGGAGTCGAGCAACCGGCGGGCAAGGCGTCGCATCGTGTCCCCCCTTTCTGATCAGGTCGATTCGCCGGTTCAGGCGTCGAGCAGCTCGGTCAGGTCCAGGTCACTGGTGTCGGTGTCGTGGACGTGAGAAGTGATGTCGGCCCAGGCCGGGGTGAGGTCGGCGTACATCCGGGCGGCGTGCTCGGCCGCCTGCTCGGTGACGAGGAAGGAGCGGGCGCGGTACCACTGGCCGTCCTGGCCGGCGACGATGGCGACGCCGGGTGTCTCGGCGGGGATCGCGCGGGCGGAGACGAGGGCAGCCGGGTCGAGGTCACCGAGGGTCATGGTGGCGGTTTCGGGATCGTTGACCCGGTGGCAGATCCGGCCCGAGCACTGCGCCCGTAGCGCGGTGACGCCGGGCCCGAGGTCGGAGCCGATGCGCTGGCCGCAGCAGAACAGGTAGATCCCGAAGGCCCGCCCGAGCTGGGCGACGCGCAGCAGGGCCGTGGAGGTGCGGGCGATCTCGTCTTTCTCGCTCTTGTCGGCCATCAAGTACAGCTCTGCCAGCTCATCGATCAGGACCACGACTGGCGTCGGCCGCACACCGGGCGGGAGCTGCCAGATGTTGCGGGCGCCGGCCGTACGGCACAGGCCCATCCGGTCAGTCATCAGCGCCACCAGGTCATCGAGCAGCGCGGCGCATTCGGCGCGGGTGGTGGCCAGCGCTGAGAGCCGGGGTGCGTAGGGAGTGAACTCCACGCCGCCCTTGAGGTCGAAGCCGACCAGGGCGACAGGTTGCGGAGCCAGTCCGACGATGAGCGCGTTGGCGAGGTTCGACTTTCCCGACTGGGTTGCCCCGGCGTTCAGCCAGTGCGGCACGGTGCGGAAGTCGATCTCCCAGGGTTTGCCGGTTTCCAGCCGCCCGACCACCACCTTCAGCAGCGCATCGGACGGCGGGAGCCGGTCGATGCGTACGAGCGGGTCGTGCATGGTCGCGGACAGCACGACCCGGCCCGGCCGGGGTGAGGAGACTCGGACGGCGTGGACCCGCCAGGAGTGCGCGAGCCGTTCGGCGGCTTGGCTGTAGTCGTCGGGGATCTGCCCTTCTAATAGGTGGAGGGTGACGCGCCAGCCGTGCCGGGTCGGCCGGGGCAGCCACATCCAGGGCTTGGTGTCGACGGCGATGCGCTGGAAGCGGCGGCGGACCTTGACCAGGCCGGTGGAGGCGACCGCGCCGGGGGTGAGGGTGAACCACCAGCGCTGGCGTTTCTTGGTCAGGCCGCAGCCGAGGGCGACCTTGCGCCAGGTGGTCCGGACCGTGAGTGCCATGAGCGGGTAGCCGGCCACCAGCCAGAAGGAGCGGTAGTGCCAGCGCCGCCAGGCCCACAGTCCGGCCACCACGGCGGTCAGGATCACAGCGGCGTCGAGGAGCGTCAGTGGCAGGTCATCGCGCAAGAGCGTTCACCTCCGCCGGGAGGATCGAGGCGGCGCGGTAGCTGATGCCCCAGCGGACCTCGCCGTTGCGGGTCTGCTCCCACACGAAGCCGACCAGGTCCACGGGGTGGACGGGCATGCCGAGGGTGACGGGCGGTTCGCCCGAGACGTTGACGCGGAGCAGTTCGATCCGGCCGCCTTCGTCGATGGCCGACAGGGCGACCTCGTAGACGGGGTTGCCGCTCTTGTCGGTCTTGATCTCGCCGGTGTCCTTGTTGACCAGGCGGGGGCGGGGTGCGGCGACGCAGACGAACTGCAGCTTGGTGGTGTCGACGGGGATCGGAATGTTGCGCATAGTGAGTGACCTCCTATCTGTCGTAGTTAACATAGTTAACCTAGTTGGCTTGGTTGTCAACGTTCTCATGGTTGGCTTGGTCGCGCGTCTGTGCTGAACTAGGGACAAGCGGACGGCGAGAAGAGAGACTGCGGGATGGTCAAGAACACCGGGCGGCCCGGCTATCTACAGATCGCCGACGATCTACGCGAGCAGATCCGCACCGGCGCACTCGCCCCCGGCGCCCCACTGCCGTCCACCACCCGCCTCGCCGAGCGCTACGAGGCGTCGTTGAGCGTGGTGAAACTCGCCGTCGGCGTCCTGCGCAACGAGGGCCTGGTCATCGGCCAGCAGGGCAAGGGCGTCTTCGTCCGGGAGGGCGCCGCGCCGGCCCCGCTGGAGGCTTCGTCGGACGAGCTGACCGAGATCCGCGCCACTCTGCAAGATCTGTCGGAGCGGCTCGCCCGGGTCGAGTCGGCGCTGACCGACCGCCAGTAGACCGCTTCTGGAGTCATCCGCGGACGTGGCAGCCGGTCACCCGCCGTGCCAGGCCCGCCGTACGGCTCGGCGGGACCTTGCCCAGGCTCATGCACCGGTCCTCCTGGCGCATCCCGATCAGGACGAGCGCGTAGCCGACAGCCGTGGCGGCTGCGAGTACCAGGGCGACGATGAGGGGAAGCGCGCTCACGTCCAGATCACCCCCGCCTCCACGGTGCCGCGCGGGTAGCCGGCCGGACGCCGGACCTCACCACGCCGCCTGCTCGCCTTGCGACGACGCTGAGCCGTACGGCGCAGCCAGCGCGCCGAGGCGTGGCACTTGCGGCAGAGTGTCTGCCCTTCCTCCACGGCCGCGCCGCAGGCGCAGACCGGTCCCTCGTCCAGCGAGGCCATCAGGTCGATCATGATCGTTGCTCCCTTCGCCGAGTCGGTGTCGTGCGGTGTGACACGAGAATCCGGCCAAAGGACAGGACGGGATCACTACAGGACGGGACATGTTCAAGACGTCCGGCATACGATTGCCCCGTCCCTGGACGTCCCCTGGTGGCAGGTGAAATGCCGAACGAGCGACTGCGCGCGGCCCTGTTAGAGCGCGGGGCGACGGTGGCCGACCTCGCCGAGTCGATTGCGGTCGATCCGAAAACCGTGGAGCGGTGGATCACCAAAGACCGCACCCCGTACCGCAAACACCGTTACGCGGTGGCATCGTTCCTGCGTATGGACGAGGCGTATCTGTGGCCGGCCGCGCTGACGCCCGAGCAGGCCGCGGCCGTGTCCGAAAGTGAGATCGTCACCGTCTACCCGCACCGCTGGGCCGTCCCCCGGGACGCCTGGGGACGTCTGTTCACCGCGGCCAAGCAGGAGATCGGCGTGCTGGTCTACAGCGGCCTGTTCCTGGCCGAGGACACCGGCATCGTGCGCCTGTTCGCCGACAAAGCGAGCGCCGGCACCCGGGTCCGCATCCTGCTCGGCGATCCCGAGTGCGCCGAGGTCGCCCAGCGCGGCGCCGACGAAGGCATCGACGACGGCATGGCCGCCAAGATCCGCAATGTGATGGTGCTCTACCGGCCGCTGCGGCAGGTCGAAGGCGTGGAGATCCGGCTGCACCGCACGGTGCTGTACAACTCGATCTACCGCGGAGACGACCAGCTGCTCGTCAACACCCACGTTTACGGCCAGCCCGCCGCCAACGCCCCCGTCTTCCATCTACGCAAGGTCACCGGTGGAGACATGGTCTCCACCTACACCGGCAGCTTCGATGCCATCTGGGCCGACGCCACCCCGCTAGAGTCCTGACCATGGCCCGCCGCATCGACTTCTACGACGACCCAGACGCGCCCAAGCCCAACAGCCTGGTGCCGTCGGTCAACGTCGTGGTCATCAACGACGCCGGTGAGATCCTCATGATCCGCCGATCCGACAATGGCAACTGGGCCGTGCCCGGCGGCGCGATCGACCTGGGCGAGTCCCTGCCTGAGGCCGCGATCCGCGAGACGCTGGAGGAAACTGGCATCCGCTGCGAGATCACCGGCTTGGTCGGCACCTACACCGACCCTAAGCATGTCATCCTCTACACCTCCAACGGCGAGGCCCGCCAGGAGTTCTCCATCGTGCTGCACGGCCGGCCGATCGCCGGCGAGCCGACGCCGAGCGATGAGTCCCGAGAGGTGCGCTGGGTGCCCCGTGAAGAGGTCGGCGCGCTGTCGATGGACCGGTCAATGCGCCTGCGGATCGGCCACTTCCTCGACGGCCGGGCGGCGCCGTACATCGGATAGAGCCTCCTGAACCGCGCGCACGGCCGAGGTGATGCACGGGGTCGCGTTGCTGATCGACCGGCTGACAAGATGCTCGGGGCCGTAGCGGGAGTGGATCTCCGTCAGCCGGTCGGAGACATCCAAGGGGAGGCCGTCCGGGCTAGTGGTCATGTCGGCATAGGTCAACGCCGTCACCAGCTCGGGGCGTTCAAGGCCGAACTCGGCGTTGAGGGCGTCGAGGAGCCCGCGTTCGGTCGCCTCGTAGACCGCGCAGGAGTGATGCGCGACCAGGCGACAAAGCCGGGCGTCGGCCTGGTGGACATCGCGCAGGTACCGGGCGCCGTCGAGTGGATGAAAGCCGGTGTCGACGAGATCGGGTGCGTAGCCGATGTCGTGCAGCCAAGCCGCGGCGGTCAGCAGGTCGGCTTCCTCGCCGAGGATCGGTGCCAGGGACTCGGCACGCGCGGCCACTCCTTGGGTGTGCTCCCAGCGGCGCGGCAGCGGTTTGCGCAGGAGGTTTTCGGCCAGGTCGCGTGCCCATTCAGCATGTCCCATACGGCTCACGATAGACGCCGGTCCCGGGGAGGCTTCCAGGATCAGCGCCAGGACGTCCTCAGACGTCTCAATCCTGGGCAAGCCGGACGAACCGGCCCTTGCCGTGCGCGGTGGTGATCAGTCCTTCGTGTTCCAGTTCGGCCAGGGCGTGGCGGACGGTGTTGCGCGAGGCCCGGTGCCGGCGGCACAGCGCGTGCTCGCTGGGTAGCGAGGCCCCGGCGGGTAGCGCTCCGGTGCGGATCTGCTCACGCAGGCCGCGGGCGATCGCCTGGTAGCGGTAGGCCGCCTGCCGGTCCGGGTCGTCGCATCTGACGACGCGGCCCTTGCCGGGCAGGGTGACGATGAGGCCCTCGTCTTCCAGGACCGCCAGGCCGCGCCGGGCCGTGGAGCGGGCGATGCGGAACCGGTCGGCGAGGGCTGTTTCTGAGGGCAGGGTGCTGCCCGGCGGGTAGGTTCCCGCGGTGATCTGCGCGCGGAGCCGATCGGCGAGCTGGTGGTAGACCCGCCCGCCGGTCAGCCACCTGCTCTCAACAGCGGACATCGAAGGCCGGGTTCAGGAGCGGTAGGCCTGGCGGATCTGGCTGAGGTCCAGGCCGAGCTCTTCCTGCTCGCCGTCGCGCCAGCCGGCCCGCGCGGCCTCGGCGATCCGGTCGGCGGCGGGGAACAGCTTCAGGCACGAGACGCGCTCGTCGTGCTCGGCGCCCCAGTAGTACCACTGGAACGCCAGGTGGGCGTAGACGCGGCGGGCGCGGAAGGCGCTGTCGGTGACGTCCAGGCACGGCCGGTTCTTGCTGTCGGTGATCAGGACCGCGATGATCTCCCGGTTGATCAGCTCGTTGCGGAGCGCGGTGAGCAGCTCTACCTGGTAGGCGTGCTGGCTTTCTTTCACGGTGCCCATGACTGTTGTAGCTCCCATCGGATGGTGGAGGGCGGACCCCGGGATCAGGCGGGGTCGCATGCCGATGAGCTTCGTCGCCGGACAGGGACTCGGGCACCGCAAGTTAGGGACGTCTAGGGACGTCTTATGTTAGCGTCGCAGGCACCGGCCCTCCTGCTGCGGAAGGTGCGTCCCTGCTATGAACGAAAACCTCCGGCACGCCCTCATCCGGGCGCGACTGCAACCCGTCGACATCGCCGCCCGCCTGGCGGTCGACCCCAAGACCGTCGCCCGCTGGATCAGCGGCCGCATCCCCCACCCCCGCCACCGCCTCGCAGTCGCCGACCTCCTCGGAACCGAGGAAAGCGACTTATGGCCCGACGCCACCCGCGGCCGACGCGTCCCCGACGAGATCAAAGCGATCTATCCGCACCGCTGGGCCGTACCCGCCGACGTCTGGCGCACCTTCTTCGAGACCGCGGCCGAAGAGATCGGCATCCTCGTCTACAGCGGCCTGTTCCTCGCCGAAGACGCCGGCCTCCTACGCATCCTCGCCCAGCGAGCACGGGCAGGGGTACGGGTCCGCATCCTCCTGGGCGACCCCGACAGTCCGGAGGTTGCCGCCCGGGGCGTCGAGGAGGGCATCGGGGGCGAGGTCATGGCCGCCCGCGTCCGCAACACTCTGACCCTCTATCGACCCCTCCGAGACGTTGAGGGCATCGAGATCCGCCTGCACCGCACGGTGCTGTACAACTCCATCTACCGCGCCGACGGCAGCCTGCTGGTCAACCTCCACGCCTACGGCACCCGAGCCTCCGAAGCACCCGTCATCTACCTGACCGGCACTGAGAACGGCAACGCTGCGACGACCTACCTCAGCAGCTTCGAACGAGTCTGGACCAGCGCCGAAACGGCAGCTCAGACGGCCTGACAGCCCTTCGCTCCAAGATCGAACGTAACTTATCTGTTCGCTTTTAAAGCGGCCCGCCTACGGCGGCCCGCGTCGCGCACCGGTCGGCCAGCCGGCCGGGCTGCGGCTCTTCGGCCGGTCCCGGCCGGCGCCGCCCGCGCGCTCCCTTATCACCGCGAGCAGACGTCTCAGACGAGCGAAGACCATCACAGCCAGCAGCAGGGCCAGGACGACACGGACTCGTTTGCCGAGGAGCAGACGAAGAACCGCAAGGGGCTCTGCCCCCTGCACCCCCGGCCCTCCTCAGAGATGAACTGGTGCGGGTGGCCGGGCGGTCATCTCCTCGCCGGCCACCCTGAGGGATGCCAGACCTGCCACCTGGGGTCAAGCCGTCGAGTGCGGGCAGGCCAACCAGCAGGCATGGAAGGTCACCGGGACGCATGTACACGCGAACGACGACTTGACCCCAGGCGTCCGGCCCAGCATGGCTACACCTGCCCGACGAGGAGATGACCGCCAGCCAAAGGGGTAGCGAGACGGTCCAGGTCACACAATGACCAGGTTGAGATACGGCCGCCACATGATCATGTTCGATCGGCACTAGCCCCCCAGATGGAAATGAAGACATCGACAGCTTGCCTAAATTCGTTGTCATTCCATCCATAATGGTTATACATTCTTGACCCCATCGCTACGAAAGAAAGTGGCGCAGGTAGTAGCAGTTTTGCCGCTTTTTCATCAGTAAGTACAGGATGCCCAGAGTGGCCCCCTTCTGTATGCTCTTCTAGAACCTCCTCATCAAATGCCCATGCGAGGCCATGATATTCGCTATGGGCAATAGCGCTAAGGAATTGGTAGGCTCTATTGTTTGGAAGCATTGCGTCGGCCAGTACATCTCGCGCCCTCTGGGTCTTACTTGGCCTTGGGGGAGTTAGAAATCGATTACCACCCACCATGTTGATCGTGAATTGCTTGTGTAGCGCGCAATCGATGATCTGATCTACTATTGCATCTTTCTCGGCTTTGATC
Organism: Streptosporangium sp. NPDC048047; assembly: GCF_040653115.1. Lineage (NCBI taxonomy): Bacteria > Bacillati > Actinomycetota > Actinomycetes > Streptosporangiales > Streptosporangiaceae > Streptosporangium > Streptosporangium sp. NPDC048047. The sequence goes on along the minus strand of NZ_JBEZNH010000020.1, from coordinate 109,136 downwards.
GATTGGTCCTCCGTGAACTTTCGTACCTCATATAAGGCGGCCAGCCGATCGTTCATGTATCGCCTAACTCGTTCCCGTGCATCTATATCGAGATCAAGTCGAAACCATGCAAGACTCGCACTCTCCAAGCATGCTCTCGCTACAGTAAAAAGAGCATGTATGGCGTGAGGGGACTTGAGGAGTGTTGCAAGCCCGGCAAGGTGATCGACTGCTGACCCAATAAACATTGTGGCTGTCATGTTCGCTGCACGGGTTGGACGTACCCCCCAACTATCGGAAAAGTTTTCGCTTTCTATTTCCACCCAAGCCGGAGATCCATCTGTGCAATACGCATGGTTGATCTCTAGGCTATTATGAATGGATCCGGCGAGATTGAATAGGGCATGAGCGAGAGCTTGCCATCCATCTTCGGTGCTATTCGGCATAGATTCGTTGCCGCCCACTGTTTGGTACTATCCTTTCTTGGGGCGAGATTCGCGCCACTTCTGGCATTAATCATCGCGACTCGAGCATGCGTCCACTCGGCTCGTTTATAGTTTGGCGGGCGGTCCACCAGTACTTTCGCGGCGGCACCCGCAAAATGCTAGCCAGCTCAGCAGCAAAACCCGTGTGAGAGCAGCCCTCCGCGGAGGGGTAAGCGAGCGAAAAGCATTGCGGCAGTAAACGCGCAATGTAGGCAATTGATCTAGAGACTCACCCCCTGCCGTTAGAAGGGGATGTAACTATCGTCTAGGGAATACACGGCCTCTATAATACCGTAGTCATCGCTCGAATCTGTCCAGCGAACTAACTGTACTTCGTGAGAATGGTCGGCTGTCCAGAGCATCTTAATGATGTTGAGTATCCGCGCTGGAGCTTTTCGGTGATGAATGAAGATGATCCCGAGAAGCCTGGTATCTTTCTTTGCGAGGTAACGCTGCTGGCTCGAAAAGGTTTCGTGTAGACGATGTATCAGATCGACATTGCTATCAAGGTCATATTCTATTGCAATCCAGATTTCTCCAGAGTCGCTCTGATAGACATAATCATGCGGACCGAACCAAGAGTTCCCCTCTTTAAGTAGAGTCTCGGACTCTTTGAGTTGACGACTTAGTACGCGCCCAATTCGCGCCTTGTACTCCTGTGCGGCCTTGATTCTCTGTCCAGCCTCTGCCGACTTGTCAATAATTCTTGGCGTCCCAGAGGATGTCCACTCTACCCCGAATTTTGGTGGCGCCGATTCACCATATTTTGCATATTCCCAACCCAGTCTTATTCCCTCTGCTAGAACGTTTTCTATAGCCTTGCGCCGGTTTGCCTCGGCATGTCTGTCGTCGTGAGACGGCGGTGTTGGGCGTTGAGGATCAGGCCATCTATCAACGTCTCCACCTCGTGATTCTTTCGCTTCCTCGATGGGTTGTGGCGATTCGTTCGGTGGCTCAGTGTCAGGTGTACTCGTGACCTCTAGAGCTGTATCGGCTTGGCGTAGGGCCTCCTCAGCCTGCTCAAATTCGACCTCCACACCAGCAGCGCCAGCTTTTCGCAGGCGACCTACGAGCCTGGCCAGCGGATGCCGGAAGACTAGAGCTAAGGCCACGATCAGCATCGGCCATATGAGCGTCTGGAGGTAGCTGAGGGCAAGGTTCCAGTTCATGATGAGATTATGCCGATCCCTTGGCCGGTATCGTACTGAAAGGCGCAAAAGCAGTGGAGGTAACCTCCGACTACGCTCTGCTGTCGGTGCTCGGGATCGGTGCCCTGAGGTCTGACGCCACTGACGCACAGGACAGGGCCAGCCATAGCTGATTGCGGTATGTGAGGGGCTCTGTGTGTCGGTGCGTGACTACGGCTCCTCACCGCACCCTCAGGGTCCCGCTTCAGAAGGGCGGACGACTGGTCCATCCGGCTTCCGGCAGCGCGCCGAAAGCGTCAGCGGTGTAGTCGGGATGCCTCTCTCCCACAGACGGGCCAAGCGTGCGTTTCATTCGGATGTACTCGATCTCTGCAGGCTCGTGATAGACCCGCTCCAAGATCTTGTCCATGAGGCGATTGATCGCTTCAGAGTCCTCCCGGCTGACGGGGTCCATGTCAAGGGGGCCGTGAGCGGCCTCGTTGCCAGCGAACCGGATTTCGTGAGCAGCTTCAGCGATCAGCTGGGATATGTGACCACTTCTATGAAGCTGATCAATCTTCTGCATTAGGCTACCGCTGGTAATGCCCTTGTCCTTGGCAACGGCTTCAACAGTGCTCCGTGCCATCAAAGCGGCCGCTCGTGTTGCGCCGGCTTCAAGGCAAGCATGGGCTTCCCGGGCGAGGTCGGCAATGCCTTCTGGGACATCCGGATACAAGAGATGCCCTGTCGAAGCGACTGGCCAACGCGCAATAGTTCTGCTGTCCTTGGTCACCTGAACGAGTGGCATACCGCAACGCGCGCAAGAATGTATGATCACGTTTTGGAAGTCAAACTCGTCTTGATGGACCTCATAGACATACTGTTGGGTGAAGTGCGCAGCAACCCGGCAGTGAGGGCATATCGCAGTGGCCATAGTTGCTGATCGTAGATCCTGTCTGCCCTAGAGTCCACCAACTTACCTCGTGTGATCTCATAGCAGATGATGGGGATCGTACGAGAAGTGGGGATGCCAAGCAGCGACAGTAGCGCTGACGGCGATGTCTTCGCACATGGGCTTATGTCGGCCATCGTCCACCACCCTCTGACCATGGCCTCCACCTCCCCGCGAGAACGGTCGCTCCGCCTGAAAAGTGGAAGGTCGGCGCTTTGGCGCCGCTCCTGGCCATCTGCTGTGAACGGCAAAACACCCCGGCATAGTTGACGGTTGGACCTTTTTAATCTTTGGTGACGAAGCCATCACTCGTCACCATGCATCCGCGAGTAATCTGCCCGGATCTCGTCGCGGGTATTGATGTCCTCTCTTAGCTTGCTGTCACAAGCATCAAGGAAGTGAGCAACACGCTCCATGGCCTCGTGGAATCGCCTCATGTGCACGCGCGGTAGAAATTCCAGGGTGTGTGATCCGTCATTTCTCACGGGATAGCGTGAGTGCTCAGAGGTGGGATCAAGTCCGTGAAGCTGTAGGAGAATTTTCTCCGTATTGTTGACCGCCTCAAGATCCTCTTCTGGGAGTTCTTGGCGGAGAAGAAGCTTCTTTGCGGTGCCCCACAGTAGATTGATCTTGTGCGTTCTGACCAGCTCGGCCGGCTCTTCGTGCCAGCGCCTCAAGAGGGTGATTGCTACTTTTAGTTGGAGTTCGACATAGTGGCGCCAGCAGAGCAGGAACGGATAGACCAGAGTGTCCTGATGGTGTCCCGTCTCAGTCACATGACCGACGAGGACCGCCGCCGCCTTCCGGTATCCGAGTATGTATCCGAGCCAACGATCGCGCGGCCAGTCCATGCATGCGACTAGCCACCACTCATCGGCATCGTCCATGGCTGCAAGATCATCGTTCGGGATCGGCCATGGGATGGTGCTGAAAGGGGCGTAATTGACGCTCTCGGCGAAGGGGTCCATGCAGGCCAGTGTGAGGCACAAGCGACCAGCGCCTCGACCGGTTTGATAAGTCGAGTCGCTGATCATTTTGTCGGCTATTCCGGAGCATCGCCGAGCTTCTGGAGAACACTGTTCTTGTCGTAGTGCGAGACGTGGGCGCAGTCCGCAAGTGACCAGAACCGGTGCTGGAGGCCACCCAGATCTACGAGGGTAGGGCAGATCGCAGCTAGGAAAGTTGTTCAGCAGGTGACAGGAAGTTCACGGGCATGAGTTCTCGCGGAGGCTCGCAGAGCGCTGAGGTGCTGGTGGAAGGCGTGGTTTCTATTCTGGTCGAGATTGAGTGGAAGATCCAGTCGGACGATCAATTCGGATTCGGCGAGCCAGGGTTCGGGGTGTGGCAGCCAGCAGACCCGAGCGTTATCGGCCATCCAGGCCGTCAGTTCCTGCTCGCCGGCCTGTCCGAAAGTCAGACGCTTGCCGCTGCCCACCCGACGGAGTTCAAGGCCGAGTAGGCAGCCCAAGGTGAGGCGCAGGGTGGAGCCCTCGGCGTTACCGCGGAAGTGGTAACGGACCCGGGTACGCAGGTTTTGTCTGCTGGCTCGGGTCGCCATTCGACGGGGGGCGATCCCGACATACAGCAGTTGCCCGGAGGGCAACTGGGGATCGGGGGACCGCTCGAAGTGCCAGCCGTAGACGCCGGGGACGGCCGGGACGGGGCTTGGCCGGGTCAGCACCTCCGCCGCCGACCACAACTTGTCAGGCTTCAGGAGATCACTCATGTTCATCGCTTCTCCCAACGGACCCACGCAGATGAGGAGACGCTAAGGCATGGTGCCGACCACACCGACACAATGCTCGCCCCAAGGTTGCGCGCGCTGCCATACAGCAGTGCCGTACAGCAACACCGTCTTACGCGATCACACCCCACCGCACCGCATCTACTACCTGACCAGCATGTGAGTGCCCCGGCCTGGACTCTGCCCTTCCCTTGTAAACAGAAGGTCAGGGGTTCGATTCCCCTCGTCGGCTCGCAGCGAAGAAGGCCCCTGAACAGGAGATATGCCGTCAGGGGCCTTCTGTGTATTCGGTGCTCAGCCGGTGTTCTCGGCGTCTTTGGGAGCCACTCCGGGAGCCACCGGCCTTTGTCCGCCCAGCAGTGCCCCGGAGATTGCCGCCGTCGCCGCGCGTTTCTCGCCTTCCACGAGATGGCCGTAGACGTCCTTGGTGATCGCGATGCTCGCGTGCCCGAGGGCCTCGGAGACGACGTGCAGCGGGGTGCCCTGGGCGAGCATGAGCGAGGCCCCCGAGTGCCGCAGCTCGTGCGGGTGCCAGTGCCCGAGGCCGGCCTTCCGCGCGAGGTTGGAGAACAGGTGCGAGAAGGTGTCCGGGTCCGAGGGATTGCCGAAGACGGTCGGGAAGATCAACCTGTGCTCGGTTCACTCCTGCCCGGCCTGGAGGCGCTCGGCGTTGTGCGCGGCCCGGTGCCACTTGAGCGCGTCGACCAGCTCCGGAGTCAGGCAGAGCGTACGGCGTGACCTCCTGGTCTTCAGCTCCGAGAGCACGAGCTTGGTCTTCCGCTCGGCCCCCGGAACGCGGTTCTTGATGCGCTTGACGGCGTGGGTCACCCGCAGGGTTCCGGCTTCCGGATCGAAGCCGTCCCACATCAGCCCGAGCGCCTCACCGCGACGCAGCCCGAAGACGAGCGCCAGCAGGACCAGCCCCCTCAACCGGCGCGGTTCAGGCTATGGTCGTCGGATCTCTGATGTCATGACTGAACAACGGCTGTGCGATCGGGGCGCGGAGTCCCCTTGCCCGCCCTCGCCGTCGTGGATCTGCACCCGGTGGTGTGCCGTGCCCTGTGCGCCGTCACCTGTGCGGTGTGCTGGGCATGCGGTGTGTTCCGGGGAGTCGAACCCCTGCGCCTGCCCTCGGCGCGCCAGGAGTGAGCCGGATTGCCCGCCGGCTCGCGGGTTCGTGCACGCCTCCACGTCGGCTACCTGCTCCGCACCTGAATTGTCAGTCCAGCAGGTCGACCTCCCAGTTGGTGCGCTGGATGAGCGTGTCGACCTCGCGTATCTGCTGGGCGAGGTCGTCGGACTGGGTGCGCAGCGCGGCCACCGGCAGTGCTGGGATCATCTTCAGCTCCGAGCGCAGCTGCCGGAACCCACGTTGCCCGTCACCAGCGGCGGCATCCGCGGCGGAGGTGACTGTGGCGTGCCGCAGCCGCAGCACGTCGCGGCGGGCCAGCGCGTCGGTCAGCGTGCCGCCTGTCTCAAGCCGGGTGGCGGCGTTGGTGCGGTTGATCCGTCGAATCAGCGACTCCAGTTCACTGAGGACCTCGCCGGCTTCGGTCAGCAGGGCGGCGGCATCCTCGGCGGGCGCCTCGCCCTCCTGGTAGCGGGCGCTGGCGGCGATGCGGGCGCGCAGTTGTTCGGCACGGCGCGCCGCATCCGCGCGAAGCGCAAGTGCCTCAGCAAGCTTCATACCAACCATTATGGGCAGCGAAGATCGGCCAGCGCCTTCCATTTTCGTCGATGCGGCTGCGTCAATGGGCAGGGCATCGGAACCACACCTTCTGGGGCCGCGCTGCTCCACGGATCGCCGATGGCTCGCAACGTCGGGCGCACGGACACCCGGGCCCGGCATCGCCGTGCCGGCGCGCGCCCCGACCACCGGGGGCAGGGGTGCCGCCGGATGCACACGGATAATGCGCCTGGGTCCACGGCGCCGAGCAAGCGGTCGGGCCGCCCGCGTGGAGATGGGTCGAACCGCGCAACACGCGCTCATCTGCATGAGCAGAAGCGTTGCCGGCGACATGATGGCTGGTCCGCGCAGAGTTTGAGTCGATAGCCATGTCGTGATCATGTAAAGCCTCAGGCGGGGCCGAAGCGTCAAGCGTGCACGGGACAGGACACAGATGTTCGCACAGCAGCGAGATACAGCGACGCCGCCTTACACGATCACCCACCACCGGCCCGCATCTACCGCCTGAGCAGGCGGGGATGCCGTTGACGAGACGTCTGCCCTTCCCTTGTGAACAGAAGGTCAGGGGTTCGATTCCCCTCGTCGGCTCGCAGCGAAGAAGGCCCCTGAGCAGGCGATATGCCGTCAGGGGTTTTTCTTTTGTCGAGGCGATTTCGCGATCTTGCCAACACCTTTGCTAACAGCAGGAGGAACGGCGTCCTTGAAGAGGCATCCCGGTATGTGGACCTACGATCCGGAAGCCGAAGGCACCTACGTCTACCTGCACGGCCCGATCCCTCCGGGAGGCGCGGTGAGGACGGTCACGGCGGACGACGCGATGGTGAACTTCGACCTCGACAAGGACGGCAAGGTGATCGGCATCGAGATCCTCGCCGCCTGGCCGGGAGAGCACGGCCTCGAACACGAACAAGGGCCCTCCGAGGGAGAGCACTCGGGAGAGAACGAGGACTCAGGCTGAGCCCTCGACCGCCTGAGCGAAGACGCCGGTGACTGCGGCCCGAAGCCGCCCGGCGAGGGCAGGGGGCCGAGGACCCATTCGATGTCCACCATCGGCCAGGGAAGGCGCTTCGCCTCGGGGGAGCCGTGCCCACTCGTAATGTCAGTCGCGTGCCCTAGCGTGTCCACCTGCCACAAGGCGGCCATGTCGCCATGGACCCCGGACAGGAGCGCTTACATGGGTGTCTTCTATGAGTACTACCGCGCCGCGGACCGTGCTGCGGCGACCGTCCAGCCCGAGCATTCCCGCGAGATCGCCGATGCCTCGCGTGGAGTTCCGGAGTTCGATGTGGTGGTGACCAAATGGATCGACCCCGATGTGATCCTGGGTCAGCTCGTCGCGTTCGCCGGCCAGGTCGACTATTCCCTGGGGCTGGTCGAGACAGTGGTGCTGTACCCACCTCCGGAGGCCGCGCCGCGAAGCGACGAGGAGTGGGATGCCCTGCCCGAAGATTCTCCGTACCTCGAAGGGACCTGCATCACGGAACTGCCGGCGAAGGCTCGTGACATGCTCGCCGGTGTGGACGACGCCCGCCTGCCGATGCTGGCGGAGCAGTGGGCGGGCATCGAGGAGTTCTCCCGCTTCACCGATGATGACGACGGGTACATGCTGTCGCTCACCAAGGATCTCGTCGGCCTGGCGCGTCGTGCGAGAGATGACGATCAGCTGCTCTACTGCTGGATGTCCTTGTGACGAGCCTGCCGGCCGTGCCCGATGAGGCGGGGGATGACAGAGGCCCCGTCGCTTCTGGAATTCGGGCTGTCTCCCCGATACGACGCCTTCCGGCAGCTGTCCTCACGGTATGAGTGATCAGCCTGTACGCCCACACGTTCCCGGTGAGCCTCGGGTGCCTCGTACCGTCGATGGGATCGCCGCCGCCCTCCAAGGCGGCCGGCGGATGGAGTTCTACCGTGAGCTCGGTCAGGCGCCCTTGGACCAGGCTGAGGTGATCCTGCGCCGTTGGTGGTGCGAGGCGATGCTCGACACCGATCCCGAGGCGGATCGGATTCGCGATGCCGCACTGGAGGGCACCCTTCCTTCCGTCGCTCTTGTGGATGTTGTTGCCCGTCGGGAGACGTGGGGCCTGCCCGTCGAGTGATTCCGACTCCCGGCTGCTTCCGGGAGGGGATGTGCCGGCCGGCGGGCCCGTTCCTTACGGCTACAGGCAGTTGACCGACGCGGCCCGGGAGTTGTTGTACGAGCAGGAGTCGATGAGCTTTCCGGACGGGTTGCGTACATAGCCCGTGTCCGAGGCCTGGTTCCAGATGTAGGCGAACGTCCCCCCGGACCGGCCCCAGTAGCGGGTGGTGGAGGTGTTCCTGCCCTTGCCGGTCCTTACCGTGACCGTCTTCCCGGCGCCGAGGGTGAACGCGTCGAACGTGTAGACGTGGTCCGGCGCGGCCGTCTTGTCGCGAAGGGTCCACCCCTTGAGGTTGATCGCCTTCCGGGTGGTGTTCCTGAGCTGAGCCCACTCGCCGTTCAGGCTGCTGTTCGCTCCGTTGTCCGGTGACCCCGGGGAGTTGTAGTAGATCTTCACGAACTGGACCGCGGGGAGCGTGGCGGCCTGCGCCGGTGCGATGGACACGAACGGCAGGGTCAGAGCGGCGGCGAACAGGGCGAGAGGGAGGGGGCGCACCGTGGATCCTTCGGCGTGTGAGGTATGAGGCAAATGTGAGACGGTTGCCCCGCGGTGCAGGTTGGCATGTGAACTCGGTTTTCTCCGCATCTCGCAGGATCGGCCGGATTTCGTCCGGCGCAGCGGGAACCGGCGGGCTACCGGCCGGCGTACGCGTGGGTGCGGTTCTCTTCCGTCGGCATCGGTTCAAGCCCGCAGGTCTCTTTCATCGGCATCGGTTCAAGCCCGCAGGGGGCGTCGATGACGGGAGCCGTGCCCTCGTAGGTCCTGTCGTTTCGAAAGGCCTGAGGCCGGGCTGTCTTCCGGTGCGGTTTTTGAGCCGCTCCGAATTTCATCGAGGTTGTGGTCCGCTCCGAGCCCTGTGGAATCGCGTTTCCGGATTCTCATGCCGCGATGGCCGTTTCCCGCCCACTATCGGGATCGGCATGCCGAGGCCGCTGTGCCGTCGCCGGTGGCGAGCGATCACGGCTCCGGTCCGGCCGGACGGTCGATGCCGGTTCACCTCAGGCTGTTCGAGCACGTCGTGCATCTGGCGACGGCCGCCAGGCGAAGATTCCCCTCGGTGGCCTGGACAGGGCTGCCGGGGCTGATGCGATCCCAGGCGCCGGGTTCCGGCGCGCGGACCCACCCCCAGGCTGGAGCGACCACATCGGACTCGCTCATGTGATCACAAGCGCCCGGCAGGTGGGCCATCCTCCTGGAGGAGATCAGGATGGTGTCCGGCGCGAACTTCACCCAGCGAACCTGGTCGGCGGCGCCTGGCGTCCGGCGTGGCGCATCAGCCCCGGACACGGCGCACGCACAGCCTTCGCCGACGAACAAATCGCACCGCTCGCAACGTTCCATTCGTCTCTCCCGCCATTTGGAATGCGCAAGAGCCTATGGCACTGAGCTTGAAAGGTCAGCGTCACCAGAAGAGGGTGGTCGTTCACCGGTCGATGCGGGATCATCCGGCCCGCCGTGTCGTCATGGGGTACGGATGACATGTGCGCCCTTTTCTCTGCTCGGTCGTTCTGGTCCTTCTGATGTCGGGGTGCGGCACCACCGGTGACGCCGCTGAGGAGAACGCCCGGGCACAGGCGGAAAGCCTGGCCGAGGCGCTTGGGAACGTCATGTCCTGGAAGACGGAGGACTTCGGGTTCTTCGTCTCCCGGCGAGAGGGTGTGGACCTTCTGGCCATCGGCGGTGACAAGCGGAACAGAGCCGATCCGCTGAGGCTGGTGGTGCGGGTCGTGGGCACGGCCACGGGTGCGGCGGGCGGAGCCCGTCCTGGGGCGTCCACCCCGTTGCCGGATGCCGTCAGGTGCTTCGAGATCGGCGTCTACCGATCCGACGTCGTCGTCGACGACGTCGACTGCCCCCGGCGAACGCCCCTGCGTTTCCCCGGCCCGCCCAGGTTTCCCGCCCGGATCGTCGAACGGCTGCGGGACACCCTGCCCCGCCAGGCGGATCCGGCGAAGGTCCGGCAGGCCGTGTCGCGGCTGGACCTGGATCGGAGGATCACGCAGGAGATCACCGTCAGGGACGGGACGATCGGTGTCGCCCTCAGGGAAGGGGTCGACGGCACCTGCCTGTACGCGCGGGTCGGGGCCGGTCGGGTAGAGGTCTGGCATCCGTACCGCATCGTTCCGGGCGGCGACGACGTCGAGTCCTGCAGGGCGGTCGGCGCGGCCCTCGGGTACTTCGAGCGGGCGAACCACTGAGATCCGCCACGGAGGCCCCGCCGCGGGCGGGCGTCCCTGCAGGACCACCGGAGCGGTCTCGCCCGGCGCCCGGCGCGATCATCCACACCCCGCCGGAGCGGTTGTCGGACCCGGCCACCTGCTGTTCCGCGAACCGGCCGGTTCCGAGGTCACAGCGGGGTGACCGGCGAGGCGTGAGGTGCGTAGACCAGGGCGTCGTACGCCTTGGCGGGGACCGTTTTCACGGTGTAGGCCGCGAGCACGCCGCTGTAGTCCGCCTGGAAGGCGTCGCCGACGCTGCCCATCGGGATCTCCGTGTTGAGCAGCTTCCGGTTGGCGGGCTGCGCCGAGGCCCGCCTGATGTCCACGTAACCCAGCGGTTCGCTGCCGAACAGCTTGGCCAGGGGGGAGGGGTTGGTCACGCTGAATCGTTTGCGTTCCCCGGAGGCCTCGTCCTTGCTGATGAAGGTGCTCTCGCCGAAGTCGGTGCCGATCGTGAAGTAGTCGCCGCCGTACGCGGCGGCCAGCCGCCGGCCCATCGACTCGTAGGAGAACGCCGCACCGCTCTTGTCGATGTGGCCGTTGTGACCGGCCAGCACGAGCTGCTTCCGCCCCTGGCCGGCCTCGACGTCGGTGATCCACGTGACGTTCTCGGCCATCCAGGCGTCACGTTTGGCGGCGTACCGGTCGCCGGAGGTCTGCAGTCGCGCGCCGCGCAGGATGGTCTCGGCGTGGTGCGCGGCGAGGACGAACGCCTCCGGAGAGGAGGCCTTCACGTACCTCTCCCGGCCGGTTCTCATCTGGGCGACGATCCGCTCGGCGGCCGTGGCGGCGGCGGCCGTCTTCTTCTCGTCCTGCCTGGCCCGGCCGGCGTCGGTGAGGTCGGCCAGTGACGTCTCCGCCTGCCGGCCCAGCGCCGGATCCACCTGGGCGAGGTAGCTCAGCAGCCGCTTCTTGTTGAGGTCGTAGCGCTGCATGTCGAAGCCGTACAGGCGCACCTTGTCCGCGTCGGAGACGGTGGCGTTGTGGTCGTGGATCCAGGTGAGGAGGTCCGCGGTCTCCCTGGTCCGGTAGATGTCGAAGCCGAGCGCGGTGGCGGCCTCCTCCGCGCTGCCCCGGTTCTCCCTGACGTAGTCGTCGGCGGCGGCGGTGCCGCCGAAGTCGGCCTCCAGGGCGATGGCGCGGAAACCGTGCTCGCGCACCAGGGTACGGATGATCGACAGGCGGACCTGGGCGAACTCCCTGTTGCCGTGGGTGGCCTCACCGATCCCGACCAGGCGTCTGGACGCGGCGGTGTCGAGCGGTGCTTCGCCGACGGCGACCACGGCGTCGGACGTCACGTGGGAGGTGTCCACCTTCGTGGCCGCGCAGCCGGTCGCGGCCAGCATGGGCGGTACGGCCAGCGCGGTCAGCGCGGCCAGGGTGGCGGTGAGCGGCGTGCGGGTGCGGGCGTCTCCCATCTCAGCCGATCTCCTTGCGGATCACGCGCGCCGTACCGGTCGCCAGCGGGACGACGATCCAGAAGGACACCGAGGCGGCCAGCCGGGCGACGTCGCCGCCGGTCATGTGCCCCTCCATCAGGGGGCCGGCCGTGGTGTTCAGGTCGAGCCAGCCGGCCAGGGTCTCGCCGACGGAGCCGATCCTGGCGACCGCGCTCCACAGCGCGGGAGCGGACAGGCAGATCACGATCGCGGCGGGGGCGTTCAGCAGCAGCATGCCCAGGGCGAGGCCCATCGCGACCACGAGGACGTTCGCGGCGGTCCAGCCCAGCAGCGCCACGGGCGTGAGGTCCCAGTCGGCCGGGACGTGCCGGACGGCGGAGACGGCGGCCGTCACCGGCACCGCGACCAGGATCGCGAACGCGGAGGCCGCCACGGCGGCGATCAGCGGCGGCAGGCACTTGGCCGCCAGCACCCGCCCGCGCCGGGGTTCGAGGGTGAAGGTGGTCAGGGCGGTGCGGTGGCTCCACTCGCCGGTCACCGTGAGGATGCCGAGCACCGGCAGCAGGGTGCCGAGGCTGAGCCCGGCGGTGCCGATCAGGACCTCCAGCCGCGGGCCGGCGTAGAGGCCCCGTCCGGCGATGGCGCCCACGGTCAGCACGACCATGACCGCGGTCATGATCTTTCCGCTGCGGGTGTCGAAGAGCTTGCGGGTCTCGACGGCCAGCAGCCGCCGGAACGGGGTCGGTGTCCGGGTCCGGCCGATGCCGGCGGTGTCCGGGCCGACGGTCGTGGTGTCGCTCATGATGCTCCTGGACGCGAGGGTGTCGGGGGTGGTCATGCCGGGTGCCGGCCGGTGCCCGCGGTCAGTTCGAGGAAGGTCTCCTCAAGGCTCCGGCCCCGGCCGAGCTCCTCGACGGAGCCCTGGACGAGGACGCGGCCGTGGCCGATCATCACGATGCGGTCGGCGATCCGCTCCACCTCGTGCAGCAGGTGTGAGCTCAGCAGTACCGCGCATCCCGACTCGGCCAGTCCGCGCAGCAGCCCGCGCATCCAGTGGAGTCCCTGGGGGTCGAGGCCGTTGGCGGGCTCGTCCAGGACGAGCGCCCGAGGACGGCCGAGGAGGGCGTGGCCGATGCCGAGCCGCTGCCGCATCCCGAGCGAGTAGCCGCGGACGGTCCGGCCGCCTTCGCGGGCGCTCAGCCCGACCATGTCGAGGACCTCGTCGACCCGCGATTTCGGCAGGCCGAGGGTCATCGCGCCCAGGGTCAGGATCTCCCGGCCGGTGCGGCCGGGGTGCTGGGCGCCGGCGTCGAGCAGCGTGCCGACCTGGTAGGCCGGGCTGTCTAGCTCGGCGTACGGCCGGCCCAGCACGGTGGCCGAGCCGGAGGTGGCGCGGGAGAGGCCGAGGAGGACGCGCAGGGCCGTCGACTTCCCGGCGCCGTTGGGGCTGAGGAACCCGGTGACGCTCCCCGCCTCGACGGTGAAGGACACGTCGTCGAGTGCCCTCACCTCTCCGTAGACCTTGCTGACGTGGCTGAACTCGATCATTGGTCCAGTTCACCGCAGGCGGGGCCGCCGGTCATCGGTCCTGGGGCGAGGGCCGCCGTACCCGGGTCCAGGCTCGTCGCCCGGGATCTCGACCCGGGTCGACCCGGTCCTGGACCCGGGTCGGCAGGGGGCGTCAGGACAGGGCGGCGCGCAGTGCCGGAAGGACCTCGTGGGCGAGGCGTTCGGTCTGCGTGTGCGGTTCGGGACCGGCCGGCATGAAGTTGAACGAGGTGAACCCCAGCTTCGCGAAGCCGGTCAGCCGTTCGACCACCGCCTGCGCGGGGCCGCCGAGGACGGCCGCGTCGTCCTCGGGGCCGTCGATCCACACCGGGACGTTGTAGACGCAGGCGATCTCCGCCGGATCCCGGCCGGCCTCGGCGGCGGCGGCCAGGACACGCTCGCGCATGGCCGCCGCCTGCTCGGGCGGGGCGAAGCCGAGCGACGGGATCCAGCCGTCGGCCAGCCGTCCCGTGGCCGCGAGCGCCCGGGGACCGTAGGTGCCGAGCCAGATGGGGATGGGGGTGTCCGGCTTCGGCTCCAGCTCGGCGGCCTGGGTGTGGTAGCGGTCGCCCCGGTAGGTGAACCGCTGCTGCGACCACAGGCCGCGCAGGATGTGGATGGCGTCGGTCATCCCGTCGACCTTCTCGCGGGGTGAGGGCACGTCCAGGCCGAAGGCGCGGAACTCGTCGTCGGAGTGGCCGCCGCCGAGCCCGAGGATCAGGCGGCCGCCGGACAGCCGGTGCAACGTCTCGGCCATCTTGGCGACCATCGCGGGCGGACGGTAGGGCACGCCCAGCACGCGGGTCGCGATGTGGATCCGGGAGGTGGCCGCGGCGACCCAGGTCAGCATCGTCCAGGTCTCATGGGTCGGCGAGTCGCCGCACGGGTGATCGGACGTGGAGACGAAGTCGAAGCCCAGTTCCTCCGCCGCCACGGCGTCGCGGACCGGGTCTGTTCCCGGGCCGGCCGCGGGGGAGAGTCCCACCCCGAACAGTGATCCACCCATGATGTGACCGCCTTTCACCGGGGAAGCGCCCGGTGTCCCGTACGGCCGGGACCGAAGGCGCCACACCGGATCATTTTTGTTTACATGTAACCGAAAAACTAGGCCGCTGATCGGTTACATGTCAACCAACGCTCCAGGCTGGGACGTGTGGACGCGCCGCCGCGCTGGCTGAGCGACCGGGAGCAACGAGCGTGGACGGGCTACCGCAGGATGCGCCTGCTGCTGGACGCGCAGATCGTCCGCGACCTCCAGCGCGACTCCGGCTTGTCGGCTCCGGACTACGACGTGCTCTCCGACCTGACCGAGAGCGAGGGGAACCGCCGGCGGCTCAGCGGAGTCTTCCGTGCGATGCGCGACAGCTTCTCCGGGTTGCGTACGGCGTAGAGCCCGGTGACGAGGCCGTCGTCGACGCGGATCGCCATGACGGTGTCGATCTGTCCGCCGAACCGGACGAGCAACGCCGGGTTGCCGTTGACCTGCACCGGTTCGAGGGACATCGCGGCATCGACCTTTCCCGGCCCGATGACCAGCAGGCGGGCCACCTTGTCGGCCCCCACGACGGGCCGCGGCACGGCCTGCACGACTCCGCCGCCGTCGCCCAGGAGGACGGCGTCCGGCGCGAGGATGTCGAGCAGGCTCTGCAGGTCACCGGTCTCGACGGCCCGCTGGAACGCCGCCAGCGCGTCGCGGGTCTGGGCCGGGGACACGGCGCCCCGCGGCCGGCGGGCGGTGACGTGCGTCCGGGCCCGGTGGGCGATCTGCCGTACGGCGGCCGGGCTCTTGCCGACGGCGTCGGCGATCTCGTCGTAGCCGAGGCCGAACACCTCGCGCAGCACGAACACCGCCCGCTCGGTCGGCTGAAGCGTTTCCAGCACCAGCAGCATCGCCATCGAGACGCTCTCGGCCAGCTCGACGTCCTCGGCCACGTCGGGTGCGGTCAGCAGCGGCTCGGGCAGCCAGGGCCCGACGTAGGACTCCTTCCGCCGGCCGAGCGTGCGCAGCCGCATGAGCGCCTGCCGGGTGGTGACCTTGACCAGGTACGCACGCTGATCCAGCACGGTGTCCAGGTCGACGCCCACCCATCGCAGCCAGGTCTCCTGCAGGACGTCCTCGGCGTCGGCGGCCGAGCCGAGCATCTCGTAGGCGACCGTGAACAGCAGGTTGCGGTGCGCGAGGAACACCTCCGTGGCGGGATCCACGCGGTCGCCACGGCCGGACGGTCCGGCTGTGCCCGCCGCGCGCTCGCCGTACTCGCTCATGACCGGCTCCTGCCTGTTCGCCCTCGGATCACGCCGTACACGAGATGCCGGTCCCCGCCGTTCTGTGACACCCGGGATCGATGGCGTATGTCACATGACCACGCTGTCACAGGGTTCGGGTCGTCGGCATCTTCTGTCCGGAGAACGGAAACCGTCGACAACCTCGTATGGAGATCCTCATGAACCTCGCGCTGTGGATCATCGCCGGACTGCTGGCCGCCGTCCTGCTGGTCAGCACCTCGAAGATGTTCGTGCCCAGGGAGAAGATCGCCTCCGTGGGTCACGCCGGGGAATGGGTGCTGGACTTCAGCCCCGGCGCTCTCCGCGGCATCGGAGTCCTTGAGATCCTGGCCGCGGCGGGTCTGATCCTGCCCGCCGTACTCGGCGTCGCGCCGGTCATGGTGCCTGTGACCGCCGTCTGCGTGGCGTTGCTGTTCGCCGGCGCGGCGACCATGCGTCTCCGCCGTGGGGAGAGGGCGACGATCGTGCCCGACCTGGTCTATCTCGCCATGGCCGTGTTCGTGGCGTGGGGCCGTTTCGGCCCGGGGTCCTTCACCGGCTGACCCGGTACGGCGTCCGGCCGCCGCTGCCCGGAGCGGCTCGACGGACGGCGGGGCATGTGGGTGGCCGTGTCCCGGTGGGGAGCCGTACGGCAACCGCACGGCCGGGTCAGGGGAGGGCGGCGGCGATGCGCTCGCGGAGCAGGGGCTTCTTCGCGGGGTCCGTGTGGAGCACCGTGGTGAGCCCGTCCTCGGCGGCGCCGGCCAGTACGGCGAGCAGGACGGCGAGCTGCTCGGACGGCTCGGCGTCCAGCAGTTCCTCCGCGTGCTCCACGATCAGCCGGACCTCTCCCACGTCCCGCAGGCAGTCGGTGAGGGCGTCCCAGTTGCGGCCGAAGTGGTCCGGCAGGCGCAGGGCCCGCGCCGCCTCCTCGAAGAAGGCCGCGCGGGTCCGGCAGGCCCGCCCGTCGACCACCGCCGGGGCCGGGGCGGTGGTCACCGTCAGCCACGGCGGCAGCGGACGTGCGGTGGAGGTCATGAGAGGTCCCAAGGGGTTCTGAGAGGCTCCGGGTTCCACCCCGCGGATCCTCGCCACGGCGAGGATCCGCGAAACGGAGCCTAGAGGCGGTAGAAGTCGGTGTAGTGGTTCGGCGAGAACCAGGTCACGCCGGTGCTGCGGTTGACGACGATCCGGTACGCGTCGCGCGCGGCGCCGTACGCCCGGGAGTACACGTCGTACTCGTAGTACGTGGCGCCGCTGGGCAGCTGGCCCTCCCGGTTGTAGAAGCGACCGCCGGTGTAGTTGTACCTGCCGCCGGGCCAGGAATACCAGCCGGCGGTGGTGGGATATCCCTTTCCTGCCCAGATCGAGTCGGCCGAGCGCGCGTCGGCGCAGCGGGACATCGTGCAGGAGGCGTAGACCGACGCGTGGGCGGGGACGGCGGTGGTCATCCCGGTCAGGGACACGACGGCGGCGATCATGACCATGAGTCGCTTCGCCCAGGACGGCCGGAAGCGGTGCGTGGGGGGCACGGGGTCCTCCTTGCTGGGGGGAGAGGGCACCGTCAGCATCTCTTACAGGGCGAGTCAGAACAAAGGGTCAGAGCGCTACGAAACCATGAATTTCACACGACACCTGCCGAGGCGTTCACCCGGGGCCTTCCCTTGTCGGCGCAGTCGCCGGAGAACTCTTCGATGACGGCGCCCTCGACATCCAGCAGGACGCTCTTCCCGGCTGCAGGGGGAGCCGAGGCAGGGCCGGGGGAAGCCGGGGCTGCGGTGGTGGAGCCAGCGGCCACGTGTTCCGCGCCGGCGCCGTCGTCCACCGCTGCCCGCAGCAACAGGAGGGCCGCGACCAGCGCGCCCACCGCGACGACGCCCGCGAGAACCAGCACGCGTCTGCCGCTATGTGCGGATCATCCAGGAACGGCGTGGCCTGGGCAACCGGACGGAATATTGAGGCCCGGCTTTCTGGAAGCGCTCGAATGGGCCTGCGACATGGCGAAGCGGAGAACGTCACACCTTTTTCAGGACGATCGAATCGGGGACCAGCTTCTCCAGATCGTCCATATCCGAGGTGAAAAGGGTCACCTGTCCCTTCTGCTGTCGCGAGATGACCGCCAGCACCGCGTCGATGGCGTACTTGTGGCCGTGCAGTTCGGCGTCCGCCAGAAGCCGGCGGGCCTGACGAGCCTCGTCCTTTCCGATGTCGGCGACGTTGATCCGGGAAAGGACCCAGTCCCAGCGTTGCTCGGTGATCCTGCCGTCGTACGCCTCGATCACGGTCATCGGAGACGTCACCACCTCCGCCTGTCCCCGGGCCGCGAGATCGAGCCAGGCGATCATTTTTCTGTCACCCCGAACGGCCAGGGACAAGGCTTGGCGGTCGAATACGAAGATCCGTAACGGCTGCTCACGCTCGCCGCTTCGTTTCCTCACGCGGCCTCTCCCGCGTTCCGCTTCCCTCCGGCGCGGCGGCGCTCGTGCTCGGCATCAAGGTCTTCCAGTTCGTGCAGTGCCGTTGCGCGTTCGTCCTCGGTGACCGGCCCGTACTCCTCCTCCAGCCAGTTCACCACCTCCAGAAGCCGATCCCGGTCACGCTTGAAGCGCAACGCCTCGGCGACGTACGCCGACAATCCCCGCTCGGCCGCATCCGTGCGGATCTCATCAAGGAGTTCTTCGGGAATCGTCACCGTTATCTTCTTGGTCGCCATATCAGTGACCATACTCCCGGTATCGATGTCCTTACCAGCGCTTCGGCGTGCTTTCGCCGTGCCTTCCTCTCACCGATGACGGCATGCGGGCGAGCCGAACCGCGGGCGTTCGGCCGAGTCGTCGCGGGAGGGCCGGGCCTCACAGGAGGAACGGCAGGATCCGTTCGGCCACCGCCGGGGCCGGCTTCCGTTCCGACGGGCCCATGTGGTTGAGGCCGTCCAGGGTTTCGAGCACGGCGGTGGGAAGGGTGTCGCGGAGCATGACGAACTCCTCCCGGTGCCTCTGCGGGGTGCGGCCGCCCACCAGCAGCAGAACCGGGGCGGTGACGTCCGCGAACTCGGCGAGCCGGCCGTACTGGGCGGCGATCTGCTCGTGCTCGCGCGCGCAGGACTCCAGAAGAGGACGCATCCGCTGCCAGGCCGGTCCGCGGAACGCCGCGCGGAACACCATCCGCAGGTACCAGTGCGGCAGCTTGGTCATGAAGGCCGGCGCGCCGCCCGACCCCTGGACGAAGTGGATGAACGCCCCGTAGGGGTCTCCGGCGGCCAGCCGCTCCCGGAAGGGGGCCAACCAGGCGGTGGGGACGGGGGCGCACGCCACCCCGGGCTCGTAGACCGCGATGCGGTCGAACAGGGAGTGCGACCGCGCGGTCTCGAGGACGACGAGGCCGCCGTAGCTGTGCCCGAACGCCAGTCGCGCCCCGGTGTCCGCCTGGACGGCGATGAGGTCCTCCACCTCCTTCTCCAGGGAGTAGCCGGGCCCCTGGGGACCGCTGGCGCCGCGGCCTCGCCGGTCGACGACGTGCACCGTGAAGGACCGGGCCAGCGGGGCGGCCAGCGGCAGGTAGTCCTCCGCGGTCTTCAGTGTTCCGCCGAGCACGATGAGGTCGGGCCCGGAGCCCATGGTCCGGTAGCCGATCGCCGTGCCGTCGGCCGAGACGGCCGTGCGCAGGCTGGAGAGCGGGGTCTGAAGGTTCTCACTCATTTTCCGGTCTCCCTCTCCAGTCCCTCGAACGTCGCCAGCAGTCGCGCGGTGTGCTCGGCGTACTCGTCGTACGGCACGCCGCTGCGCGCGACGATCCCGGCCAGCTTGCCCTCCAGGTCCTGCTGGATGGAGGTGACCAGCCGCTTCCCCTCGTCGGTGAGGCTGAGCCGCCGGCGGTTCCCCCCGGCGGGGTCGGGCCGGACGTCGAGGAGCCCGTCGGCGGCGAGGACCGAGGTCATGCGGCTCACCGACGGCTCGGTCACGCCGAGGTACTCGGCGAGGGTCCGCTGCGTCGAGGCTCCCAGCTCCCCCACGAGGGTGAGCGCAACGAAGCGGCTGTAGGAGACGTTGTACTCCGCCCGCAGGATCCGGTCGGCGGCCCGGTCCAGCCGGGCGGTGAGTACGTGGAGGCTCAGGCTCAGGCTGCGTTCCATGCCGATAAGTTAGCAACCTAACTTAGCCAATGCAAGTTACTTTCCGGCTCTTCGTTCCAGGAGACGGAGAAGCGGCGGCGGGCCGTGGCCGACGGTGGTTCCGGCCGTCCGGGTGAGGGTCCGCGCGGCGGTATGGTCCGTGGCATGTCACAGCCCCGCGAAACCGCGCCGCCCCGGTCCCCCGTCACCGCCGACGACGTCGACGAGGCCGTACGGCTCGCCGTGGAGGTCGTCCGCCGCGTGCCCGTGACCGCGTGGGACGACATGGCGGGCTCGCTGGAGTGGACCCGCTGGGAGACCGTCGAGCACCTGAGCGACGACCTCTTCGCCTACGCCGTGCAGCTCGGCCTCCGCACACCGCCCGGCGACCGCGAGGTGCCCTTCCGTCTGGAGCGGCTCAGGCCCGGTGGCCCGCGGAACGCGGTCCACGCCGACCGCGCGGCGGGCCCGGAGGCGCTGCCGCAGGTGCTGGAGACGAGCGGCGCGCTGCTGTCCGCCATGGTGCGCACGACGCCGCCGGAGGTCCGTGCCCACCATGTCTTCGGGGCCTCCGACCCGGAGGGGTTCGCCGCGATGGGGATCGTGGAGGCCCTGGTGCACATCCACGACGTTGCCGGGGGACTCGGGCTCGGCTGGGCGCCGCCCGCCGGCCTGTGCGAGCGGGTGCTCGCCCGGCTGTTCCCGGACGCCCCGAGGGACACCGGCCCCTGGGCCACCCTGCTGTGGGCCACCGGGCGCGGCGAGCTTCCCGGCCGCCCCCGCCTGACCTCCTGGCGCTGGTACGGCGAGCCGCGGCCGTAGCCGCGGGCGGGCGGTCAGACGGAAGCGGTGCTGTGCCGTACGACGATGCCGGTGGGCGGTTCCACCCGGACCGGCGGATCCCCCGGCAGCGGGGCGGCCAGCGCGGCGGCGCCCAGCTCGGGCCAGGGCCGGCGGACGGTGGTCAGCGCGGGGGTGACGTGGACCGCCGCCACCGAGTCGTCGAAACCGATCACGCTCACGTCGCCGGGTACGCGCAGACCGAGTCCGGCGAGGGCCTGGAAGACCCCGACGGCCATCGCGTCGGAGCAGGCGAAGACGGCGGTCGGCGGGACCGGCAGGGCGCCGAACATCGCGACGGTGGCCTGCCGGGCGGGGCGCCGTTGACCCCGGAGTCCCGTTGCCGCAGGGTTTCCAGCAGACCGGCCGCGTGGCGCGCGGCCGGCGCCCGTGGAGCCCACGAAGGAGTATCCGGCCATGCCCACCGCCCCGACGGACAGAAGGACCGGCCCCCGGACCGGAAGGACCGGTCCCCGGACCGCCGACCTCGGAGACGGCACCTACCGCAACCCCGTGCTCGACGCCGACTGGTCGGACCCCGACGCGATCCGCGTCGGTGAGGACTTCTACCTGACGGCCTCCAGCTTCTCCAAGGTGCCCGGCCTGCCGATTCTGCACTCGCGCGACCTGGTCAACTGGACCGTCATCGGGCACGCCCTGCCCACGCTCGCCGGGCTGACCAGGCCGGAGCCGGGCCAACGGGTCTGGGCGCCCTCGCTGCGTCACCACGACGGCCGGTTCTGGATCTTCTACGGTGACCCCGACCGCGGCGTCCACGTGCTCACCGCCGCCGACCCGCGCGGCCCCTGGAGCGAACCCCGCCTGCTCAAGGCCGGGCTCGGCCTCATCGACCCGTGTCCGTTCTGGGACGACGACGGCAGCGCCTACCTCGTGCACGGCTGGGCCCGCAGCCGCGCCGGGGTGAACAACCGGCTGACCCTGCACCGGATGACGCCGGACGCCACGCGGCTGCTGGACGAGGGCCGGATCGTCGTCGACGGCGACCGGCTGCCCGGCTACCGGACGCTGGAGGGGCCCAAGCTCTACCGGCGTGACGGCCACTGCTGGATCTTCGCGCCCGCCGGGGGAGTGGCAGACGGCTGGCAGTCGGTCTTCCGAGCCCGCGACATCGCCGGGCCGTACGAGGACCGGATCGTGCTGCGACAGGGGGACACCGACGTCAACGGGCCGCACCAGGGCGCGTGGGTGGACGCCCCCGACGGTTCGCACTGGTTCCTGCACTTCCAGGACCGAGGGCCCTTCGGCAGGGTCGTCCACCTGCAGCCGCTGCGCTGGGACGCCGACGGCTGGCCGGTCGTCGGCGACGGCGGGCGTCCCGTGCCGGGCGGGCGCAAGCCCGTCGCCGGATGCGAGCCCGCCGCCCCGCCGGTCAGCGACGACTTCGCAGGCCCGGAGCCCGGCCCGCAGTGGCACCGGCCGGTCAACCCGCGCCCGGGACAGTGTTCGTCCGGCGATGGGATGTTAACGCTCACCTGTCTTCCCGGTCCCGATGACCTGCGCGAACACGGCGGGATCCTGGCGCAGCGGCTGCCCGCCGGGCCGTTCGCCGCCGTCACGCGGCTGACGCTGGACGCCGAGCCGGGCGCCCGTGCCGGGCTGGTGGTCCTCGGCCGGGCCTACGCCTGGCTCGGGGTGGAGCTCACCGCCGCCGGGCCGGTGCTGGCCTGCCGTACGGCGGGCGAGGGGGAGGCGGAGCGGGACCTGGCGCCGCCGGTGCCGCTGGAACGGCCGGAGGCCGAGCTCCGCGTCGAGGTGGACGCCCGCGGCAGATGCGTCTTCCGCGCCGGCGAGGGCGCCGGCGGGGACATCGGCACGGGCGGGGTCTTCGACGCGGTGCCGGGCGTGTGGGTGGGCGCGGTCCTCGGGCTCTTCGCGGCGGGAGAGGCGGGAGAGGCGGGAGAGGCGGCCCGCCCTGCCACGGGCGGGACGGTCCGCGCCACCACGGGCGGAGCGGGCCGCGCGGCCACGGACGGGACGGTCCGCCTCACCACGGGCGGAGCGGATCGCGCCACCAGGGACGGGACGGCCCGCGCCTCCTTCCGGCGGTTCGACGTCACAGCCGGCACCCCATGAGGGGAGTGGGGCCGGGTCGCCGGGTGGACGTGTCCCGTCCACCCGGACGCCCGTGGGCGGGCGCGGCTCAGCCGTACTCCGGGGACATGGCGGCGGCCATGTTCAGGTGCGCGGCGGCCTCCTCCGCGAGGCCCTGCCGCCGCAGGGTGCGGCCGAGCAGGAGCCGGGCGTAGGAGTCGTCCGGCGCGACGGCGACCAGCCGCTCCAGCGTGGCGCGGGCCCGGCCGAGCTGCGCCGAGGCGAAGTAGGCGCGGGCGGCCGGCATCAGCACGTTGCGGTCGTCGCCGTGCGCGCCGAGCAGGGGCCGCAGCAGGACCAGCGCCCCGAGCGGGTCGCGCCGGTCGAGGAGGGCCTCGGCGTGGCGCAGCCGCTCCACCTCCTCGGGCAGCTCGCGGCGGTGGCCGCCCCGGGCGGCGAAGTCCCGGATCACCTCGGCGGGCTGGGCGCCGGCCAGCGCGCGGTCACCGACGACGATCGTCGGAGAGGTCGTCACCCCGCGCGCCCTGCCGACGAGGAGCAGCTCCCGCACCTCGTCCTCACCCGCTCCGGTCTCCAGCAGCGCGCCGCCGTCGGCGAAGCCGGCCTCGGCCGCGGCGGCGGCGAGGGTCCGGCGGTCGGCGATGTCGTCGCCGTCGACGAAGTGGGCCCGCATCACCCGCTCGGCCACGGCGTTCTGCAGCTCCGCGCCGCCGTGCTCGTAGGCGAGGAACAGCAGGCGGTGCGCGTCATGGCTGCTCGCCCGCCAGGCCGCGCCCCAGCGCGGGCCGATCCCCTCCGCGGCGGCGATGTCCGAGACCCGCGTCCGGTTCTCCCCCGGGGACAGGCCGGGCGCGCAGACGCGCAGCGCGGTGTCCACCGCGGGGTCGGCGAGCGCCTCCTCAAGGGGGACGGACCGCGCCGGCGCGGTGGGGTCGATCCGGAACGGCCGCCACACGACCTCGACGGGGACGCCGTCGAAGACCGGGTCGGCCAGTGCCGCCTCCAGCCGCCGCTTGCCGATGTACGCCCATCCGCAGACCACGTCCGCCCAGATCTCGATTCGCATGACGGGCAACTTATACGACATGTGTCTATTATGCAACACCTGTTGTATAGTCCCGGCATGAAGGCGGACGACCCCCGAGTACGGCGCACCCGCGCGCGGCTGCGCACAGCGGTCCTCACCCTGGCCGCGGAGAAGGACGTGGGCGCCATCACGGTGTCCGAGGTCGCCAGGTGCGCCGGGGTGAACCGGGCGACGGTCTACCTGCACTTCCCCGACGTCGACGCGCTCGTGACCGACGCCATGGAGGAGGCGGTGACCCAGGTGGCCCGGGCCGCCGCGCTGTGCCCGCGCGACGCGCCCCGCGACCGGACCCCCGAGCCGCTGACCGTCCTGTTCGGTCACGTGGCCGCCGCGGCCCCGCTGTACCGGCGGATGCTGGGACCCCAGGGCAGCGCGCTGTTCGTCACGCGCATGCGCGAACGGCTCACCGCCGAGCTGGCCGGGCGCCTCGCCGGCGGGTCCCGCGCCGGAGGGCCCGGCGACGTCCCCGCGGAGACGCACGCCGCCTACCTGGCCGGCGCACTCACCGGTGTGATCGCGCACTGGGTCACCGGCGACCCCCCGGCGCCCGCGGATGAGATCGCGCTGGCGTTCTGGCGCCTCTTCCGCGCCTGACGTCCCGCCCGGCGCCTGGTACGGGCCCGGTCAGAAAAACGCGGGCAGCCCGGGGAAGCGGTACGCGCCGGAGGGGTGCAACTCGGTCATGACCGGAGGCTCGTCGCACCGCTCGTCGAGCGTCGCGCGGAAGCGTCTGAAGGTCTCCATCCGGCCCAGTACCTCCGGGCCGTGTTCGACCTCCACGAGGTGCACGAAGCCCACCTCGTCGGCGAGCCGGAAGACCGCCTCGCGCAGGCCCTCCGGGCGGAGCGCCGCCATCTCCTCCTGTACGGCGCGCAACGATTCGAGGTGCTCCTCCAGCCGATCCGGCCGGATTCGGTAACGGATCATCACCCACATGGCCGGTTTCCTCCGCGTCGTGGGCCGTCGTAGATCACTGTGCCGAACCGCCCGATCGCGCCGCGCTGAGGGAGACCGGCGGGAGACCGTCCCCCGTCCCGGCGGGCTCGCGCAGCGGCCGCAGGGCACGGGACCACGCGACCACCTCGTCCATCATGGTCGTCATGGCCTTCTGCTGGCGCTCCGTCGGGGAGAGCACGCCGGGGTCGGCGGGATCGGTGACGACGATGTCGGTGAACATCGACAGCGCCACCTGGGTGCCCACGACCGCGACCTTCGTCTCGGCCAGGACCAGCCGCAGGTGCTCCGCGGCGCGGATCCCGCCCTCGACGCCGTACCCGACGATCCCGGCCGCCTTGTCGTGCCACTCGGCGTACAGGTAGTCGATCGCGTTCTTCAACGCGGCGGGGACGGAGTGGTTGTACTCCGGGGTGACGAACACGAACGCGTCGAACGAGCGGATCGTCTCGGCCCACCGCACGGTGTGGAGGTTGCGGTAGTCGCCGAAGATCGCCGGAAGGGGTTCGTCCAGCAGCGGCAGGCCGTACTCGGCGACGTCGACCAGCTCGACGGCCGCCTCGCCGGACGCGACGGCGGCGTGCCGTCCGGCGGCCTCCTCGACCCAGCGGGCCACGCCCGCGCCCCGGCGTCCGGGACGGGTGCTGCCGACGACGACGGCTATGCGGATCATCTGGGGTGTCTCCTCGTGCTCGCGGTTCCGGGGCGTCGGAGAGGACGCGCCGGTGGACGACCACCAACCTGCCGGGCCGTACGCGGCGGAGGGAGACCGGCCGGAGGCTGGCCCTCGTGGGGCCACCCTCGGTACCGGTACCGGGCGGTACGTTCTGGATGTGAGTGACAACGAACTGGGCATGTTCCTGCGCGCCCGCCGCGAGGCCGTCACGCCCGCCGAGGTCGGGCTCCCCGAAGGCATGCGGCGGCGTACCCCCGGGCTGCGCCGGGCCGAGCTGGCCACGCTCGCCGGAGTCAGCGTCGAGTACCTCACGCGGCTGGAGCAGGGACGCGACCGGCATCCGTCCCCGCAGGTGCTCACCGCGCTCGCCGACGCGCTGCGCCTCTCCGCGGACGAGCGGTTCTGCCTCCTGCGCGCCGCCAAGACGGTCAGCGGTGACCTGCTGGCCTGTCCGGGAACCGCGCCGCCTGACCGGTCGGTCCGCCCCACGATGCGGGCGCTGCTCGACCGGCTCGACCCCGCGCCCGCCGTGCTGCTCAACCGGCTGGGGGACGTGCTGGCCTTCACCGGCGGCTACGAGCGGCTCGCCGGTCCGATCGGGCTCCTGGACGGCCGGTCGCCCAACGTCGTCCGTCACCTGTTCACCGATCCCCGCGCCCGGGCCGCCTACCCCGACTGGGACCGGGTGGCCGATGAGCGGATCGCCGTCCTGCGGGCCGGATGCTCCCCGGCGGATCCGCACCTCGCCGGGTTCGCCGAGGAGCTGACGGGCGTCGCCGGCGCGTCGTTCGCCGCCCGGATGGCGGTCCCGGCCGCTCCTGCCGTGCACTCCCGGGACATGGGCGCCGAGCGGCTGGTCCACCCGGAGGTCGGTGAGTTGCGGCTGGTGTGCGAGGCGCTCAACCCGTCCGGCGCGGACGACCAACGCCTGGTCGTGTACCTCCCCGCCGACGACGCCACGTCCGCCGCCCTCGACCGTCTCGCCGGCCGCGCACCCGGCGCGCTGCGCGCGGTGGCCGGCTGACGCGGCCCGGCGACCGTACGGCACCGCGCTTCCGACCAGGTCCGGCGGTCATCCGGCGCCGGGTGGCCACCGGCCGGCGCGGGATCCGCCCGGCCGGTCCGGTGACCCGCGTCAGTGGGCGGGCTCGGGGGTGATCTGGAAGAGGGCCGCCCTCCAGGCCCCGTCCGCGCTCCGGGTCAGCGCGGTGGTGGCGAAGACCGTCATGGTCTGCGGGTCGGTGCCGTTCACCAGCATGTCGATCTCGACCCTGCTGGTGTGCACGACGCTGCCGGGACCCAGCGTGATCACCCGGTGGTCCGACTGTTCGGTGCGGGTGTAGGGGTTCCGGTTCTCGGCGAACCCCTTCAGGATCGCGTCCCGGTCGGTCACCACGCCCCACGGTGAGACGCTGACCGGGTCGTCGGTGAGGAAGCCGTCGTAGAAGGCGGCGTCGCCGTTCCGGTTGGCCTCCCACGCCCGGTCCATCAGATCGATGATCTCCCGCATGACCCCGCCTCTCGTTCGCACCGGATGATGACACCGGTTTAACTGGTGTCAGAGGCTAGACTGGCGGGGTGAACAACGCAAGCGGCATCCTCCTGACACCCAGGGACGGTCAGACCTTCCGCTTCGACGCGGGGACGCTGTGCCTGGAGTTCCTGCTCACCGGCGCGCTCCCGCAGTGGGAGCGGTTGCACACGCCGGAGGACCTGGCGGCCTGGATCCCTCGGTCCAGGCTCGGCCTGCCGGACCGGATCGTGGTCGGCGAGGCCGACCTGGCCGGGGCCAAACGGCTGCGCGCCGCGATCCAGGCCCTGGCCGAGCGCGCGACGGGGACGGAGGGCGCGGCGGAGGCGGAGGGCGCGCCCGCCGTCGATCCGCGGGGCGCGCTCGCCGTGCTCAACGAGTTCGCCGCCGCCCCGCCTCCCGCACCCCTGATCACGCCGTCCTTCCGGCTGGGCTGGGCGACGCCGGTGACCGGCACGCAGTTCCTGTCCGCGGTCGCCAGGGACGCCGTCGAGCTGTTCGGCGGGCCGATGGCCTCCCGGGTGCGCGTGTGCGGCGGGGAGCGCTGCCTCCTCGTCTTCCTGGACACCTCCCGTCCCGGCGCCCGCCGCTGGTGCTCGATGGACCGCTGCGGCAACCGGCACAAGCTCCGCACCCGCCGCGACCGCGCCCCGCGATCCGCGCCGGAGGAGCCGTAGGGCCGAAGAGCCCTGAGGCTCCAGGTCGGCGGAACACACCGGATATGGGGGACAATCAATGCCGTGCGGTTCGGCGTTCTGGGGCCACTGGAGGTGCGGTCCGCCTCCGGTGAGGAGATCCCGGTGGGCGGTCCCCGGCCGCGCGCCCTGCTGGTGATGCTGCTGCTGAACGCCGGCCGGGTGGTCGGCGTGACGGAGCTGATCGACGGCCAGTACGGCGACGACCCCCCGGCCGGCGCCGCGAACGCGCTGCAGGCCCAGGTGTCCCGGCTGCGCCGGAGCCTGCCCGCCGGAACCGTGGAGTTCCACGGGACCGGGTACCGCCTCGCGGCCGATCCCGGCGACGTCGACGTCCACCGGTTCGAACGGCTCGCCCGCGAGGGGCGGCGGCTGCTGGCCGAGGGCCGTCACGAGGCCGCGGCGGGCATGCTGCGCGAGGCGCTCGGCCTGTGGCGGGGACCCGCCCTGGCCGACCTGCCGCCCGGATCGTTCCGCCGGGCCCGGGAGACGCACCTGGAGGAGCTGCGGCTCGTCGCCGCGGAGGATCTCGCCGAGGCCGAGCTCGCCCTCCCCGAGGGGACCTCGGTGGCCGGGCTGCGGCGGCTGGCGGACGCGCACCCCCTGCGGGAACGGCTCAGGGGCCAGCTCATGCGGGCCCTGCACGCGGCCGGACGGCAGGCCGAGGCGCTGGAGGTCTTCGAGGAGACCCGGCGGACCCTCGCCGAGGAGCTCGGCGCCGACCCCTCCCCGGAACTGGCGGCCGTCCACCTGGCCGTGCTGCGCGCCGCCGAGCCCGCACCGCCGCCGAGGCGGCGGCTCGCGGCCCAGCTCACCAGCTTCGTGGGACGCGAGCCGGAACTGGAGCGGCTCGGCGCGCTGCGCGGCTCCCGGCTCGTCACGATCACCGGTCCGGGCGGCATCGGCAAGACCCGGCTCGCGATCGAGGCGGCCGGGAGGGACCGGCGCGAGGCGTGCTTCGCCGACCTGACCTCCGCCGCCGGCGACGACCAGGTGTCCCGGGCGGTGCTCGGCGCGCTCGGGCTGCGCGAGGCCGGGTTCCAGTCACCCCGCGCGGCCGATCCCGTCGGCCGCCTGGTGACGGCGCTCGCCGGCCGGGAGACGCTGCTCGTCCTCGACAACTGCGAGCACGTGGTCGCCGGGACCGCCGCGCTGGTCCGCGAGCTGCTGGCCGACTGCCCGGGGCTGAGCGTCCTCACCACCAGCCGCGAGCCCCTCGGCATCACCGGTGAGACGCTGGTGCCGCTGGCTCCGCTGGCCGTCCCGCCCCCGGACCCGCCGCCGCGGGACGCGGCCGCCTACCCCGCCGTCCGCCTGTTCGCCGACCGGGCGGCCGCCGTACGGCCCGGCTTCGAGGTGGAGCCGGGCAACGCGGCCGCGGTCGTCCGGATCTGCGCGGCGCTGGACGGCCTGCCGCTGGCCATCGAGCTGGCGGCGGCGCGGCTGCGGTCGTTCACCGCCGAGGAGATCGCCGCGCGGCTGGCCGAGCACGGCCGGTTCCGGCTGCTGTCGCGCGGCGACCGTACGGCGGCGGCCCGGCACCGGACCCTGCGCGCGGTGGTGGAGTGGAGCTGGGATCTCCTCACCCCCGACGAGCGGGCGCTGGCCCGGCGGCTCGCCGTGTTCACCGGCGGCGCGTCCCTGGAAGCGGTCGAGGAGGTCTGCGGCGTGGACGACGCCGCCGGACTGCTGGCCGACCTGGTGGACAGGTCGCTGGTCGAGGCGGACGGCGACCGCTACCGGATGCTCAGCACGATCCTGCTGTTCTGCGCCGGGAAGCTGGCCGAAGCCGGGGAGGAGGAGCGCCTGCGCGCCGCCCACGCCCGCCACTTCCTCGGCCTCGCCGAACGCGCCGGCCCCCACCTGCTCCGGGCCGGGCAGCTCGAGTGGCTGGAGCGATTGTCGGCCGAGCACGGCAACCTGATGGCCGCGCTGCGCTGGGCCGTACACGGGGACCGGGAGACGGCGATGCGGCTGGTCGCCGCGCTGGCGGCTTACTGGTGGCTGAGCGGGCGGCGCAGCCAGGCCGGGGAGGCCGCCGCCGAACTCCTCGACGCGGCCGGCGGTCCGCCCGGGGGGCTGGAGGAGGAGTACGTCGTGTGCGTGGCGCACGCCATGCCGCGGGCGCCGGCGGAGCACTGGGAGCGGGCCGGGGAGATCATGCGGTCGCTGGACCGGCCGACGCGCCACCCGTTCACCGTGGCGCTGTGGGGCATGCTCGCCGGGCCGTGGGGGCTGCCGGAGCCGATCGGGCCCGGGGCGGAGCGGCTGCTCGGCTCCGACCCGTGGAACCGGGCGCTGGGACGGCTGAGCCGGGCCCTGCTGGCGGTGTTCGGCGGCGAGGTCGCCCGGGGGGAGCGGGAGTTCACGGAGGCGCTGCCGCGGTTCCGCGACCTCGGCGAGCGCTGGGGGACCGCCCAGGTGCTCGACGGGCTGGCCCTGATCGCGGGGTCGCGCGGCGAGTGGGCGCGGGCCCGGGAACTGTGGGACGAGGCGCTGCGGCTCATGGAGGAGCTCGGAGCCCTGGAGGAGAGCGCCGACCTGCTCGCGCACCGGGCCGAGGCGCTGGTGCGCCAGGGCGACCTCGCCGCCGCCGACGGCGACTACCGGCGGGCCGCGGAGCTCGCCCGCGAGGCGGGCTGGCCGGACGCGCCCGCCGAGGTCCACCTGGGCCTGGGCCGGATCGCCTGGTACCGGGGTGACCTCGCCGAGGCCCGCCGGCTGTCCGGCGCCGCGCTGCGCGTCGCGGAGGGCGGGACCCTGGCGGCGGGGGCGCGGGCGCGGGCGCTCACCGCGCTCGGGCGGCTGGCCGCGGCAGAGGGCGACGTCGCCGGGGCACGGCTCCGGCACCGGCGGGCGCTGGCCGAGGCCCGCAGGTCACCGCTGACGCCGGACCTCGCCGCCGCCGCCGAAGGGTGGGCGGACGCCGTACTGCCGAGGCACGGGGGAGAGCCGGCGACGGCCGCCGGGGGCTCCACGACCGGGGACGCCGCGGCGGGTACGGCGGGCCTCGCGCGGACCGGGGAGAGCGCGCGGGAGGCGGGAGAGCGGGCCGCCCTGCTGCTGGGAGCGGCGGTGGCGCTGCGCGGCCTGGCCGTGGCGGGGGACCGCGACGTCGCGCGGACCGCCGTGGACGCGAGGGACCTCGCCGGGGCGGAGGCGTTCGCGGCGGCGTTCGCCCGCGGGGCCGCCATGGGCCGTGACGAGGCGCGGGCGATGCTCGCCGCCGAGGCGGACGAGGACGGCGGACCCGTGTAGACGCGGGGCGCGGACGCGCGGGGATCCGGGGGTGAGGACACGGAGACGCGGAACTCGAGGATGAACCCGTGTAGACGCGGGGTGCGGACGTGCGGGGACGCGGCGGCGCTGACAGCGGCTGACAGTGCGCGGCGGCCGGGGAGCGCGGGTGTCAGCCGGTGGTCCGCGGGCTGTCAGCGCCCCCGGCGAAGGTCGGAGGCATGAAGAACACCACGGTCCTCATCTCCGGCGCGAGCATCGCCGGCCCCGCACTCGCCTACTGGCTGAACCGCTACGGCTGCGCCGTCACCGTCGTCGAGCGGGCGCCCTCGCTGCGCCCCGGAGGGCAGGCCGTCGACTTCAAGGGCGAGACCCAGCTCTCCGTGCTGAGGCGGATGGGCGTCCTGGAGGAGGTGCGGCGCCGTCAGACCGGCGGCACCGACCAGGACATCGTCGACGCCGCCGGACGGCGGCTGGCGGTCCTGCCGGGCGAGTTCACCGGCGGCGACGTCGAGATCCTCCGAGGCGACCTGTCGGACCTGCTGTACGAGAGGACGGCGGGCCGCTGCGAGTACGTCTTCGGCGACTCGATCACCTCGCTCACCGAGACGGCGGACGGCGTGCACGTCACCTTCGAGTGCGGCGCGCCGCGCACCTTCGACCTGGTGGTCGGCGCGGACGGCATCCACTCCAACGTGCGGCGGCTGGCCTTCGGCCCCGAGTCCGAGTACGTGCGCTTCCTCGGGTACCACTACGCGCTGGCCGACCTCGGCGCCGACCTCGGCACCGGGATGTACAACGAGCCCGGCCGGATGGTCTCGCTCGGCGGCCCCAAGTCGCCCGCCTTCTTCGTCTTCGCCTCCCCGCGGCTCGACTACGACCGCTACGACGTCGAGGCGCAGAAGCGGATCCTGGCCGACGCCTACCGGGACGCGGGCTGGCGGGTGCCCGAGATCCTCGCTCGTCTGCCGCACGCCCGCGAGCTCTATCTCGACTCGATCAGCCGGGTCCACATCGACCGGTACGCCAGTGGGCGGGTGGTGCTGCTCGGCGACGCGGCCTACGGCAACACCCTCGGCGGCTTCGGCACCGGTCTGGCCCTCGTGGGCGCGTACGTGCTGGCCGGGGAGCTGGCGCTGGCCGGCGGCGACCACCGGGCGGGGTTCCGCGGGTACGAGGAGCTGCTCCGCGGCTACGCCAAGGTGACCCGGAAGGGCGACGCCGGCGCCTTCCTCGCCCCGTCGACCCGCGGGAGGATCAGGATGCGGAACTGGATGTTCCGGCGTCGGCTCATGTTCGCGCTCATGGTGAAGCTGACCGACCGGTTCGCCACGGACATCGAGCTGAAGGACTATCCGTCGCTGGTCGCGGCCTCCGCCGCGAGGTGACACCGGGCCTCCGCGCCCGCCGCCGGGAACGGCCCCCTCCGCCGGGAACGGCCCCCTCCGCCCCCGCGCCCGCCGTCAGAAGGGGAGGTCGGCGGCGGCCGGGCGCGGCCGCGGGGGAAGGCCGGTGAGGAAACCGGGGACGGCCAGGGTCTGCCGGACGACCAGCTCGGCCACGTCGGTCACCCGCCGGCGGCGGTGGTAGGCGGCGCGCTGGCGGGCCGCGCCGGAGCCGAGGCGCCGGATCCGGTCCAGCCCGGTCGCCACCAGGCCGAGGTCGCCGCTCTCCTCCAGGCCGGGGCGGGCGCGGTCCAGCAGCCGGCCGGCCAGCTCCCACGCAGGCGCCCGGCGGCCGGAGGGGAGCTCCACCCCGTCGCCCTCGATGCCGTCGCGGGCCGCCCGCCAGTACGCGGCGAGCAGCGGCGTCTGGTCGACCGGGGGCGGCGGGACGCCGCGCCGCACGTCGGCGAGGAGGGCGGCGACCAGTCCGCGGACCAGCCCGGCCAGCACCGTGGCCTCCTCCACGGTGGCGCAGGTGTCGGCGGTGCGGAACTCCAGGGTCGGCAGGTGGTGGGAAGGTCTGATCAGCCAGTGGAGCATCCCGCGGTCCAGGATGGTCCCGCTCTCGCACAGGGTCTCGACGAGGGCGTCGTAGTGCGCGGCGGACTCGAAGACGGGCGGCGGCCCGACGCTCGGCCACCGGGACCACAGCGTGGCCCGCCAGCTCGCGTACCCGGTGTCGACGCCGTCGCAGACGGGGGAGTTGGCGGACAGGGCCAGGAGGGTCGGCAGCCAGGGCCGCGCGTGGTTCATGACCTGGACGGCCTCCTCCCGGTCGGGGATCCCGACGTGCACGTGGCAGCCGCACACGACCTGGCCCCGCAGCAGCGCCCGGTAGTGCCCGTGGATGCGGTGGTAGCGGGGGGAGTCCGTCAGCGGCGGCATGCCGCCGTCCCCGGCCAGGCACGTGCCGCACGCGGCCGGAGCGGCTCCGGCCCCCGCGGCGGCTTCGGCCGCGGCGTCGCGCAGCCGCAGCAGGTCGTCCGCGAGGTCGCGCAGCCCGGTGTGGACGCCGCTGTTGACCTCGATCTGCATCCGGGTCAGCTCCGGCACTATCCGGTCGCGGGCCGGGCCGGTCACGCGTCCGAGCACCTCCTCCGCGAGGGGCAGCGCCAGGCCGGTCCGCGGATCGATCAGCAGGAGCTCCTCCTCGATGCCCAGGGTGAGCTCGGAGGCGGTGGCCCTCCCGGGGACGGTGGCCGTCGGCGTGCCCGGCTCCCGCGTGGCCGTGAACGGGGATTCCTGCTGCGGGTCGTGGCGATCGGGCACGGCGGATCGGGGCTCCTTCTTCGGACCTGCCTGGGAGGCCCCGGGCGAGGCACGCCTGCCCGGACATCCATCCCTAAAACAGGATTTATGGCTAGTTTTGGGGTCTTTCTCCTGATTTTGGGGATGCCATTGGGAGACGACTGAAAGGCTGACGTCTCCCGGAACCGGTGTGACAGGACGGTGATCGGGTAGGGAGGCGTGGTTGCCTCCACTCCGGCGTGATCCGGTGTGGAGCGGGACCGGTCGCCGGCGACGGTCGGCCATCGCGTGCGGATGAGGGGGTCCACGAGCGGATAACACCGTTTTTTTCGGCGTTCGTCCAGCGATTCGGCCGGTCACGAGGGTGACATCCCCGTGTTCCGCCGCGTCCGGCGGCGGATGCGCCCGTCACCTGTTGCGGATCACGGAATACGGATATGAGGAAATGATCATGGCGTCCCAGCCGCAAAGCGCCACGGCGCTCACCATCTCGTCCCAGACGCGTGACGGAGTGGTCATCCTCCGCGCCCGCGGGGAGCTCGACCTGGGCTCGGCGCCGGTGCTGCGCGACCGGCTGCGGGAGGCCACGGAGCGGCCCGCCGCCCCGGCGCTGGTCGTGGACCTGGCGGAGGTCTCCTTCTGCGACTCGGTGGGGATGAGCGAGCTGGTCCTGGCGCTGCACCGCAGCGAGGACCAGGGGCTGCGGCTGGCGCTCAGCGGCGTCCACGGAAGCCTGGAGCGGCTGCTGCTGGCCACGGGGCTGCACAACGTCTTCGACATCCATCCGACCTTCGTCGACGCCTTCCGAGCGGTCACCGCTCCCAGAAGGCCCGGGAGGCCCGGGAGGGCGGTCACCGTCCCCGGAGGGTCATCCGAAGGCTGAGGCGCCATCCGCCGGCAGCGGGGACGAGCCGGGTCACGCGGGGGAGACGTCGATGTTCCCCGTGCCGGTGAGGACCCGGACCAGCCGCGGCGAGGCCGGGTCGTCGGCGACGGCGACCCGGGTGAGCCCCGTGGCGGTGCCGGTGACGATCCGGTAGGTCCCGGGCGGCAGCCGCACCACACCGTCGCCGGTGCCGGTCCGCACGTCCACCGCGTCGGGCGGACCGGCGAACCCCAGCCGTACGGCGCCGGCCCCGGCCGCGGCGGACACCTGCCGGCCCGTCAGGCCGTCGGCCACGACGTCACCGGCCCCCGAGCTCGCCTCCACCGGGCCCGACAGGCCGTGCAGCCCGATCCGCCCGGCCCCGCTGTCGGCCTTGACCCGCAGGCCGCGCGGGATCTCCACCCGGTAGTCCACGACGCACGTCCGGCCGATCCCGTCGGACACCGGCGGGCACGTGTAGTCGAGCGTCAGCGTGCCGTCCAGCACGGGATGCCGGGTGACGGGCCTGCGGTCCGTCCACCGCAGGCTCTCGGTGACGTGGGCCCCGGGGCGGGACGTCTCCGTCACCTCGATGGTCCCGGCGGTCGCGACCCTCAGGCCGGTCAGCGGGCCGGCGACGTCGTAGGAGACGGTCTCGTGCCGCTCGGAGCCCCCGGGGCCGCCCGGACCGCCGGGCGGCACGGGCCCGGCGAGTCCTCCCGGCACCCCGGCGCCGCCGGCCTCGCAGCCGGAGACCGCCAGGCCGGTCGCGAGCAGCACCGCCGCGACGACTGTCATCGATCACCTCCACGCGGGGCCTCTCCGCCCTGGCGGGAGGGGACGCGGAACGGGGCCGCCTGGCCGTACGGCGCCGGCTTCGGGGAAGGCCCGGAGCACCCCGAAGGTACTCCGGGCCGCCCGGCGGAGGACGCCGTTCCGCACCGAACCGTGGAACGTTTTACCCGGCCGGAGCCGTCCCTCGACGTCTCCGGGAGACGCCGGGCGCCGTCGGGACGTCCGTACGGGAGGCCGTCAGAAGATCCGGCACACCTCCCCGGCCATGGCCGCCTGCCAGGGGACGGTCGCCGAGGATCCCTCGCCGCCCTCCATGGCGTCCCGGTCGAACCCGGCCAGCGGGACCTCGACGACCCGCCGGCCCGTGCCCTGCCTGACGCGGACCGGGACGGGCCAGTCCTTCCGCGGCACGGCGTCGCAGTCGGTCACCCGGTAGCGCAGCTCGTAGCTCACCCGCTCCTTCGGCTGGACCGTCTGGGGGCTGTCGTCGGCGGACATCAGCCGCAGCCCCGGGCCGCTGCGGCCGATCCCGACGAGCGTCACGGGTCCCTTGTTGAGGCTCTGCACGTCCACCCCGATGCTGAACTCCCGGGCCCCGCCGTTGACCTGGCTGGAGTTCGCCGTAGACCGCAGCCGGAAGCGCAGGGGCGCGCTTCCGTCGGCGGGCCCCTCCGGTCCGGCGGCCGGGACCGCGACGGCCGGGGCGGAGGCGGCCGCCGGACCGGCGACCGGCGCGGCGGCCGAGGCGGGGAGGGGGAGGCAGAGCGCGGGCGACATCGCGCAGGCCGCCAGGACGAGCGCGCGGGCGGAGACGGCGGGGCGGCCCTCCGGGCGCCGGTCGCCGTCCGGCGCCCCGGTCGCGTCGTGGACGTGTGTTCCGGTCATGCCGTGGGTGTTCGGTGTCACGTTCATGTCGTGGAGATTGGCTGGTGGGGCGGCAAGGCAAACTCATGCCGTGATCATGAATGCATACAGGCCGCCGGCCCCGGGTCCCGCCCCGGAACGGTCCGGTGTCCCTGACACGATCACCACGGTGGTCCCCCGCGGACCCGCCCGCCGGACGCCGGTGCGGCGGCGAACCGTACGAACCGGGTGTTCTCCGCCTCCGATGGCGCGGCGGCCCGAAGACCGGCGGACCAACACCGCGGATCCGCCACGGGCGGAGGGTTCCACGACGCATACTGTAACGCCAAGAAAGCGGAAAGTAACCGACGAGGGGCGCGGCGGTGACGGGGACGATCCTTCAGCGAGTCCGGACCGGCCATGGCGGGGAGGCCGGGGAGACGACGGGAGCGGGCCCCGCGGGAGGGGCCGGGCGCCGGGGGACGGCCCGCGCGGGGGCCCCGCCCCACGTGGACGTGCTGCGCGACATCGACGTCAGCGTCGTCGTGCCGGTCCACAACTGCCGCCCCTACCTCGACCGGTGCCTGACGTCCATCCTGGTCCAGCGGGTCTCCCGGGAGATCGTCGTGGTGGACGACGGCTCCACCGACGGCGGCGCCGAGCTGCTCGACCTCTACGCCGCGTGCCATCCCGGAGTGGTGCGGGTCCTCCGGCAGGGACACTCCGGCGGCGCGGGCCGTCCCCGCAACGTCGGGCTCTCCCATGCCCGCGGCAGATACGTGTTCTTCTGCGACGCCGACGACCACCTCGGCCCGGAGGCGCTGGAGCGGATGCTCGCCATGGCCGACCGCAACGGCTCCGACATCGTCCTCGGGAAGATCGTCGGGCACGGCCGGCGCGCGCCGGTCTCGATGTTCCACGAGAACGCCGACCGGGTGCCGCTCGGCGACAGCGCGGTCTACAACAGCCTGAGCTGCTTCAAGCTGTTCCGCCGGGAGATGCTGGAACGCCACGCGATCCGCTTCGACGAGAGCCTGCTGGTGGGCGAGGACGTGGTCTTCACCACCCACGCCTACTGCCACGCCGAGGTGATCTCGGTGGTCGCCGACTACGACTGCTACCACCTGGTCGACCGGCCCGACGGCAGCAGCATCATGCAGCGGCCGGACAGCCGCGACCCGGTCGCCTGGCTGCGGATGATCAGGAAGCCGATCGAGGTGATGACCTCCCACGTCCGGCCGGGGGCGCTCCGCGACCACCTGCTGCGGCGGCACTTCCGGATGGACGCCTTCGGCAGCCTGGGCAGGCCGTTCCTGGAGGCGGGCCCCGCCCGGCGGGAGGAGATCGCCGCCGAGGTGGCCGACCTGTGCGACCGCTGGCTGACCGACGGGGTCCGCGACCGGCTGCGGGCCATCGACCGCAGCCGGCTCGCCGCGCTCCGGGACATCGACCGCCTCGTCCGGCTGGCGCACGTCGAGTCGGCCGCGATCCGGCGCGAGCTCACCGGCCTGCGCTGGGACGCCGAGGGGCGGCTGGCCGTCTCCGGCCGGGTGGCGTTCGGCGCGCCGGTCGGGGGCGACGGCCCGGAGCCGGAGGTGGGCGGCCTCGCACTGGTCCTGCGGCGGCGTCACGAGGGCCCGGAGCGGCCCCGCGACGTCGTGGTCCCGGTCACCGGCGGGCCCGAGGGCTTCGTCGGGCCGATCGACGTCGCGGCGCTGTCCTCCGGCGTCTGGGACGTCCACGTGCGGATCGAGTGCGAGGGGGTCGCCCGGCTGGCCCGGCTGGGCGCCGACCGCGCCGGGCTGGTCGTCCCGCCCACGCCCCGGGTGACGGGCGGCGTCGTGGCGCTGCCGTACTTCACCCGGCCGCACGGCAACCTCAGCGTCGACGTCGGCGGCCACGTGGTCAGCGTCCCGGGCAACGTGCGCCTGACGCGGACCCGCTGGATGTTCGGCCACCGGCTGGCGATCGACGGGGAGGTCAGCGTGGGCGCGGCCCGGCCGGCGGCGCGCGCCGTACGGCACCTGGTCTGGCGGGAGCGGTGCTCGGGCCGGGAGCGCCGCGAGCCGGTCGTCGCCGGGGAGGGCGGCGCGTTCGCGGTGCGGCAGGCGGCGAGCCGGCTCGGGCCCGGTACCTGGGACGCCTACCTGGAGCTCGATCTCGGCGGCCCGCCCGCGCTCTTCCGGATCGAGGCGTCGGCGGAGGCGATCGCGCCGCCGCGCACCTGGTGGCGCGGCCTGGTCCGGCGGAACGTCCGCCCCTACGCGACGGCGGGCAAGGGGCGGCTGAGCACGGCGGTGCGGACCCTCACCCCCGGGACGTTCGTCCGGAGACTGCTCCGTTAATGCCACTTAATTGCAACTACAAGTCGATGGCCTAAAGTATGGGGGCGATGCCGCACTTGGGAGGTTCGCCGTGCACGTACCCGATGGATT
This sequence comes from Streptosporangium sp. NPDC048047, assembly GCF_040653115.1. NCBI lineage: Bacteria > Bacillati > Actinomycetota > Actinomycetes > Streptosporangiales > Streptosporangiaceae > Streptosporangium > Streptosporangium sp. NPDC048047. The sequence goes on along the minus strand of NZ_JBEZNH010000020.1, from coordinate 70,757 downwards.
CTTCACCCCGGCCGTATCACTGTCGGCCGGCGTCGTCGCCGCGGCGGGGGTGGCGGTGGCGCTGCGCGGCGCCCGCCGCGAGCTCGACGACCGGACGGCCCCGATGGCGGGCCTGGTCGCCGCCTTCGTCTTCGCCGTCCAGATGCTGAACTTCCCGGTGGCGGCGGGCACCAGCGGCCACCTCCTCGGCGGCGCGCTCGCCGCGATCCTCGTGGGACCGTACACGGCGGTGCTGTGCATGGCCGTCGTGCTCCTGGTGCAGGGCTTCTTCTTCGCGGACGGCGGCCTGACCGCGCTGGGCGTCAACATCACGCTCATGGGCATCGTCTCGGTCCTCGTGGCCTGGGGCGTCTTCCGGCTCGTCACCCGGGTCGCGCGCGGCCGCGGGGCGGTCGTCGCCGCCTCCTTCGCCGCCGCGCTGCTCTCGGTGCCCGTCACGGCGCTGGCGTTCACCCTGCTGTTCTGGCTCGGCGGCACCGCGCCCGTCGCGGTCGGCACGGTCGCCGCGGCCATGGGCGGCGTGCACACGCTCATCGGCATCGGCGAGGGCCTGATCACCGCGGTCACCGTCAGCACCGTCCTGGCCGTCCGCCCCGACCTGGTGTACGGCGCGCGCGGCCTGGCCGCCCCGCTGGTCCTGCGCGGTCCCGGCGGCGAGGAGGTCGAGGCCGGGAACACGGGGAACACGACGACCGCCCCGCGCCGGCGTCTCGGCTGGTTCGCCCCGGCCGCCATCGCGCTGACCGCGGTGCTGGCCGGCGGCGTCAGCTTCTACGCCTCCGCCTCGCCCGACGGCCTGGAGCGGGTCGCCGAGGACAAGGGCTTCGCCGACCGCGCCACCGACCACGCGCTGGGCGACCAGCCGCTGGCCGACTACGGCGAGCAGGGCGGCCTCCCGGTCGGGGTGGCGGGCCTGCTCGGCGCCGGGGTGACGCTGGCGGTCGGCGGCGGGCTGTTCACCGCCGTGCGGCGCCGTACGCGGGAGGGGGCGGCGGCCTGATGGGCGCCGGGCACCACCACCGCCTCCACCTGCCGGGAGACTCACCCGTCCACCGGCTGCCGCCGCAGTGCAAGCTGGCGGCGGTGGTGTGCTTCGCGCTGGTGGTGGTCGCCACCCCGCGCGAGTGGTTCGGCCTGTTCGCCTGCTACGGCGCGCTGCTGGCGGCCGTGGCGGTGATCGCGCGGGTCCCGCCGGGCTTCCTGCTGCGGCGGATGGCGGTCGAGGTGCCGTTCGTGGTGTTCGCCGTGGCCCTGCCGTTCGTCGGGTCCGGCGGACGGACGCCGTTCCTCGGGCTGTCGCTCAGCGTGGCCGGGCTGTGGGCGGCGTGGAACATCCTGGTCAAGGCCACCCTGGGGGTGCTGGCGAGCGTCCTGCTCGCGGCCACCACCGACCCGCGGATGATCCTGCTGGGCGCGCAGCGGCTCAGGCTGCCGCAGCTGCTGGTGCAGATCGCCATGTTCATGCTCCGCTACCTGGACGTGATCCTCGCCGAGATGCGGCGCATGCGGGTGGCCAGGGAGTCGCGGGGGTTCGCCGCGCGGGACGTCCGGCACATCCCGGTGATCGCCAGGTCGGCGGGCGCGCTGTTCATCCGGTCCTACGAGCGGGGCGAGCGGGTGCACCTGGCGATGCTCAGCCGCGGCTACACCGGGTCGATGCCGGTGCTCGCCGACGCGTCCGCCTCGTCGCGGCAGTGGCTGGCCGCCGGTATGTTGCCTGGCGTGGCGCTCGCGGCGCTGCTGGGAGTCTGGGGGCTGGCGTGAGCGCTGGGACGGGCGCGGGTACGGGCGCCGACGCGGGTCCGGAGATGGGCACGGGCGCGGAGACGGGTACGGCCGCCGTGCCGTCGCTGGAGGTGAGCCGGCTGGCGTACGCCTACCCGGACGGCACGCAGGCGCTGTTCGGCGTTGACCTCCGCCTGGAGCGGGGGGAGCGGGCGGCGCTGCTCGGCCCGAACGGCGCGGGCAAGACCACGCTGGTGATGCACCTCAACGGCATCCTGACCGCCGGCCACGGCACGGTGACCGTGGCCGGGCTGCCGGTGGGGGGAGACTCGCTCAAGGAGATCCGCAGGCGGGTCGGGCTGGTCTTCCAGGACCCCGACGACCAGCTCTTCATGCCGACCGTCCGCGAGGACGTCGCCTTCGGCCCGGCCAACATGGGCGTCCGGGGCGACGAGCTGGAGCACCGGGTCGTCACCGCGCTGGAGCGCGTGGGCATGCTGCACGCCGCCGACCGGCCGCCGCACCACCTGTCCTTCGGCCAGCGACGCCGGGTCGCGGTGGCGACCGTGCTGGCCATGGAGCCGGAGATCCTGGTGCTGGACGAGCCGTCGTCGAACCTCGACCCGGCCTCCCGCCGCGAGCTGGCCGAGATCCTGCGGAGCCTGGACGTGACCGTGCTGATGGTCACGCACGACCTGCCGTACGCGCTGGAGCTGTGCGAGCGCTCGCTCATCCTCTCCGGGGGCGTGATCGCCGCCGACGGGCCGACGCGGGAGATCCTCGCCGACCCGGAGCTGCTCGCCGCCCACCGCCTGGAGCTGCCGTACGGCTTCGCGATCCCGGACGGCGCCGGCATGGGACGCGCGGGCGGCGCCGGTGATATGTGATGGATTGTAGGGAAAGCTCCTGATCCAGCGGGATGATCCGCACGGTCGTGGGACCTCACGGGCGGTGATGCCGAAGTAAAGTGGGGGCTGCCTCACGGGTCCCGAGGAGGAGTGATGAAGCTGCGGTTGGCTCGCCGTCCCGTTGGTGACGCCGTGGTGGTGGCCGTCGAGGGAGAGCTCGACCTGTTCACCGCTCCCTTCCTGAGAGACGAGATCCGCGACGCCATCACGCTCGACGGCCCACGGCTCGTCCTCGACCTCACCGACCTGTCGTTCATGGACTCCAGCGGCCTGTCCGTGCTGATCGAGGCGTGGCGGCTGACCACGGCCCAGAGCGGCGGGGTCCGCCTGGCCTCGCCGCAGACCCCGGTGGCGCGGATCCTGCGCACCACCGGTCTCGACCGGCGCATCAAGGTCTACCCCGACGTGGACGGCGCCGTGGGGGAGATTTGGCCACCCTGAGTAGAACTTCATTCGGTCCCCGCGTTAAAGTCCGCTCATGGACCTGAACGGAGCAGCAGCAATCATCTCGGGCGGCGCCAGCGGTCTCGGCGAGGCCACGGCCCGCGAGCTCGCCGCGCACGGCGCCACCGTCGTCATCGCCGACCTCAACGAGGAGCGCGGCAAGGCCATCGCCGACGAGCTCGGCGGCCTGTTCGTCAAGACCGACGTGTCCGACGAGGAGCAGGTGCAGGCCGCGGTGGACGCCGCCGTGGCGACGGGCAAGCCGTTGCGCGTCGTGGTGAACAGCGCCGGCATCGGCTGGGCCACCCGTACGGTCAACCGCGACGGCTCCCCGCACGACCTGGCCTCCTACCGCAAGGTCATCGACGTCAACCTGATCGGCACCTTCAACCTCATGCGCATCGGCGCGGCGGCCATCGCCAAGACCGAGCCCGCCGACGAGGACGGCCAGCGCGGCGTGGTCGTCAACACCGCCTCGGTGGCGGCGCTGGAGGGCCAGACCGGCCAGGTGGCCTACTCGGCGTCCAAGGGCGGCATCGTCGGCATGACGGTCCCGGCCGCGCGCGACCTGGCCGCCATCGGCGTCCGCGTCAACACGATCTGCCCCGGCATCATCGACACCCCCATCTACGGCTTCTCGGGCAACGCCGAGGAGTTCAAGGCCAAGCTGGTGGCGCCGGTGGTCTTCCCCAAGCGGATGGGCCGGCCCTCGGAGTTCGCCCACCTGGTGCGCGCGCTGATCGAGAACGACTACATGAACGCCGAGGTCGTCCGCTTCGACGGCGGCATCCGCTTCCAGCCCAAGTAGTTTCCAGCCCAGGGAGGAGTGACCGGTGTCTGACGAGGTTCTGGTCGACGTCGAGGACGGCGTCGCCGTCATCACGATCAACCGCCCCCAGGCCAGGAACGCCGTCAACGGCGCGGTGGCCCGGGGCGTCGCCGCGGCCCTGGACGAGCTGGAGGAACGCAAGGACGTCGCCGCCTACGTCCTGACCGGCGCCGGCGGCACGTTCTGCGCCGGCATGGACCTCAAGGGCTTCCTGACCGGTGACTTCCCGGTCGTGGAGGGCCGGGGGTTCGGCGGTCTCGTGGAGGCTCCCCCGAAGAAGCCGATCATCGCCGCGGTCGAGGGCTATGCCCTGGCCGGCGGGTTCGAGCTGGCGCTGGCCTGCGACATCGTCATCGCCTCCGAGGAGGCGAAGTTCGGGCTGCCGGAGCCCAGGCGCGGCCTGGTCGCCGGGGCCGGAGGGGTCATGCGGCTGCCGCGGCGCATCCCGTACCACCTCGCGATGGAGATCGCCCTCACCGGCGACCACTTCCCGGCCTCCCGGCTGCGGGAGGCCGGCCTGGTCAACCACGTCACGCCCGCGGGTGAGGCGCTGGCCAGGGCGGTCGAGCTGGCCCGGCGGATCGCGGCGAACGCCCCGCTGGCGCTGGCCGCGACCAAGCGGGTGATCGTCGAGTCGGCCGACTGGAGCACCGAGGAGATGTTCGCGCGCCAGCAGGAGATCATCAACCCGGTGTTCGGCTCCAAGGACGCCATGGAGGGCGCGGCGGCCTTCGCGGAGAAGCGCACCCCCCGGTGGCGGGGCGAGTAGCGCTCCGCGCCGCACGCCTCCCGGCCGTTCCGGGGCCCGCCGTTTCCCGGCGGCTCTTCCCCGGCCGTCCGGAGCCTCCTGCCAGGCCGTCCCAGGCCGTCTCCCGGCGGCGCGCTCTCGGGCCGTCCGGGGCCTGCCCGCCCGGTCGCCCCGGGCCGTCTCCCGGCAGCGAGCTCTCGGGCCGTCCCGGACCCGTTTCCCGCCGGCGCTTCCGCCGCCGGGAAACGGGTCCCGAAGATGAGCGCATTTCCGCCGTGAAGTGCATACCGTAAAGGTGTGGGCAACCCGGGCGGGGGCACGTGATGTCCACGCGAGGCTCCGACGGCCAGGAGAGTGCATGAACGACCACCCGACCGGGGTCCGCCCGACCGGCCCGTCCAACCCGTCCTCCACCGCCCGGTTCCGCCGCCGGGCCGGTGACCTGGCCGCGAGCGCCGCGGGCGCGGCGGTGGTCAACATCCTCCTCGTCGCGGTCATGTGGGCGAGCGAGATCGCCGACTACGTGCTGCCCGCCGACTTCGACGCCTACGGCATCCGCTCCTGGAACCCGGAGGGACTGTCGGGCATCCTCCTGGCCCCGTTCCTGCACGCGGGCTTCGGCCACCTGATGGCCAACTCGCTGCCCCTGCTGATCCTCGGCTTCCTCGCCGCGCTGCGCGGCATCGGCCGCTTCCTGGCCGCCAGCCTGATCATCATCGTGATCAGCGGCCTGGGCGTGTGGTTCACCAGCCCGCCGACGTACGTCACGGTCGGCGCGAGCGGGCTGGTGTTCGGCTACTTCGGCTTCGTCCTGGCCCGGGGCCTGTTCGACCGCCGCGCCCTGGACATCGTGATCGGCATCGGCGTGGCGGTGGCGTACTACTCGATCATCTGGGGCGTGCTGCCCGGCCAGGCGGGCATCTCCTGGCAGGGACACCTGTTCGGCCTGCTAGGCGGGATCGTGGCGGCGGGGGTCCTGCGCCGCAGGCGCCGCGCCCTGCCCGCCTACTGAGACGTCCCGCGTGCGGCACGGGAGCCGGGACCATACGGCGGGCGCCGGACGGGATGTCCGGGCGGGGTGTCCGGACGGGAGCGGGGACCGTACGGCGGCTGCCCGGCGGGGCCGGCCGGGGTGTCCGGACGGGACGCCTGGCTAGAGTGGTCCGGACGAACGCCGGCCCCGGGGGAGCGGAGCATCCGTGGACGACACCACACCCGACGACCGCGCCGCGGACGCCCCCGGAGGACGCCGTACGGCGCCCCGCGGCGTGCTGGTGAGGCGCGCGCTGCCCACCGAGCCCGCGGTGCGCGGCTCGGCGTCGCTCTTCATGACCGAGGCGGGCGCCCAGGGCGTCCGTCCGGGTCGTCAGATGCTCCACGTCGGCCCGGAACCGGCCGCCGGGCACATCGCCGAGGCCCTGCGCGTCGAGCCCGGCACGGAGGTCCTGGCGCGCCGCAAGCTGCTGCTGGCCGACGACGTGCCGGTGCGGATCGCCACGAGCTTCTTCCGCCTCGACGTCTTCGGCGGCACCCCGATCTGCGCGCCCGGCTTCGTCACGCCGACCCTGCAGGCCGGGATCGAGGCGCTCGGGCACCGCTTCGGTCACGCCGAGGAGTATCTCGTCGCCCTGCCGGCCACCGGCTCCGAGACCGCCGCGCTCCGGCTCGACCCGGGGGAGTGGGTGGTGCGGATCGTGCGCGCCGCCTACGGCGACGACGGCACGCCGGTGCACGTCCTGGAGACGGTCTGCGCGGCCTCGCGGCACGTCTTCCCCATCGCCCAGGTCACCGGCGCCGACGAGTTCTGAGCCGGCCGTACGGCACGGCTTCCCGCCCGGTCACGCGGCTCGGCCACGCGACGCGGTCTCCGGCCCGGTCACGCGGCGCGGTCTCCGGGCCGGTCAGGCGGCGCGGCGGGAGCGGGCCAGGGCCCGCCAGCCGACGATCATGGCGGCCGCCCCCAGTGCCAGGGCCAGGTAACCCCCGACGATCCCGCCGCCGGTGCCGGGACCGCCCTCGGAGTTGATCACGACCAGCCCGCCGACGACCACGCCGACCAGCCCCGACGCCAGGGCCGCGGTGGCCTTCCGAGTGGTGTCGGTACGGCCGGCGGAGCGCAGGGCCAGCCCGCCGGTGACCACGCCGGCCAGCGCCGGCACGATGGCCACCAGAGACCAGAGACGCCCGGCGGTCAGGGTGTAGGCGCCGACGCCGGCAGGCTGGGCCAGGACGTGCGCGGCCGCCGACGCGGCATGCCCGGAACCTTCGGTCAGGGTGGCTCCGGCGGCGGTGAGCAGGTGATGGACGGACATGAGGTGTTTCCTCTCCCCCTACGACTGGACGTCGCCCGATCATGCCCGCCGGGCCCGCCGCCGGTCGTCCGCCGGACGCGGACGATCCGCGCTGCCGCCGCCGCGGCAGCCGGCCGCCGAGGCTGACGCGGCCGACGTGGGGATACCGCGGGCGCGGTAGCCGGGCGGTCATCCGTACGGAGGAGTCGCCCGCGCGGGCGTCGGGTTAGGGTGCGCGCATGAGCACAGGACGGTCCGGGGCGCGGGCGGACGCCATGGACTGGGCGATCGCCGTCGGCATGGCGGCGGTGCTGCTGGTCACGGGGCTGTCCGGGCGGCACCCCGCCACGGGTCCGTACCTGCTCGGCTACGCGCTGCTGGTCGCCGGCGGCCTGGCGCTGGCCGCGCGCCGCCGGGCCCCGGTGCCCGTCCTGGCCGTCACCGGGCTGTGCGCGGTGGGCTACCAGGCGGCCGGTTTCGACGTGCCCGCCGTGCCGTACCTGTTCGCGGTGTACGCCGCCGTGCGGGCGGGACACCGGGCCGTCACGGTGGGGGCGAGCGTGGCCATGCTGGGCCTGCTGCCCGTGGCGGCCCTGGTCTCGGGCATGCATGACACGGGTGAGGCGTTCGCGCGGGCCCGGGGAGCCCTGGAGCTCGCCTGGCTGATCGCGGCCGGCGCCGCGGGAGAGGCGCTGCGGCAGGCCGAGCGGCGGGCGGAGGAGGCCGAGCGCACCCGGGAGGAGGCCGCGCGGCGCCGCGCCGACGAGGAGCGGCTGCACATCGCGCGGGAGCTGCACGACTCGCTCACCCACCAGATCTCCGTCATCAAGGTGCAGGCGGAGGCCGCCGTCCACGTGGCCCGCAGGCGGGGCGAAGAGGTGCCGGAGGCCCTGCTGGCGATCCGGGAGGCCGGCCGCGAGGCGGCCCGGGAGCTGCGCGCGACCCTGGAGGTGCTGCGCGACGACGCCAGGACCCCGCCGCACGGGCTGGGCCACGTCCCGGAACTGGTGGAGCGCGCCCGCGCGACCGGCCTGGACGCGAGACTGACGGTCGGGGGACGCCGGCACGACGTGCCGGCCGCGGTGGACCGGACCGCCTACCGGATCGTCCAGGAGTCGCTGACCAACGTCGCCCGGCACGCCGCCGCCGCGACGGCGTCGGTCCGCATCGACTACCGTCCCGGCGCCCTGGTCATCCGGGTCGACGACGACGGCGCGGCCACGCCGGACGACGCCCCGGCGCCCGGCGTCGGGCTGCTCGGGATGCGCGAGCGGGTCACCGCCCTCGGCGGCCGCCTGCGCGCGGAGCCGCGCGCCGGAGGCGGGTTCACCGTACAGGCCGAGCTTCCCGTGGACGGGGTGTCGTGATCCGTGTCCTGCTGGCCGACGACCAGCCGCTCATCCGCAGCGGGTTCCGCGCGCTCCTCGATCTGGAGGACGACATCGAGGTGGTGGCGGAGGCCGGTGACGGGAGCGAGTGCCTGGAGCTGGCCAGGGAGCACCTGCCCGACATCGCGCTCGTCGACGTCCGGATGCCGGTCCTCGACGGCATCGAGGCGACCCGGCGCATCGCCGCGGACCCGGCCCTGGCCGGGGTGCACGTCGTCATCCTGACGAACTACGGCCTGGACGAGCACGTCTTCGAGGCGCTGCGCGCCGGAGCGGCCGGGTTCCTCGTCAAGGACGTCCTGCCGGAGGACTTCCTGCACTCCGTGCGCGTCGCCGCGCGCGGCGACGCGCTGCTCGCCCCGTCGATCACCCGCAGGCTGATCGACCGGTACGTCGCCCAGCCGCCCCGCACCGGCGCCGTCGCGGCGCTGGGGGAACTGACCAACCGCGAGCGCGAGGCCGTCGCCCTGGTCGCGCGGGGACTGTCGAACGACGAGATCGCCGGTCACATGGTGATCAGCCCGATGACCGCGAAGACCCACGTCAACCGCGCCATGACCAAGCTCCGCGCCCGCGACCGCGCCCAGCTCGTGGTCCTCGCCTACGAGTCCGGCCTGGTGGTCCCGAACGGCTCCTGAGGTCTTCCCCCGCGGCCCGGCCCCTAGCCGGGCCGCGGGAACGGAACCTAGAGACGCTCGACCACGTGGTCGATGCAGACGGTCAGGGCCTCGACGTCGTCGGGGTCGATGGCCGGGAACATCGCGACGCGCAGCTGGTTGCGGCCGAGCTTGCGGTACGGCTCGGTGTCGACGATGCCGTTGGCGCGCAGCACCTTGGCCACCTGCGCGGCGTCCACCCCGTCGGCGAAGTCGATGGTCCCGACCACGTTGGAGCGGAACTCCGGACCCGCGAACGGGATGGTGTAGGAGGTCTTCTCCGCCCAGGTGTACAGGCGGCGGGCCGACTCGGCCGAGCGGGCGGTGGTCCAGGCCAGGCCGCCGTTGCCGTTCATCCACTCGATCTGCTCGGCGAGCAGGAACAGCGTGGCGACCGACGGGGTGTTGTAGGTCTGGTCCTTGGCGGAGTTGTCGATCGCCGTCGGCAGGCTGTAGAAGTCGGGCACGTATCGGCCGCTCGCCGCGATCTCCTCGACCCGCGCGAGCGCGGCCGGGGACATCAGGGCGATCCACAGGCCGCCGTCGGAGGCGAAGCTCTTCTGCGGCGCGAAGTAGTAGACGTCGAACTCGCCCGCCTCGACGGGCAGGCCGCCGGCGCCGGAGGTGGCGTCCACCAGGACCAGCGAGCCGTCCTCGCCGACCCGCCGGATCGGCATGGCGACGCCGGTGGAGGTCTCGTTGTGGGTGAGGGCGTAGACGTCCACTCCCTCCTCGGCGCGGGCCTGCGGATGGCTGCCGGGGTCCGACTTGATCACCGTCGGGTCGCCCAGCCACGGGGCCCTGGCGGTGACGGTGGCGAACTTGGAGGAGAACTCGCCGAAGTGCAGGTGCTGCGACCTGTCCCGGACGAGCCCGAAGGCGGCGATGTCCCAGAACGCGGTGGTGCCGCCGTTGCCGAGGACGACCTGGTACCCCTCGGGCAGGGAGAACAGCTCCGAGAGGCCCGCGCGCACCCGCCCGACGAGCGACTTGACCGGCTTCTGGCGGTGGGAGGTGCCCATCAGGGCCGATCCGGAGGCGGCCAGAGCGGACAGCTGCTCGGGGCGCACCTTCGAGGGCCCGCAGCCGAAGCGGCCGTCGGCGGGCTTGATGTCAGTGGGAATCACGATGTCAGCCACCCCGCCAGACTACTGAGCCATGCCGCGTGACTCGTACGAGGTCCGCATGATGAGACATTCGTGTCTGACAAGCGGAACGGCCGCCGCGCGAGGGGATCGCGCGGCGGCCGCGGGGGAGGGCCGACGGGGCCGGGCGGGGGAGCCCGGTCCGGAAAGCCGGCCGCGACGGCTCAGGCGGAGCGGACGACCTCGGCGGCGCCGGGGACGTCGTTGATCGAACGCTGCGCGGGACCCACGTACTTGGCGCTGGGGCGGACGAGCCTGCCCGTGCGCTTCTGCTCCAGGATGTGGGCGGCCCAGCCCGCGGTGCGGGCGCAGGTGAACATGGAGGTGAACATGTGCGAGGGGACCTCGGCGAAGTCGAGGATGACCGCGGCCCAGTACTCGACGTTGGTGGCGAGCACACGGTCGGGCTTGCGGGCGTGCAGCTCCTCCAGCGCGGCCTTCTCCAGCGCGGCGGCGACCTCGTAGCGCGGCGCGTTCAGCTCCTTGGCCGTACGGCGCAGCACGCGGGCGCGGGGGTCCTCGGCGCGGTAGACGCGGTGGCCGAAGCCCATGAGGCGCTGGCCCTTGTCGAGCTCGGACTGCACGTACTTCTTGGCGTCGCCGACCTGCTCGACACCCTCGATCATGTGCAGCACGCGCGCCGGGGCGCCGCCGTGCAGCGGACCGGACATGGCGCCGACGGCGCCGCTCAGCGCCGCCGAGACGTCGGCGCCGGTGGAGGCGATGACGCGGGCGGTGAAGGTGGAGGCGTTCATGCCGTGCTCGGCCGCCGACACCCAGTAGGCGTCGATGGCCTTGACGTGGGCGGGGTCGGGCTCGCCCCGCCAGCGGGTCATGAACCGCTCGACGATGCTCTCGCACTCGTCGATCCGCTTCTGCGGGACCATCGGCTGGCCGAGGCCGCGCGACGACTGGGCGACGAAGCTGAGGGCGGTCACGCTGGCGCGCGCGAGGTTGTCGCGCGCCTCGTCGTCGTCGATGTCGAGCAGCGGCTTGAAGCCGTACGCGGGGGCCAGCATGGCCAGCGCGCTCTGCACGTCGACGCGGATGTCACCGGAGTGGACAGGAATGGGGTACGGCTCGGCCGGGGGCAGGCCCGGCTGGAACTCGTTGTCGACCAGCAGGCCCCACACGTGTCCGAAGGAGACGCGGCCGACCAGCTCTTCGATGTCGACGCCCCGGTAGCGAAGGGCGCCCCCTTCTTTGTCCGGTTCCGCGATCTCCGTCTCGAAAGCTACGACGCCTTCGAGCCCGGGTTTGAAGTCGGACATTCTCGGCCGCCTCCCTTTCTTGAAGTCAAAGCCTTGATGTCGAGATACCGGCGGGTCATATTCAACCCTGTGGGGGACAGTGGTGTGGCCCCGGACCCGCCGGAACGCGATCGTCCCAGGTAGGGGGCGCGCGCATGCTCTTGGTTCAACCACGGGAGAATACCGAACCGTGGATGCCACCTCGCGCCCGCCGTCGCTCGCGGGCCTTCGCCGTACCTACGAGGGCGACCCTCTGTCGGAGGGGGATCTCGCGCCCGATCCTGTGACGCAGTTCACCGTCTGGTTCGGTGAGGCCCTGGACGCCGGGCTCCCCGAACCCAACGCCATGATCCTCGCCACCTGCTCGGCGGGCGGGCTGCCGACGGCCCGCACCGTGCTGCTGAAGGGCTACGACGAACGGGGGTTCGTCTTCTACACCAACTACGAGTCCCGCAAGGGCCGCGACCTCCGGGAGAACCCCAGGGCCGGCCTGCTGTTCCCCTGGCACCCCATCCGCCGCCAGGTGCGGGTGGAGGGCACGGTGACGCGGCTGCCGCGCGAGGAGTCGGCCGCCTACTTCCGCTCCCGCCCCTACGGTTCGCGCATCGGCGCCTGGGCGTCGCGGCAGTCGGCCGTGGTGGGCTCGCGGCAGGAGCTCGACGCCCGCTACGCCGAGCTGGCCGCGCGCTGGCCGGAGGATCCGCCGGTGCCCGACTTCTGGGGCGGGTTCCGGGTCGCGCCGGTGGAGGTGGAGTTCTGGCAGGGCCAGGTCTCCCGGATGCACGACCGCCTGCGGTACCGGCGCGCGGGTGACGGATGGGTCGTGGAACGCCTGGCTCCCTGACGCATTACTCTCTCGTTGCTGATATATCCGCATATATCAGCCTTGATGAGGGGGAATCGTGGCGTTCGGGGACATGGTGCGGCGGCTCGCGGTGGACACCCGTCCGCTCGCCGTCCCGGCCTTCCGGCGGCTCTGGGCCGGGCAGGGCGTGTCGTTCATCGGCTTCCAGCTCACCGCGGTGGCGGTCAGCGCCCAGATCTACGACATCACCTCCTCCTCGTTCTGGGTCGGCATGCTCGGCCCGGCCAACCTCATCCCCCTGATCGTCTTCGGGCTGTGGGGCGGCGCCGTCGCCGACGCCGTGGACCGGCGCAGGCTGCTGCTGACCGGATCGGTCATCGCCTGGGCCGCGACGCTCGCCCTGCTGGCCCAGGCCGTCCTCGGCACCGCGAACGTCGGGCTGCTGCTGGCGACCACGGCCGTGCACGCCACCGGCTTCGCCATCACCGGCCCGACCCGCGGCGCGATCATCCCCAGGCTCGTCCCGCCGGAGATGGTCCCGGCCGCCAACACGCTCAACTACCTCGCCGGAGGCGTCGGCAGCGTCGTGGGCCCGCTGGTCGCCGGGGTCGTGCTCGCCCGGGGCGGCCTCGCCGCCGCCTACCTGGCCGACGCCGTGCTGTTCACCGCCGGCTTCTACGCCACGCTGCGGCTGCCGGGCCTGGCGCCGCTCGGCGAGGTGACCCGCCCCGGCCTCCGGTCCGTCCTGGACGGCCTGCGCTACGTCTCCGGCCACCCCATCGTGATGATGTCGTTCGTCGTGGACATCATCGCCATGGCCTTCGCCCTGCCCCGGGCGCTGTTCCCCCAGATCGTGGCCGAGCGGTTCGGCGGCTCGCCGATCGCGTTCGGCTGGCTGTCGGCGAGCATGGCGATCGGCTCGGTCGCCGGCGGGCTGATGTCGGGCTGGGTGGGCCGGGTCCGGCGGCAGGGCCTGGCGCTCACCTTCGTGATCGCCGCCTGGGGGCTCAGCGTCGCCGCGTCCGGGCTGGTGGGCGCGCTGTGGGCGATGGTCGCGCTGCTCGCCTTCGGAGGGGCCGCCGACCTCGTCTCCTCGGTGTGGCGGCAGACGATCCTCCAGACGCACGCGCCCGACGACATGCGCGGGCGGATGCAGGGGGTGTTCATGGTCGTGGTGGCCGGCGGGCCCCGCCTCGGGGACCTGCGCGCCGGGGCCACCGCCACGTGGTTCGGCGCCACCGGGGCCTGGGTGGGCGGCGGGATCGCGTGCGCGCTCGCCGTACTCGCGGTGGGGCTGGCGGTGCCCTCGTTCAGGGGTTACCGTGCGGGCACACGCGAGGTCTGACCGGTCCGGGAGGCGTCCGGGAGGCGTCCGGGAAGCATCGGGCGCGCTCCGGTGTTGCCGTCCTTTGCCACCGCGGACCCGATACTCCCAATAGGGTCGGGGTCTGAGACTTCTTCCGTCCCGCACCGCCCTTCGCGGAACGTCGCGTGATGGACGAGGAGGCATCGAGATAGGACGGAGGAGCCTTGACCGCACACGGCCTGATCGACACCACGGAGATGTACCTCCGCACCATCTTCGAGCTGGAGGAAGAGGGGATCGTCCCGCTGCGGGCCCGGATCGCCGAGCGGCTGCAGCAGAGCGGCCCCACCGTCAGCCAGACGGTCGCCCGCATGGAGCGCGACGGCCTCGTCCGCGTGGAGGGCGACCGCCACCTGGCCATGACCGACCTCGGCCGCACCCTGGCGACGCGCGTCATGCGCAAGCACCGCCTCGCAGAATGCCTGCTCACCCAGGTGATCGGGCTGCCCTGGGAGGAGGTGCACATCGAGGCGTGCCGCTGGGAGCACGTCATGTCGGAGTCGGTGGAGGCCCGGCTGGTCTCCCTGCTCAACAACCCGACCGAGGACCCCCACGGCAACCCCATCCCCGGCCTCGACGAGCTGGGCGTCGAGGGCGCCGGGAGCGACTGGGAGTCGCTGCCGTCGATGGCCGCTCTGGCCGGACCCAGAGATATACCCGTCGTCGTCCGCCGAATTAGCGAACAAGTGCAAAGCGATCCGGCTGTGATGCTTAAACTCAAGCAAGTTGGGATACAACCCGGACGCGAGGTAACGCTCGCGGCGAGCGACGACGGTGTGCGGGTGACAGGTGACGACGAGGCGGAGAACAATCTTGCGGAGCTTCCGCGGGAGATCGCCGCGCACGTCTTCGTCTCCACTCGCTGACCAGGGCCCCTCTGCTTGGTTGGATCCCCCTGGGGAGCCCCTCCGCTTCCACTCCCAGGCCGAGACTGCAGCTGGAGCAACCGTGGTTCGCTTTGCGCACACCCGTCCTCAAGGGGTGGTCACCGGATGAAGCGGTGGGGGGACCTCTCACCGGACACCGCCGATCACCTGACGGCCGGTTCCGTTCTCGACCACGCCGAGATGGCGGTGGTCGTCACCGACAGATTCAGCAACATCCTCTACCGGAACCCGTTCGCCGACAGGCTCTTCGGCCGCCCCGCGGCCGCGGCCTCCCGGGAACAGTCCTTCTCCCTCGGCGTCATGGAGAAGGACCATCCGCTCGCCGGTGAGCTCGCCAAGCACGTCCTCAAGGGCGGGGTCTGGGAGGGCACGTTCGACGTCCGCCGCGGCGACGGGACGATGATCTACGTCCGGGCGCAGGCCGTACCGCTGCGGCACCCGTCCGGATCGGTCAGCGGCATCGTCATCACCGCCCGCGAGGCGATGCGCAGCAACGAGCGGGAGAAGGACCGCTTCGGGCTGCTGGAGCGGATCGGCGAGCGGCTCGCCGGATCCCTCTACGTCGAGGAGACGCTCAAGCGGGTCTCCGAGATGCTCGTCCCGCAGTTCGCCGACCACTGCTTCATCGAGCTGATGGAGGGCGACCGGCTGACCCGCAGGGTCTCCACCCACGTCCAGGGCTGGAGCCCGCCGCCGGACACGTGGGCGCCGCTCGGGGCGGAGATCCGCTATCCCCCGGGCCACTACGCCGACATCGCGCTGCGCCGTCAGGAGACCGTCCTGGTCGAGGACTTCGCGCAGACCAACTACCCGAGCCCCGGCGAGGCCAACACCCGCCTGGCCGCCGAGATCGGCCTGACCTCGGCCATCGTGGCGCCCCTGTGCGTGCGCGGCGAGACCCTCGGGCTGATGTACCTCGGGCTGTCCAACCTCACCGACCGGCGCAGCCCGCACTACGACGCCTTCGACCGCGACTTCGTCGGGGCCATCGCCACCCGCGTGGCCGTGGCCGTGGACAACGCGCTGCTGTTCGAGGAGGAGCGGCACACCGCCGAGTCCTTCCAGAAGTACCTGCTGCCCCCCGCGCCGCTGCCCGAGCTCGACGGGCTGGAGATCGCGGTCCGCTACTACCCGGCGGCCCCGCTCGCCAGCCACGGCCAGGGCATCCAGACCCAGGTGGGCGGCGACTGGTACGACGTCATCCCGCTGTCGGCGGGCCGGGTCGGCATCGTCATCGGCGACGTCGAGGGCCGCGGAGCCAAGGCCGCCGCCGTCATGGGCCAGCTGCGCGCCGCGCTGCGCGCCTTCGCCCAGGACGACAAGCCGCCCGCGGAGATCCTCGCCAAGCTCGACGAGTGGACCCGCATCATCGCCACCCCCGAGCGCGACGACAGCGGCACCGACGTCAGCGTCCCGCCCATCGTCACCTGTCAGTACCTCGTCTACGACGCCTGGTCGCGGCAGCTCTCCTTCGCCAACGCCGGCCACGCCCCGCCGCTGCTGCTGCACGGCGGGGTCTGCCGGGAACTGCAGATCGAGGAGGTGGGCCAGCCCCTCGGCGTCCGCGCCAAGGGCATGCACGCCGACCTGGTCTACAAGGAGGAGACCCGGACGCTGCCCCCGGGCGCCGCGCTCGTCCTCTACACCGACGGCCTCGTGGACCGCCGCCCGGTGCGCGACGCCGACGGCCGGGCACCCACCGAGGAGGAGACCTTCGACATCCTCCGCCGGCGGCTCGCCGAGGAGGCCGGCGCGTCGGTGGAGCACCTCGCCGAGGTGGCGACGTTCGCGGTGCCGGGCGAGATCGACGACGACATGGCGATCCTCGTGGTCAGGTCCGCCTCCGACGACCTCGACGTCGAGGAGCGGACGTTCCCGGCCCAGCCGATCATGGTCGGTGAGGCCCGCCGGATGGCGTCGGACGCGTTCACGGGCTGGAACGTCCCCGAGGAACGCGCCGAACTCGCCTGCCTGCTGGTCTCCGAGGTGGTGACCAACGTCGTGCTGCACGCCGCCACCGCCACCGTCCCCCGGCGGGAGCTGCCTATGGACGGCCCCTCGCTGTCGTCCCTGTCGTTCGACGAGACCTGGGGCGACGGGCCCGACTTCGACGACGAGGTCACCGCCGAGAAGGAGTTCACGCTCCGGCTGCGCCGGGGCCGCGACTCGGTCTGGGTGGAGGTCTTCGACCAGGACCTGCGGCTTCCCCGGATCCGCAGCGCCGGGGAGAACGACGAGGGCGGACGGGGCCTGTACCTCGTCGACCAGCTCGCCAGGCGCTGGGGGTCACGCCCCACCAAGGAGGGCAAGGCCGTCTGGTTCGAGATCCCCACCAAGACCCGCTGAGGCCCCCGGTCCACCGGGGTCCTGCGGTCCGCCGAGGTCCGTGGGCCGCCGAGGACCCGGTCCGCTGTGGTCCGCGATCCGTTGAGATCACGGTCCGCCGTGGTCTGCGATCCGTTGAGATCACGGTCCGCCGAGGTCCCGGTCCGCCGGGTCCCGCCGAGGCGCCGTCCCGCCGCCGAACCTCCCGGCGGCGTCCGGCCGCGTCCTTCGCCGGGATCGGGGTACGGCGCGGGCGGCTGGCCGGTCTCCGCGCGAGGTGCTTGACTCGTGGGCATGGAACTGGCCTTCGAACGGCGCGGGGTGGGTCCGCCCCTGATCCTCCTGCACGGAATCGGGCACCACTGGCAGGGATGGCTGCCGGTGCTCGACCGTCTCGCCGCCGAGCGGGACGTCGTCGCCGTGGACTTCCCGGGCTTCGGTGTCTCGCCGCCGCTGCCGCCGGGCACGCCGTACACCCCCGAGGCGCTCGCCGACGCGGTCGAGGCGTTCTGCGCGGTGCTCGGCCTGCGTGAGCCGCACGTCGCGGGCAGCTCCCTGGGCGGCTACGTCGCGCTGGAGCTCGCCGCCCGCGGGGTGGTCCGCACCGCCACCGCCCTCTCCCCGGCCGGGTTCTGGAACCGTACCGAGCTGGCCTACGCCCGCGCGGTGCTCCGGGCGATCAGGTCGCTGGCGCGCGAACTGCCGGCCGGACGCGCCCGCCTCCTCGCCGAGCACCGGATCGGCCGGACGCTGACGATGGGCCTGATGACGGCCCACCCGGACCGGCTGTCCGCCGAGGCGGTGACGGCCGCCGCCGAGGCGATCGCCGGCGCCCCGGGGTTCGACGACACCCTCGACGCGTTCCTGTGGACGATGCCGCCCGCCCCGCCGAAGTCGCCGATCACCATCGCCTGGGGCGAGCACGACCGGCTGCTGCCCCGGCGCCAGGCCGTACGGGCGGCCCGGTGGTCGGGACAGCGGGTACGGCTGCTGCGGGGATGCGGGCACCTGCCGATGAGCGACGACCCCGGCCTGGTCGCCCGCGTCCTCCTGGAGGGCTCCTCCCGCTGAACCCGCGCCGGGGCGTACGGCAAGCGGCCGGGCTCGCGATGTCTGTCCGGTGTGACGCCTGTCCGGTGTGACGCCTGCCCAGTGTACGGCGCGGCCGGGCGTTACCGCCCGGCCGGCCCGGATGCCGGAGCCTTCCCGCGCTACCGGGTGCGGCGGCGGTTGCGCAGCGCCGCCACCCCCGCGACCACGGCGGCCAGCGCGCCCGCCGTCACCGCCGTCGCGGTGTGGCGGCGCTGCTGCACGGCGGTGCCGGCCAGGCCCCAGACCAGCGTGGCGGGGTAGGAGATCGAGCGGGGACCGGCGGCGATCACGGCCGTGGCTACGGCCCCGGTCACGGCCAGCGCCGGAACCGCCCAGGGGCGCTGCGGGTCGGCCGCCGCGGGGCCGTCGACGGCGCCGTCGAGCACCGAGATGGCCGACGCCAGGGTGAGCCAGCCCGCGAACCCGGCCAGCGGCTCGCGCACCGCCCAGCGCCACCCGTCCCGCCCGCGGTCCTCGTGGTTTCCGTGATCCCTGTGGGAACCGTCCTCGGGGGTGTCCCGGCCGGTGAGGGCGTAGGCCGTCACCGCCGACACCCAGGTGACGCCCACCAGGGGCAGGAACGCCCGGGTGCCCTGCGCGCGGCTCTGCAGGCCCGCGCCGAGGTAGCCCAGCGCGGCGGGCAGGGCGAGGCGGCCGAGGACGTGGTCACCGCGCCGCCGCGGCATCGCCTGGTAGACGGCGTAGGCCAGCGAACCCGCGTAGATCGGCCCCCAGATGCCGAAGGCACGGCTGGGAGGGACGATCGCCGACGGCGACCGTTCCGCGTCGCCGTAGTCCCCGGTGGCTCCCAGCGTCAGGCCGGTCACGACCGCCCCCGCCGTCAGCGCCTGCCATGCCACGCCCTGCCGAATGCCGTCTCCCATGTCCCCGCACCCCACCGCGAGCGGCCCGGTGAGACGCACCGTGTCTCGGCCGGCCGGGTTCCCGCGTGCCGCGATGGCCCTTCCCACGGGCTCACTTCCCCCGACGGGCCCGCCCATTCGGCGCGGGGCCGGCCGCCGGCGTGATCCGTGGCATGTGGCCCGTCCGCCCCGGCGGCGCGACGGGGCATCGGAAACACCCGCTGACCAGGTACGGAAGGACACGGCCGGCCACCCGCCTGGAGCGTCCGGGCGGGGTCAGCGGAACGTCTGCGCCCACAGGGCGAGGGCCACCAGGACGAACACGATCACGATGCCGGCGTAGCCGACGGGACCGAGCCGCAGCGCCCGCCGTACCCGGTTGAGACCCCAGGCGAACAGGAACGCCAGGAAGATCAGCAGAATCAGCCCGCTGTCCATCGCCACCGCCTCAGGGAGTCCACGCAGACCAGTATGCGTCGGCGGAGCCGATCACGCGGTGGGTAACGGCCGGACGCGCTCACATGAGATCGTTGCGCCTCATGAACGCTTCCCCGAAGACATCGCGCGTCCTGACGGCCGTCGTCCTCACCGCGGGTCTCGCGGCGGGCCTGACCGCCTGCTCCGGCGACGGTGACGGCAACTCAGCCGCGCCGGCACCCACCGTCACGGTGACCGAGACGTCCGCGGCGACCGGGACGGCCTCGGAGCCGCCCGTGACCGCCCCGCCCACCTCCTCCGTGCCCACCGTCACGGCCACGCTCACCGCCTCGCCCGCCGCGACGCCGAGCGTCTCCGGCATGCGGGGTCTGGACGAGGACCTGGTGGGGGACGTGCAGCTCGATGGAAGCGGCGCGATCACGGTGGCTCCCGAGGGCGAGGCCGCGCGGCGGGCCAAGCTCATGCCGTTCACCGAGGTGCTCGACGTGCAGGGCGGCATCTGCACGAAGGGATCGCTCCCGCATCGGTGCACCACCGACCAGCTCCGCAAGGCGCTCAAGGCGGGGACGTCCCTCTACGCCAAGGTCACCGTCAAGGACGGCTTCGCCATGCGGATCGAGGAGATCGTCCCGGAGTGACCGGCGGGGCGCCGGGGAGGGCCCGTTCATCCCGGAGCGGCGCCCGCCGGGACGGGCGATCGGGAGCCGGGGATCGGCGGCCCGGCGGGGCGCCGGCCGCTCAGAAGCCGAAGGACCGGCCGATGATCTCCTTCATGATCTCGGTGGTGCCGCCGTAGATGGTCTGCACGCGGCTGTCGATCCAGGCTCTGGCGACCGGGTACTCCAGCATGTAGCCGTAGCCGCCGTGGAGCTGGAGGCAGCGGTCGATGACCCGGTTCTGCAGCTCGGTGGTCCACCACTTGGCCTTGGCCGCGTCCACGACGCTCAGTTCCCCGGCGTTGAGGGCCCGGACGCACCTGTCCACGTAGTGGCGGGCGATGTCGACCTCGGTGTCCAGCTCGGCCAGCACGAACCGGGTGTTCTGGAAACTGCCGATGTTGCGGCCGAAGGCCGTGCGGTTCCTGCAGTACTCGATGGTCGTCCGCAGAACGGTCTCGGCGGCGGCCACCGCGGCCACCGCGATCGACAGCCGCTCCTGCGGGAGGTTGGCCATGAGCTGGTAGAAGCCCTGTCCCTCCTGTCCGCCCAGCAGGTTTGCGGCGGGGACCCGCACGTCGTCGAAGGACAGCTCCGCCGTGTCCTGGGCGTGCATGCCGATCTTCTCCAGGTTGCGGCCCCGGGTGAAGCCCTCCATGCCCCGCTCGGCGACGAGCAGCGAGATGCCCCGGGCGCCCGCGTCCGGGTCGGTCCTGGCGACCACGACGACGAGGTCGGCGTTGATGCCGTTGGTGATGAAGGTCTTGGAGCCGTTGACGACGTAGTGGTCGTCCTCCCGCACGGCGGTCGTCCGTACGCCCTGCAGGTCGCTGCCCGCGCCGGGCTCGGTCATCGCGATGGCGGTGATCAGCTCGCCGCTGACGAAGCCGGGCAGCCAGCGGGCCTTCTGCCCGTCGTCCGTCAGGTTCAGGAGGTAGGGGGCCATCACGTCGTTGTGCAGGGAGAAGCCCAGGCCGGACGCGCCGGCCGCGACGACCTCCTCGACGATCACGGCGTTGTAGCGGAAGTCGGTGATGCCGGCTCCGCCGTACTCCTCGGGCACCGCGAAGCCGAACATGCCGACCTCGCCGGCCTTCTTCCACACCTCGCGGGGGACGATGCCGTCCTTCTCCCACCGGGCGTGGTGCGGGACGACCTCGCGGGCCAGGAACTCGCGTACGGTCTCCCGGAAGAGCAGGTGCTCCTCCTCGAACAGGTCTCGCTGCATCGGCGGATCCTCCCGGGGTGGTTCTACGGTCCCTACGGTCCCGCGCAACAGAATACGATTCTGTTGCCGTCTCGGTACAGTACGGCCGGCGACGCCCGCACGGCCCCCGTCCGGGCCCCGACCGGCGGGAACGGGCCGCTCCCGCCGGGTGATCCCCGGGGGACAGCGGGTCACAACTGCGCCACGGTCCCCTGTGGATTCCCTGATCCCGCTGCGCCAAAGAGGTCGAAAACCGTACGATCTACCCTTGGTTTGCTATAGGTGGCGCCGAGTCGGCGGCCCCGGCGATCGGAGTGTTGTGGTGGTTCGGTGGCGATCCAGGCTGAGTAAGCCTGTCGCGGTCTCGATGCTGGGTCTGCTGGGAGGGGCACTGGTCGTGCTCCCCTCGGGGCAGGCGAGCGCCAACGCCGCCGAGCTGGTGGTCGACTACCAGTGCACCGGGGGACCGGACAGCATCGTGCGGAGCGGCCCGGTACGCCTGCGGACCCATGTGTCGGTCCCGACGACGCTGACCGTGGGCGAGCCGCTCAACATCGGCTGGAAGCTCGGCTACCTCGACATCGCCAGGTTCGGCTCGCCCGGTTACTTCGCGCCCGGCGCCACGGTCACCGCCACCGGCACGGTGGCGTTGTCGGGTGTCTGGAGCGGTGCGCTGAAGCCGGTGGGCGCGGTGGAGCAGCCCCGGCAACTCCAGCCGGGCACCGTCCTGAAGCTCCCCGAGACGATCTCCGACTTCGCGCACACCGACAAGGCCGGAACGCTCAAGGTCACGCCGCGGAACATCGTGGTGGACTTCGCGCCCCCGGCCGGCGAGGTCATGGTCAACGACGACGACTACTCTCGGGTGAAGTACTTCGGAGGTGGCTGGAAGGACCGGAACAACCAGCCGGTCGAGCACAACGACTACCAGCGCGACCTGCACCGCACCGTGGAGAAGGAGGATTACGCCTCCTTCACGTTCACCGGCACCGGCATCGAGTACGTCGCCCAGCGCGACTATCGGGCCGGGAGGGTCCGCTTCTACATCGACGATCAGGTCGCCACCCCCGCCTATGTCGACGCCTCCAAGAAGGCCGACGGCACCCCGTCCACCGACGCCGGCAAGGGCGGGCTGACCCTGTGGCGCTTCCGCGGACTGAACTACGGCAAGCACACCATCAAGGTCGTCAACGACGAGCAGGGCAAGTGGGGGCAGCTCGACGCGTTCCGGGTGATCACCAAGGAGCTGTCCGCCCCGCCGAAGGCGCACCGGGCCACCTGTACCCTCGTCAGCAACCCGGTGTCGGTGAACGTCGTCATCTCGGACCCCTCGTCGACCACCCCGCCGCCGAACACCACCCCGCCGACCTCTCCGGGTCCGACGGAAGACCCGACCAACACGCCGACGTGCCTCCCGACGACCCCGCCCCCGGCGCTCGCTCCCACCGGCCCGCCTACGCCCGCCCCCACCGTCACCCCGACGGGCACGCCGACGGCGACCCCGGACCTCACGGCGACTCCGGACCTCACGGAGAACGACCCCGCTGACACGGACGATCCGAACGTGGCCCCGGAGGGCTTCGACAAGGCCGCGAGGACCCCCACCCCGCCGGAGACGCCCGCGCCGACCGAGTCGCCGACGGAGCGGATGCCGATCGCCCCGACGACGACGCCGCCGGCGACGCCGACCCCGACGTGCTCGCCGAGCACCCCCCCGACGACTCCCTCGCACACCCCCACGAACTCGAATTCGGGTTCCCCGTCGCCGTGCGTGACCATCACCCCCACGCCCACCTCGACGGCCACGCCGACCCCCACACCGACCCCCACCGTCTCGTGCTCGCCGACGACGACCCCCCCGCAGACCACGCCGCCCCCCACGCCCACCCAGAGCAACAGCGCCAACGGCAACACGTCGACCCCGAAGCCGACGCTGACCGTGACGGCGACCGTCACCCCGACCAGGACCGCCCCCACCACCCCGCAGGTGGTGATCACTCCCACGGGCGGCGCCCAGACCGGTGAGGCGCCCGAGCAGGAGGGCGGCACCTCGGCCCTCATGCTGGTCGGCGCCGGCGGCGCCATGCTCGCCGGCAGCGGGATGGGCGGCGTGGTGCTCGTACGGCGGCGCGCGGCGCACTTCCGCGGCCGGAGCTAGGTAAGGAGGCGCCGGATGTACTCAGGGCCCTCGCACGGCGGCCCCGGACCCTACGGACACGATCCCCGTGACCCGTACGGCGCGGGCCGCCCGCCCAGGAGCGCGCGGAGGCTGCTGCTGCCCGCGCTGCTCGTGGCCGGGTCCCTCGGCGGGGTCGGGGCGATCATGGTAGGGCTGCTCACCTACCTGTCCCCGGGTGGCGAGGAGGAGTACTACCGGGCCGCGGAGTCGCAGTCGGCGACCGGTACGGGGGCGCAGAATCCGCCGCCACCGCCGGTGGGGGAGGAGAACCCCGCGCTGACGCTCTCGGCGGCCGTCGGGCCGGGCGGGCTGGACGGGCCGCTGACGGCGGCGGCCCCGACGGCGCCGCCGCCGTTGCCCGTGGTCCAGCCGCCGGAGCCGCTCAAGACCGTCGCCGGTGTGCGGCCGAACAAGCTCTCCGTCGGGAAGATCGGGCTGCTGGCGCCCCTGACGCAGGTCGGGGTGGACGCCAAGAAGGAGGTCCAGACCCCGCCGCTGAGCAAGCCGAAGCTGGCGGGCTGGTACAGGTACGGGCCCGTCCCCGGCCAGCAGGGTCCCTCGGTGATCCTCGGCCACGTGAACACCAAGAGCGGTCCCGCCGTGTTCAGCCGCCTGAAGGAGATCAAGCGCGGCGACACGATCAGGGTGTCGCGGTCGGACAAGGCCGTGGTGGAGTTCACCGTCGACGGTGTGGAGCAGGTCAGTAAGAAGGCGTTCCCGTCCAAGCGGGTCTACGGCAACACGGGCGAGGCCACCCTGCGCCTGATCACCTGCGGCGGCGTCTACAACCCCAGGATCGGTCACTACACCGACAACATCATCGTCTACGCCACCCTCTCCAAGGTCGTCCGCCGCTGATCCGGGTCCGCTGCCCCGGGTCCGCTGCCCCGGGTCCTCCGGGTACCGGCACCCGGGTGCCGTCCGTGTCCCCGCGCCGGTGGTTCCCGGTGCGAACGGTCCGCGCTCGCCGATGGAGTTCACGGGTCCCCCACGCGGGGGCCTGCCATCGCGCGGATCGTCTCCTGGACCCTGGATCTTGGGGTAAACCGGTCTTTAGCCCGATAAAGATGGCGTGAAGCTGATAAAGCTCTCTATCCCTAGGGAAAATCATCGGCACGCAGTCGGCGTCACGGATGATTCGCGGGGAAACGCCGTTTTCGGCGTCCGGTAAAACCGATTTGCAGCCAGAAATGCTCTGCCGAGCGCCATATGGCACGCGGGGCCTTCAACGCCGTGTTAGACCGATGTTTCGGCTATCGATGGGTTACTCTTCCAGGGTCACGACCAGGATTCTGGCGCGGCAGAAGGCACGTCCCCCCGTTCGATGATTCGGCGTCATTCGCCGTCTCGCCTGCGGGAGGTCGGTTCTGTTGTTCTGGGTCCACACGCGCCGGGGATTCCTCGGCAGCGCCCTGTCGGGATTTCTGGCGTGCGCGGTCGGCATGGGATCGACGGCGCCCGCCTCCTCCACCGCGTCTCCGGACGGTAGAGGCGTCCGGCCGTTCGTGATCGACTGTGGGCCGGGCCGGGCCGTACCGGGCCGGCGTTGCGGTTGACGCGGGAGGTGCGGGCCGAGGGCGGCCGCGCGGCCGTCACACTGCGCGTCACCAACACCGGCCGGGTCGCGGCGAAGGGGGCGGGCTTCGCCGAGGACCTCTCGGGGATCCCCGGCGACCGGGCCGTGGTCGACGCACGGGCCACCACGGGAAAGCTGGCCTATGCCAAGCCCAGGCTCAGGTGGACGGGCGACCTGGCCGCCGGTGACAGCGCCACGATCAGCTACGCCGTACCGGTTCCGGCGTCCGCCGGGCGGATGTCCATCTCCACGGTGGACGGGGACGCGGGGCGGACCTGCCGGGGCACGACGACCTCCTCCGGGGACACCGCGCAGGCCGGGGAGCAGGCGCGGTCGTCCGGCGCCGCCTCCCCGGTGACGGCGACGGAGGAGGACGCGGGCGATACGGCCGCCACGCCGGCCGGTGACGGGAAGGCGTCGGACGCCGCCGCGACCGGTGACGGGAAGACGCCGGACGCCGCTGCCGGGCCGGCGCTGCCGGACGCGAAGACCGGTACGGCTCGAAACACCGAGGCCGGCGCCGAGGCCGGGGCGAGCGGGAGAAACGGCGGCGCCGAGGCGAACGCGGAGAACCGCGCGAGAGCGAAAGCCGGAGGCCGCGCCAAGACGAAGGCCGGGAAGCGCGCGAAGGCGAAGGCCGGGAAGCGCGCGGGGGCGCGGGCGAAGCCCGGCGCGAAGGGCGACGCCCGAGTGGCGGCGCGCCGGGCGCCGATCCCCTTCTCCCTGCGTTACGGCGACAACTTCCGCGGTGCGATCACCCGGGCGGCCAACGCGGTCGTGACCTGCTACCCGCCCGCGGTGGCGGACTGCGTCACCCGCCGGAACGGCACGGGCAACAACAACGTCGCCGCCACCTTCATCGACGTGGACAGCGACGCCTCGACGTTCAACTCCAGCACCGCGGACCTCACAGTGTCGCCCGGTGCGCAGGTGGCGTACGCGCGGCTGTACTGGGGCGGGCGGAGCCAGACCACGACCGACACGCCGGGCCTGCCGGCCGGCAACCGCTTCGCTCCCGCCATCGCCCAGCGCGGCCAGGTGCTGATCAAGGCGCCGGGTGACTCCGCCTACCGGACGGTCACCACCGACAGCACGATCGGCGACACCCCCGACAACGTCACCGCCGCCGGAATCGTCTACGGCGCGTCCGCCGACGTCACCGCCCTGGTGACGGCGGCCGGCGCCGGCACCTACGCGGTGGGGAACGTGCAGGCCGCCCGGGGCTCCGACGGTCTCGGCGCGTTCGGCGGCTGGACGCTGGTGGTCGCCTACCGGGACCCGACCCTGCCGCTGCGGAACATCTCGCTGTTCGACGGTTTCCTGTTCCAGCAGAACGGCGCTCCGGACACCACGATCACCCTGTCCGGATTCCAGACCCCGACCCTCGGAGCGGTGCACGTCAACCTCGGGCAGGTCGCCCTCGACGGTGACAACGCGATCGTCGGCGACTCCCTGAGCGTCAAGACCACCAACGGGCCGCTGACCGTGCTCAGCGACGCCCTCCATCCGGCGAACAACTTCTTCAACTCCACCATCGCCACGCTCGGCAACCAGGTGACCGACCGGAACCCGACCTACACCAACACGCTCGGGTACGACTCCAACATCGTCGACGCGTCCTCGGCGTTCCGGAACAACGACACCTCGGCCCAGTTCACCTTCAGCACCGTGGGAGACGCCTACTGGCCGCAGGTGTTCTTCACGCAGACCGACCTCCGCCAGGCGAACATCCGGCTGAGCAAGACCGCCACGGTCGTGGGCGGCGGGGAGCCCGCACCCGGCTCCGTCATCGAGTACACCATCACCGCGACCAACACGGGGGACGACAACGCGATCAACGTGGTGCTGACCGACCCGATCCCGGGCAACACCACCTACGATCCGGAGACCATCGTCATCGCCTCGGGCCCGAACGCCGGGCCGAAGACGGACGCCGTGGGCGACGACCAGTGCGAGTTCGTCGGCAACCAGGTCCAGGTCCAGCTGGGAACCGGCGCGACGCCCTTCGCGGGCGGCACGCTGGCCCCCGGGCAGTCCACCTCGGTGACGTTCCGGGTCACGCTCGGTCCCGACTCGCCCGGCACGACGGTCACCGACACCGCGACCGTCACCTACGCCAGCTCCGACACGCCCACCCAGCAGGGGGAGGCCGACGCGAGCGCCTCGGTGGTGGTCCCCGTGCAGATCTCGTCGCTGTCGCTGCTGAAGACGGCCTCGCCGAGCTCGGTGACGGTGGCCGGGCGGACGATCACCTACTCCTTCCTGGTCACCAACACCGGCGACACCACGCTGACGGGCGTGACCGCTCAGGACACGTCGTTCTCGGGTTCGGGACCGCCGCCGGTGATCACGTGTCCGGTGACGACGCTGGCTCCGGGCGCGTCCACGACCTGTACGGGTACCTATGTGACGACGCAGGCGGACGTGGACGCAGGGGCGATCGTGAACACGGCGACCGCGTCGGGCACTCCGCCGACGGGTCCGCAGGTCACCTCCGCTCCTTCGACCGCGACGGTGACCATCCCGTCGGCGCCGAGCATCGCGCTGCTGAAGACGGCCTCGCCGAGTTCGGTGACGATCGCCGGGCGGACGATCACGTACTCCTACCAGGTGACCAACACCGGCAACCGGACGCTGACGGGTGTGACCGCGACCGACACGTCGTTCTCGGGTTCGGGACCGCCGCCGGTGATCACGTGTCCGGTGACGACGCTGGCTCCGGGCGCGTCGACCACCTGTACGGGCACGTACGTGACGACGCAGGCGGACGTGGACGCAGGGGCGATCGTGAACACGGCGACCGCGTCGGGCACTCCGCCGACGGGTCCGCGGGTCACCTCCGCTCCTTCGACCGCGACGGTGACCATCCCGTCGACGCCGTCCCTGTCCCTGCTGAAGACCGCCTCCCCGGGCACGGTGTCGGCGGCGGGCCAGACGGTGACGTACTCGTTCGCGGTGACCAACACCGGTAACCGGACGCTGACGGGCGTGAGCGCCCGGGACACGGCGTTCTCGGGTTCGGGACCGCCGCCGGTGATCACCTGTCCGGTGACGACGCTCGCACCGGGCGCGTCCACCACCTGCACGGGCACCTACACGGTGACGCAGGCCGACATCGACGCCGGTTCGATCATCAACACGGCGACCGCGTCGGGCACTCCGCCGACGGGCCCGGTGGTCACCTCCAACCCGTCGACCGCGACCGTCAACGTCCAGTCGCTGACCGGCCTGTCGCTGCAGAAGACGGTGTCCCCGAACACGGCCGGCGGGGCCGGCCGTACGGTGACGTACTCGTATGCGATCACCAACACCGGTAACCGGACGCTGACGGGCGTGGGCGCGACCGACACGGCGTTCTCGGGTTCGGGTCCGCGGCCGGTGATCACATGTCCGGTGACGACGCTGGCTCCGGGGGCGTCCACGACCTGCACGGGGACGTATGTGACGACGCAGGCGGACGCGGACGCGGGGTCGGTGGTGAACACGGCGGTCGCCTCGGGCACCCCGCCGACGGGTCCCCCGGTGACGTCCAACCCGTCGACCGCGACGCTGACCTTCCCGTTCGCCCCGTCCCTGTCGCTGCTGAAGACCGCGTTCCCGTCGTCGGTGACGGTGGCAGGCCGGACGATCACGTACTCGTTCGCGGTGACCAACACCGGTAACCGGACGCTGACGGGCGTGAACGCGGTCGACACGTCGTTCTCGGGGTCGGGTCCGCCGCCGGTGATCACGTGTCCGGTGACGACCTTGGCGCCGGGCGCGTCCACGACGTGCACGGGCACGTACGTGACGACGCAGGCCGACGTCAACGCCGGGGCGATCGTGAACACCGGGCTCGCCTCGGGCACCCCGCCGTCGGGTCCGCCGATCAACTCCAACCCTTCGACCGCGACGGTGACCATCCCGTCGGCGCCGTCCCTGTCCCTGCTGAAGACCGCCTCCCCGGGCACGGTGTCGGTGACGTACTCGTTCGCGGTGACCAACACCGGTAACCGGACGCTGACGGGTGTGGGTGTGACCGACACGGCGTTCTCCGGGTCGGGGACGCCTCCGGTGATCACGTGTCCGGTGACGACGCTCGCTCCGGGTGCGTCCACGACCTGCACTGGAACGTACGTGACGACGCAGGCGGACGCGAACGCGGGGTCGGTGGTCGACACGGCGGTCGCCTCGGGCACCCCGCCGGCGGGTCCCCCGGTGACGTCCAACCCGTCGACCGCGACGCTGACGATCCCGTCCTCCCCGTCCCTGTCGCTGCTGAAGACCGCGTTCCCGTCGTCGGTGACGGTGGCGGGCCGGACGATCACGTACTCGTTCGCGGTGACCAACACCGGTAACCGGACGCTGACGGGCGTGACCGCGGCCGACACGTCGTTCTCGGGGTCGGGTCCGCCGCCGGTGATCACCTGTCCGGTGACGACGCTCGCACCGAACACGTCCACCACCTGCACTGGAACGTACGTGACGACGCAGACGGATGTGGACTCGGGAGCGGTGGTGAACACGGCGGTGGCGGCGGGCACCCCGCCGACGGGCCCGCCGATCACCTCCAACCCTTCGACCGCGACGGTGACCTTCCCGTCGGTGCCGGAACTGGAGCTGCTGAAGACGGCGACCCCGGGCACGGTGTCGGCGGCGGGCCAGACGGTGACGTACTCGTTCGCGGTGACCAACACCGGTAACCGGACGCTGACGGGTGTGACCGCGACCGACACGTCGTTCTCCGGGACGGGGACGCCTCCGGTGATCACCTGTCCGGTGACGACGCTCGCGCCGGGCGCGTCCACCACCTGCACGGGCCCCTACACGGTGACGCAGGCCGACATCGACGCCGGCTCGATCGTGAACACGGGACTCGCGACGGGCACCCCGCCGTCGGGTCCGCCGGTGACCTCCGGCCCGTCGACCGCGACGGTGACCGTCGAGTCGATCGCGCGGCTGGCGCTGCTGAAGACGGTGTCCCCGGACACGGTCGGCGGAGCGGGCCGTACGGTGACCTACTCGTACGCGATCACCAACACCGGTAACACGACGCTGACGAGCATCGGCGCGGAGGACACGGTGTTCTCCGGGACGGGGACGCCGCCGGTGATCACCTGTCCGGTGACGACGCTCGCGCCGCAGGCGTCGACCACCTGTACGGGCACGTACACGGTGACGCCGGCGGACGTGGACGCGGGGTCGGTGGTGAACACGGCGACCGCGTCGGGCACCCCGCCGACGGGTCCCGCGGTGACGTCCGACCCGTCGACGGCGACGCTGACGATCCCGTTCGCCCCGGAACTGGCGCTGCTGAAGACCGCCTTCCCGTCGGCCGTGACGGAGGCGGGCTCGATCGTGACGTACTCCTACCGGGTGACCAACATCGGCAACCGGACGCTGACGGGTGTGACCGCCGAGGACATCGCGTTCTCGGGCACCGGTACGCCGCCGGTGATCACGTGTCCGGTGACGACGCTCGCGCCGGGCGCGTCCACCACCTGCACGGGTCCCTACACGGTGACACAGGCGGACATCGACGCCGGTTCGATCGTGAACACGGCGACCGCGTCGGGCACGCCGCCCGGGGGCGGCACGATCACGTCCGACCCGTCGACCGCGACGGTCACCGGGCAGCCGGGCCCGCACATCGAACTGCTGAAGACGGCCTTCCCGACCTCGGTGGGACAGGCAGGCCGTACGGTCACCTACTCGTATCAGGTCGTCAACACCGGAAACGTGACGCTGACCGATGTGAACGCGGTCGACACGGCGTTCTCCGGTACGGGGACGCCTCCGATGATCACCTGTCCGGTGACGACGCTCGCGCCGAGTGAGTCCACGACCTGCACCGGCACCTACACGGTGACCCAGGCCGACATCGACGCCGGGTCGATCACCGACACCGCGGTGGCGTCGGGCACCCCGCCGACGGGTCCGGCGATCACCTCGGATCCGTCGACGGTGACGGTCGATGTCCGGTCGGCCCCGGACATCGCGCTGCTGAAGACGGTGTCCCCGTCGATCGTGTCGGAGGCCGGCCAGACGGTGACGTACTCGTTTGCGATCACCAACACCGGTAACACGACGCTGACGAGCGTGGGCGCGCAGGACACCGCGTTCTCGGGCACCGGGACGCCGCCGGTGATCACCTGTCCGGTGACGACGCTCGCGCCGGGCGCGACCACCACCTGCACCGGCACCTACACGGTGACGCAGGCGGACATCGACGCCGGGACGATCACGAACACGGCGCTCGCGTCGGGCACTCCGCCGGAGGGCCCGCCGATCGTCTCCGACCCGTCGAGCGCACCGGTCACGGTCGAGTCGCTGGCGCGCCTGGCGCTGCTGAAGACGGCCTTCCCGAGCACGGTGCTGGCGGCCGGGGTGACGGTGACGTACTCGTACGCGGTCACCAACACCGGTAACACGACGCTGACGGACGTGAACGCGGTCGATACGGCGTTCTCCGGTACGGGGACGCCTCCGGTGATCACCTGCCCGGTGACGACGCTCGCGCCGAACGAGTCCACCACCTGCACCGGCACATACGTGACGACGCAGGCGGACGTGGACGCCGGGGTGATCGTGAACACCGCCCTCGCCTCGGGCACCCCGCCCGTGGGCGGGCCGGTCACGTCCGACCCGTCGACCGCGACGGTGAACATCCCGCCGGTCCTCAACCTGGAGCTGTCGAAGTCGGCCTCCCCGACCTCGGTGGGGACCGCGGGCCGTACGGTCACCTACTCGTACGTGATCGTCAACACCGGGAACCGGACACTGACCGACGTGAAGGCGGAGGACATCGCGTTCTCCGGGTCGGGGACGCCGCCGGTGATCATCTGCCCGCTGGTGACGCTGACGCCGGGCGCGTCCACGACCTGCGTCGGCACGTACACGGTGACGCAGGCCGACATCGACGCCGGTTCGATCGTGAACACCGCGGTGGCGTCGGGCACCCCGCCGGAGGGCGAGCCGATCACCTCGGATCCGTCGACGGTGACGGTCGACGTCCGGTCGGCTCCCGACATCGCGCTGCAGAAGTCGGCCTCCCCGGGCACGGTGTCGGCGGCGGGCCAGACGGTGACGTACCTGTACACGGTCACCAACACCGGCAACCGGACGCTGACGGGTGTGACCGCGCAGGACACGGCGTTCTCGGGTACGGGGACGCCTCCGGTGATCACGTGCCCGGTGACGACGCTGGCTCCGGGAGCCTCAACGACCTGCGTCGGCCCGTACACGGTGACGCAGGCGGACATCGACGCGGGGTCGATCGTGAACACGGCGACCGCGTCGGGCACCCCGCCCACGGGCGAGCCGGTCACCTCCGGCCCGTCGACCGCGACGGTGACCGCCCAGTCGCGGTCCACCCTGTCGCTGCAGAAGACGGCCTTCCCGAGCACGGTGCTGGCTGCCGGGCTGACGGTGAGCTACTCGTACGCGATCACCAACACCGGGAACACGACGCTGACGGACGTGAGCGCGCAGGACACGGCGTTCTCCGGGACGGGGACGCCACCGGTGATCACCTGCCCGGTGACGACCCTGGCGCCGCAGGAATCGACCACCTGTACGGGCACGTACGTGACGACGCAGGCGGACGTGAACGCGGGGTCGATCGTGAACACGGCGGCCGCCTCGGGCACCCCGCCCACCGGTCCGGCGGTGACGTCCGGCCCGTCCACGGCGACGGTGACCATTCCGCCGATCTCGAACCTGAGGCTGCTGAAGACGGTCTTCCCGACCTCGGTGGGGGTGGCGGGCCGTACGGTCACCTACTCGTACGCGATCGTCAACGACGGCAACCGGACGCTGACCGACGTGAAGGCGGAGGACATCGTGTTCTCGGGCACGGGGACGCCTCCGGTGATCACGTGTCCGGTGACGACGCTGCCGCCGGGTGCGGCCGTGACGTGCACGGGCACGTACACGGTGACGCAGGCGGACATCGACGCGGGGTCGATCGTGAACACGGCGGTGGCCTCGGGCACCCCGCCGGAGGGCCCGCCGGTCGTCTCCGGTCCGTCGTCGGCGACGGTCATCGTCCAGTCGGCCCCGGGCATCGTGCTGCTGAAGACGGCGGCGCCGGTCACGGTGTCGGCGGCGGGCCAGACGGTCACGTACTTCTACGGGATCGTCAATCCCGGCAACCGGACGCTGACCGATGTGAAGGCGGAGGACATCGCGTTCTCGGGCACGGGGACGCCTCCGGTGATCACGTGTCCGGTGACGACGCTGCCGCCGGGTGCGGCCGTGACCTGTACGGGCACGTACACGGTGACGCAGGCGGACATCGACGCCGGGTCGATCATCAACACGGCGACCGCCTCGGGCACCCCGCCGGGGGGCGAGCCGATCACCTCCGGCCCGTCGACCGCGGGGGTGACCGTCGCGTCGCTGCCCAGGCTGTCGCTGCAGAAGACGGCCTTCCCGAGCACGGTGCTGGCCGCCGGGCTGACGGTGAGCTACTCGTACGCGATCACCAACACCGGCAACGCGACGCTGACGGACGTGAACGCGACCGACACGGCGTTCTCGGGTTCGGGCCCGCCTCCGGTGATCACGTGTCCGGTGACGACGCTGGCGCCGGGCGCGTCCACGACCTGCACGGGGACGTACGTGACGACGCAGGCCGACGTCAACGCGGGGTCGATCGTGAACACCGCGGTCGCCTCCGGCACGCCGCCCACCGGTCCGGCGGTGACGTCCGGCCCGTCCACCGCGACGGTGACGATTCCGTCGCGCCCCGGGCTGTCGCTGGATAAGACGGCCTTCCCGAGCACGGTGCTGGCGGCCGGGGTGACGGTCGCCTACTCGTACGACGTCGTCAACACCGGGAACGTGCCGCTGACGGACGTCAGCGCGACCGACACGGCGTTCTCGGGCACCGGGACGCCGCCGGTGATCACGTGTCCGGTGACGACGCTGGCTCCGGGTGCGTCCACGATCTGCACGGGCACGTACGTGACGACGCAGGCGGACGTGGACGCCGGTTCGATCGTGAACACGGCGACCGCGTCGGGCGCCCCGCCGGAGGGCCCGCGGGTGGTGTCGGACCCGTCGACGGCGACGGTGACCATCCCGCCGGTCCTGGGCCTGTCGCTGCTGAAGTCGGCGACGCCGAGCGTGGTGACGACGGCCGGCCAGACGGTCACGTACTCCTACGCGCTCGTCAACGACAGCAACCGGACGCTGACGAACGTGAGCGCGCGGGACACGGCGTTCTCCGGTTCGGGGACGCCGCCGGTGATCACGTGTCCGGTGACGACGCTGGCTCCCGGCGCGACGACGACCTGCACGGGGACGTACGCGGTGACGCAGGCGGACCTGAACGCGGGGTCGGTCGTGAACACGGCGGTCGCCACGGGCACCCCGCCGGAGGGCGAGCCGATCACCTCGGGCCCGTCGACCGCGACGGTGACCGCCGAGTCGGCGCCCGGCCTGTCGGTGCTGAAGTCGTCCTCGCCGACGTTCGTGCTCAGGGCGGGTGAGACGCTGACCTACTCCTACCTGGTCACCAACATCGGCAACCGGACGCTGACGGACGTGAGCGTGGAGGACATCGTGTTCACGGGCACCGGAACGCCGCCGGTCATCACCTGCCCGGTGACGACCCTGGAGCCGGGAGCCTCCACGACCTGCACCGGCACGTACGTGACGACGCAGGACGACATCGACACGGGCTCGATCACCGACACGGCGGTCGCCACGGGCACCCCGCCGACGGGCCCGCCGGTGACGTCGGAGCCGTCGACCCTGGTGGTGCCCGACGACGAGATGCCGGCGGTATCGCTGCTGAAGTCGGCCTCGCCGGCGACGGTGTCGGCGCCGGACCAAACGGTGACCTACTCCTTCCTGGTCACCAACACCGGTAACCTCACGCTGCGGAACATCAGCGTGGAGGACACCGCGTTCTCGGGCTCGGGGACGCCTCCGGTGATCACCTGCCCGGACGTGAGGCTGGCGCCGACGGTGTCGGCGACCTGCACGGGCACGTACGCGGTGACCCAGGCCGACCTCGACGCCGGATCGATCACGAACACGGCGGTGGCCAGGGCCGTCCCGCCGGAGGGCGCGCCGGTCTTCTCCGAACCGTCGAACGCGACGGTCACGGCGGCGGTCGACTCGTCGCTGGTACTCGTCAAGTCGGCATCGCCGACGACGGTGACGGCGGCGAACCAGACGGTGACGTACTCCTTCCTGGTGACCAACACCGGCAACGTCGAGCTCCGCAACCTGAGCGCCTCGGACACGGCGTTCTCCGGTACGGGGACGCCTCCGGTGATCACCTGTCCGGACACGCCGCTGGCGCCGGGGGCGTCGGCGACCTGTACGGGCACGTACGTGACGACGCAGGCCGACATCGACGCCGGGTCGATCAGGAACACGGGGACCGCCTCGGGCACCCAGCCGCTGGGCGGGGTCACCCTCTCCAACCCCTCGACGGCGACGGTGACGGCCACGCCCACCGCGTCGCTGGCACTCGCCAAGTCGGCGTCGCCGGCGACGGTGACGGCGGCGAACCAGACGGTGACGTACTCGTATCTGGTGACCAACACCGGCAACGTCACATTGCGAAGGCTGAGCGCGACGGACACGGCGTTCTCCGGTACGGGGACGCCTCCGGTGATCACCTGTCCGGCGACGCCGCTGGCGCCGGGGGCGTCGGCGACCTGTACGGGCACGTACGTGACGACGCAGGCCGACATCGACGCCGGGACGATCACCAACACGGCGACCGCCTCGGGCACCCCGCCGGAGGGCCCGGCGGTGACGTCGGAACCGTCGAACGCGACGGTGACGGCCACGGCGAACGCCGCGCTGACGCTCGCCAAGTCGGCCTCGCCGACGAGGGTGACGGCAGCGGGTCAGACGGTGACGTACTCCTACCTGGTGACCAACACCGGAAACGTCACACTGCGGAGGGTGAGCGCGACGGACACGGCGTTCTCCGGGTCGGGGACGCCTCCGGTGATCACCTGTCCGGCGACGCCGCTGGCGCCGGGGGCGTCGTTGACCTGCACCGGCACCTACCGGGTGACCGCGGCGGACCTCATCGCCGGTTCGATCACGAACACGGCGACCGCCTCGGGCACCCCGCCGTCGGGCCCGGCCGTCACATCCAACAGCTCTACCGTGACGGTCATCGCCGTCGCCCCGAGGCCCCGGCCGCGGCCCGAGCTGGTGCGTTCGCGGGCGCACGACAGGTCGTCCTCCGGCGAGGAGGCCGGCTACGCCCGCGACACCCAGGACATCACCTCGGTGAGCCGGAACAGGACCAAGGTCATCGGTGATATGGACGGCTGCTCCGGACGGAGTCACGCGTCGCGGCGGTGCCGGGCTCACGACCGGCGCCACGACGGCCACCTCTTCCACCCGGACTCCGGAGGGCGGATCGCGGACCCGCCGCACCGGCGGCACCACCGCCGCCAGGGCACGATGCCCGCCCGCCGTCTCCACGGGAAGTCGCACCGGCACGGCGGATGACGACAAAGGATAGATGGCGATAAAGGATAGGGGTGGCCGAAAGGCCACCCCTATCCGTCATACAAGGAATATAGGGAGATGTGTAATCGGTGAGTGATAACATCCCCTCAAATCAGGGTCAGCGGCGGACAATGCGGAATGTCGCCCCCGCAGGGCGGTCATAGAATCGTGAGCGATATGACATCCATCGCCTCATGGAAATCGTGAACCGAATATCCCGGTGGCCCTCCGATGCGTGAGGCTCAAGCGTGACGTGCGGATATGCCACGGACACCCGGCGCTTCCGGCGGACGCCCCGAATCGCGACGGCGACGCCGCACCGGCCGGGAAAACGGATATCGGCGGAGACGAACCGACACTGCGGGAGTCGTTCAATGAATACGAGAAATGCGCCGCCCTCGGCGGTGAAAGTCCCTGCGCTGGTGATGCTGGCCGCCGTGCTGGCCGCCGGATGCGCCTCGGGGGAGACCGCCACGGGCGACGCCTCGGCGGCCACGAAGAAGGCGCCGGCCGCGGCGCCCGCCGCGACGCCGGTCGCGGGGCCCGTCGGGGCGAACCCGCTTCCAAAGAAGATCCACAACGATCCGAATGTCCGCAGCAACATCGTCCAGACGAAGTGCGCGGCCGTACCGGGCGGCTGGGGCGCCGCGGGAACGGCGACGAACCCGGAGAAGAAACCGGTCACCTACCGGATCGTCGTGTACTTCACCACCACCAAGGCGACGACCCTGGACTACGCCCGGACCCGGGTGAAGGTGCCCGCCGGCAAGACGGTCCCCTGGAGCGCCAAGAAGAAGTTCGACGCCGAGGACAAGATGCTCTGCCCCATGCCCGGGATCAGCCTCGTGACCTGACGGGCTCCGCACGAGCCCTGCGGGGGCCCTGTACGGCCCCCGCAAGCGTCCGGGTCGCGGTCCGCGCCGTCCGCACGCCGTACGGCGGTGCCGTCGTACGGCGGTCGCGGCGCGATGCGGCGGTGCCGTACGGCGGTGGCGGCGCGGCGGTGCCGTACGGCGTCTCCGCTGGTCAGGGGGCCGATCGCTACCCTGGAGGGAACGGGGCGGTATCCGCCCGCGGCGCGTGCCGCGGGCGGGGAGCCGGGGCCGAGGGCCGCGGCGGGGCCGAAGGGGGTGTCGCGCATGGACGGGCGGGTGGAACAGGTCCGCGGGATCCTGCACGAGGCGGCCGAGACGCATCACCGGGTCTACCGGATCACCGACGGCGTCGACGACGACTGGCCGTACTGGTACGCCGACTGGCTGGTCAACCTCTCGGAGCTGCCGGAGGCGCTGGGCACCAAGCCGCTCCGCAGCCGGCTCGTCTACGAGCTGGTCAGACTGGACGCGGAGTACGCGACGGCCGACCCGTCGGAGCCCTGGGAGACCTTCTACGCGCGGGGCCTGGTCGACCGCCTCCGCCCCGGCCGCAGCCCCCTGATGTAGCGGCGCGGCGCCGGTGCGGGTCCGTTAGCGGTCCGGCCGGAACGGGTAGATCGACATCAGTCTCCCCCCGTGAGAACGAGCGGCGGGAGTGACGCTGTGAGCACTGTCCGGGCCGGAGCGGCGGCCCTTCTCATCGCGATGGCGGCGATCGGAGCACTGAACCACCAGAACGCGGGTGGACGGCACGGCAGGCCGGGTGACGACCGGCACCACGTGAGATCGCTGTTCGACAGGCACGGCAAGTCACCGGGCGGCTGGCGCACGAGGTCGAGGACGGGCTGGCACCCGCGGCAGGGGACCGTACGGCGGGCGCAGGAGGCCGGCCGCCACACCCGGCCGGGCGTGGGCCGTCCCGCGACGTACCAGGACTCCGACGCCGACGAGTACCGGGACTCGGGCGGCGAGAGCAGCACGAGGTCGACGAGCGAGCACCGGGTGAGCTCCGCCGGGGACCCGCGCCTGGGCCCGCTGGACGGCCGGACCATGAGCCCGGTGGCGTACCGGGCCGACCGCCGGGGCGACGCTGTGCACCGGACCGGACGCGACGGCGGCGCGGCGGTCCTGGCCGGGAGCCACGGCGGCGCGGCCGTCCTGGCCGGGCGGCAGGACGGCGCGACCGCTCAGACCGGGCGTCACGGCACGATGCCGATCGTCATCGCGCACCGTGGCGCCAGCGCGCTGCGGCCCGAGCACACCCTCCTCGCCTACAACCTCGCCGTCCGCTCGGGGGCCGACTACATAGAGCCGGATCTGGTCTCGACCAAGGACCACGTGCTGGTGGCCCGGCACGAGAACGAGCTGTCGCAGACCACCGACGTCGCCCGGCACCCGGAGTTCGCCGCCCGGCGGACCACCAAGGTGATCAACGGTGTCCGCCGTACCGGCTGGTTCACCGAGGACTTCACCCTCGCTGAGCTGCGCACCCTGCGTGCCCGGGACCGGCACCCCGGGCGGCGCGGCGACGCCGGTTACGGAGACAGGGCGACGATCCCGACCCTGGACGAGATCGTCCGGCTCGCGCAGCGGCGCGGCGTCGGCGTCTACGCCGAGACCAAGTTCCCGAGTTACTTCGCCTCGATCGGGTTGCCGCTGGAGGAGCCGATGCTGGCCACCTTCAGCCGGTACGGCTGGGACGACGCGACCGACCCGGTGTTCGTCGAGTCCTTCGAGACCGGCAACCTGAAGAAGCTCAGCACCATGACGCATCTGCGGCTGATCCAGTTCATCGGCGGCAGAAGGGCGCCGTTCGACCTGGTGGCGGCCGGTGACACGCGCACCTACGACGACATGGTCACCCCGGAGGGCCTGCGGGAGATCGCCCGGTACGCCGACGGCATCGGCGTGAACACCCGGCGGATCGTGCCGCGCGGCCCCGACGGGAGGCTGGGACCGCCGACCTCGCTCGTCGACGACGCCCACGCCGCCGGGCTGCTGGTGCACGTGTCGACGGTCCGCGCGCAGAACGGCAGGCTCCCCGCCGACTACCGCCGGGGAGACCCCGCCGTCAGGGGATACCGGGGCGCCGCCGGCGACGTGGCGGGCTGGCTGGACCGGCTGTACGGCCTCAAGGTGGACGGGGTCTTCGCCGACGATCCGGGCGTCGCCCGCGTCGCACGGGACCGCCTGTTCTCGCGCGTGTAGCCGCCGGGGAGCGATCTGTCCGTTATTCGCCAGGCCAGTCCGGGTATATAGGGATATATCAATGTCCCCCGCCGTTGAGTGGGGGTGCCGGATGCCGAGCAGGACGCGCGGCGGCCTGCTGGCCGTGCTCGCGGGCGGAACCGCGCTCGCGGCCCTGTACGGCGGGCTCCCGGCGGCCGACCGGCCACCCGTCTCCGCCCCGGCGCCCGTACCGGGACCGGGGCGGAGCGCGTGCCCGGACGGGGAGCCGATCGTCATCGCGCACCGCGGCGCCAGCGCGCTGCGGCCCGAGCACACCCTCCTCGCCTACGACCTCGCCATCGGGACCGGCGCCGACTACATCGAGTGCGACCTGGTCTCGACCAGGGACCACGTGCTGGTGGCCCGGCACGAGAACGAGCTGTCGCAGACCACCGACGTCGCCCGGCACCCGGAGTTCGCCGCGCGGCGGACCACCAAGGTGATCAACGGCCACCCGAGGACCGGCTGGTTCACCGAGGACTTCACCCTCGCCGAGCTGCGCACCCTGCGCGCCCGGGAACGCTGCCCCGGCCTCCGGCCCGGCAGCGCCGCCTACGACGGGCTCGACCGGATCCCGACCCTGGACGAGATCGTCCGGCTCGCGCAGCGACGCGGCGCCGGGCTGCACATCGAGACCAAGATCCCTTCCTACTTCGCCTCGATCGGGCTGCCGCTGGAGGAGCCCCTGCTGGCCACCCTCGCCCGGTACGGCTGGGACGACGCGACCGACCCGGTGTTCGTCCAGTCCTTCGAGACCGGCAACCTCAGGAGACTCCGCACCATGACCCGGCTGCGGCTGGTCCAGTTCGTCGCCGACGCCGGCGCGCCGTACGACCTGGTGGCCGCCGGGGACCCGCGCACCTACGACGACATGGTCACCCCGGCTGGCCTGCGGGAGATCGCCCGGTACGCCGACGGCGTCGGGGTGGTCACCCGGCGGGTCGTCCCCCGCGGGCCGCACGGCATGTCGCTGCCGCCCACCTCGCTCGTCGCGGACGCCCACGCCGCGGGGCTGCTGGTGCACGTGTCGACGGTCCGCGCGCAGAACGGCAGGCTCCCGGCCGAGTACCGCCGGGGCGACCGCCGGGACCCGCGCTACCGGAGTCTGCCGGGCGACGCGGCCGGCTGGCTGGGACGGCTGTGCCGGCTCGGGGTGGACGGGATCTTCGCCGACGACCCGGGGGTCGCCCGCGCCGGGCTGGATCCGGCCAGGACGTCGCGCCCGGCGGCCATCGGGCCGCCCGGCGCCGGCAGCGGCGCGACGCGGGCCGCCGGGACCGCTCTGGCCGCCGCGACCGTCATGACGCGGGACATGGGGATGAGGATCATCGGGACGGGGGTCACCGGGACGGGGGCCGCGGGGACCCCGCGGTCCGGGCGGGCCGCCGAGGATCCGGTGGAAAGGGATGGATCGCTCCGAAGACGGGCGGATATCATCCCGGCATGACCTGGCGACATTGATCCACGACCTGAGGCCCGAGCGGGGCACGCTGCCG
Source organism: Streptosporangium sp. NPDC048047 (assembly GCF_040653115.1). Classification (NCBI taxonomy): domain Bacteria; kingdom Bacillati; phylum Actinomycetota; class Actinomycetes; order Streptosporangiales; family Streptosporangiaceae; genus Streptosporangium; species Streptosporangium sp. NPDC048047. Next base: position 29,910 of record NZ_JBEZNH010000020.1, on the reverse strand, counting down.
CGGACCGCCGGGGATGCCGAGCATCCCGTCCGCGAAGCATCCCCGTGAGAAGGACCTCATGAGCATCACTCTGCCGCGTGCCTCGGACGCACGCGTGCGGCGGCTGGCCGCCACTCTTTACGCGTACACGTTCCTCGACGACTTCACCCTGCTCTACCCGCTCTACGCCCTGCTGTTCGCCGACACCGGCCTGTCGACCGCCGAGATCTCCTCGCTGCTCGCCATCTGGTCGCTCACCTCCCTGGTGATGGAGATCCCGTCCGGGGCGTGGGCCGACACGGTCTCCCGGCGGCTGCTCCTCGTCCTGGCGCCGCTGCTCGCCGGGGCCGGCTACGCCCTGTGGTTCCTGCTGCCCTCCTACGGCGCCTTCGCCGTGGGCTTCGTGCTCTGGGGCACCTCGGGGGCGTTGCAGTCGGGATCGCTGGAGGCGCTGGTCTACACCGAGCTGGAACGCGAGGACGCCGCCGGCCGCTACGCCGGGATCATGGGCAGGGCCCGCGCGCTCGGCACCGGCGTCGTGATGGCGGCCACCGCGCTGGCCGTACCGCTGTTCGCCGCGGGCGGCTATTCGCTGGTCGGCGTGGCCAGCGTCCTGGTCTGCATCGTCTGCGCCGCCGTCGCGGCCGCCTTCCCCGAACACCGCACGCACCGTCCTCGCCGTACGCGCCGAGGGACAGGCGGTCCGGGCGGGGACCTCACGGAGGACCGGGACGACGATCCCGGTGAGGACGCGGAGGCGTCGTCGCCGCGCGCCTACCTCGGCATGCTGCGCGCGGGACTGCGGGAGGCGCGCGGCGACCGGGCCGTACGGCGCGCCCTGCTGCTGGTGCCCGCGGTGGCGGCCCTGTGGGGATCGCTGGAGGAGTACGTCCCGCTCCTCGCGGCCGACGTCGGGGTGGCCACGGAGACCGTGCCGCTCCTGGTGCTCCTGATCTCCGCGGGGGTCGCGGCCGGCGGCTTCCTCGTGGCGGCCGGGAGCCGTCTGACCCTCCGGGGGCTCGCCGTGCTCCTCGCCGCGGGGGCGGTGGCGCTCGGCGCGGGCGCGGCCGCCGGGAACGCGCTCGGGTTCTTCGCCATAGCGGCGGCCTTCTGCGTCTTCCAGACGTCGACCGTGCTGGTCGACGTGCGGCTGCAGAACACCATCGCTGGTCCGGCGCGGGCCACCGTGACGTCGGTGGCCGGCCTGGCCACGGATGTGGCCTGCCTCGGGGTGTACGGGGTCTACGCCGCCGCCTCGGCGGTGGCCGGGCACGGGATGATCTTCGCACTCTCCGCCGTGCCGTACCTCCTGCTGGCACTGTTCCTCGCGAGCCGGCGGGACTCCGGAGCGGCCGCCCGCGGCGCCGGGAGCGGCTGACCCGGCGGCCGGCGCTCAGCCGCCCGGCGGTCCGGCGGCGTCGTCGGGCGGCTGACCCGGGGGCCGGCGCTCAGCGGCTCGGCGGCCCGGCGGAGCCGTGGGAGCGGTCCAACGCGGCACCGGGAGGGTGCGCTCTCCTCCCGGTGCCACGGTGGGGCCGAGCCCTCCCCGCGGCCAAGGGGAAGGTGGCCGCGACGGGGCTGGAAGGAATTTGTGCCCGTTTTGTGGAGTTGCGTGCATCTCTAGGCCACCGTTCATAGGATCTATGCCGAACCGTGACCATGGTTTGGAATCGTGGACGACCGCCCCGGGCGGCCGACCGGCCACGTGGAGAGAACGGAGAGCACCGTGCTGGAGTCCAGGACGCGGCGTCGCGTCGCGGCCAAGACGACCGCGATCGCGATGGCGGGCGCGGGCGTCCTCTTCGGCGCCGTCCCCGCCGTCGCCTCCCTGCTCGCCACGCCGAAAGCGGTCGTCTACACCTGCACACCGGTCGCGGGCGGGACCGGCGGCGCCGCCCACACCTTCCAGGTGGAGCTGGCCGGCCCGGTCACCGCGCCCACACCCAACTCCGCCGCCGTGATCACCCTGAAGATCGGCTCACCGGCACCGGCCCTGGCCGCTCCCACGGCGATCGGCGCGGGCGACCGGATCGCCGTCGACGCCGACGTGGTCGTCAGCGGCTCACCGCTGCCGACCCCCGTGGCGACCCCGTCGGCCGAGGCCACGACCACCTCCGGGGCGGTGCCCTCCGGCGGGTCGATCACGTCGTTCCCGACCGTGCTGTTCACGGTGATGCCGACCGCGACCGGCGTCTTCGCGGTCCACCCCGGCGCCTTCACCCTCTACATCCCGGCGGGCGGGACCGGCACGGGCACCGGGACCGGCGCCGAGAACGAGCTGTACGACTGCGTCGTCGACCCGGCCGCTGCCGCCGCCGCCGCGGCCCTGGTGACCGTCCAGGCGACGAGCACCGGCACCGGCACGCCCACCGCGACCCCCACCCCGACGCCCACCCCCACCCCGACTCCCACCGACACGGGCGCCGAGACCGCGGACCCGGTGGTCACCGTCACCAGCACCCGTACCGCCGGGGACGAGGACGGGCAGATCGAGAAGACCCCCGGCGGCGGCGCCTCCACCGGAGGCGGCGGCGACGCGGGGCCGGACGCCCGGGTGGTCATGCTCGGCGGCGTGCTGATGGTGGCGGGCGCCGCCGCGGGCGGCCTGGTACTGCGCCGCCGCACGGCGACCAGAGGCTGACCCGGATGACCCGGTGACGCTCCCGACGCCGCCAGGCCGCCCGCCGATGCGCCCCCGCGGGCCGGTGCCGCCGTACCCGGGCCGACCGGGCGGCCCGCCGTACCCGCCGCACGACGGGTACGGCCCGCCGTACGGCGGGCGGCCCGACGACGGCGGGAGGATGCTCCGGTCGGTGCTCATCCTGGCGGGGATCGCCGGAGTGGTCACCGTGCTGGTGGGCCTGCTGCTCATGCTGGCCGAACCCGAGGAGTACGGCCTGGCCGACCGGCGCACCGCGCTGCCGCCGCGCAGCCAGGTGAACGCGAGCTCCGGCCCCTACTTCCAGGCGGCCCCGACCGCGCCGCCGCCCACGCCGGCCCTGCCGCCCGCGCCCCCGATGCAGCCCTCGACGCCGGTCCGCCTGGTCATCCCGAAGCTCGGCGTCAGCGCGCCGATCAGGTCCGTCGGGCTGGACGGGCAGGGCGCGATCGAGGTGCCGCCGATCGGCAGGCCGAACCTCGTCGGCTGGTACCGCTCCGGGCCCACCGCGGGGGAGGCGGGACCGGCGATCATGCTGGGCCACAAGGACACCCGGTCCGGCAGCGCGGTCTTCAGCCGCCTCGACGAGATCCGCAACGGCGACCTCATCGAGGTGCACCGCAAGGACGGCGTGATCGCGATGTTCACCGTGGGCGGGCTCGAACAGGCGGAGAAATCGGTGTTCCCGACCCAACGGGTGTACGGGCGGTCACGTGACGCCCAGCTCCACCTGATCACCTGCGGCGGCACCTACGACCGCACCACCGGCCACTACACGGACAACGTCATCGTCTACGCGACGATGACGGGAACGCGGCGGAAATGAGCACCGTCTCCCCGGCCGCCCGGCGGCCCCCGCACCCGCTCGCCCTCACCCGGTCCTCCGGAGCGCCGAGGCCCGGCGCCGTCGCGAGGACCGCGGACGCGAAGGCCGTGGACGGGAAGATCTCAGACGCGAAGACCGCGGACGCGAAGGCCACCGTCAAGGCCGCCGGGGGGTCCGTCGCGGACTTCGCCCGCGGGCGGCGGCACGGGCTGATCCTGACCGCGCTGGTGGCCCTGGCGACGACGGCCTACTCGGTGCTGAGCCTGGTCAAGTTCGCCACCTTCAAGGTGAGCATCTTCGACCTGGTCATCTTCGACCAGGCGGTGCGCGGCTACGCGCACTTCGGGCCGCCCGCCACGCCGTCGGTCGGCATGACCTACGGCCTGGGCATGGACTTCCTCCAGCTCGGCGACCACTTCTCGCCGATCCTCGCGGTCCTGGCGCCGCTGTACTGGCTGTACGACGACCCGCGGACGCTCCTGGTCGCCCAGGCGGTGCTGCTCGCGCTGGCCGCGATCCCGATCCATCGTTACGCCGAGCGCCGTCTGGGGCCGGTCCCGGCGCACCTGGTGGCCGCCGCCTACCTGGTGTCGTGGCCGGTCGCGCAGGCCGCCGGGTTCGACTTCCACGAGGTGGCCTTCGTCCCGCTGCTCAGCGCGATCATGATCGAGCGGTTCGACGCCGGCCGCCCGGCCTGGGGCGTGGTGGCCGCCCTCGGCCTGCTGCTGGTCAAGGAGGACATGGGGCTGCTCGTCGCGGGGTTCGGGGTGTACCTCTTCCTCACCCGGCGGCGGCTCCAAGGAGCCGCGTTCGTCTTCTTCTCGCTGGGCGCGCTGGTGATGATCCGCGGTGTGCTGATGCCGATGGCCGGGTCGCCCCCGTCGGGGTTCCACTGGGCCTACGGCGCCTGGGGCGCGAGCCTGGGGGAGGTCGTGCTGGCCGTCGCGCGCGACCCGGCAGGGGCGCTGTGGCAGATGGTCAGCCCCGAGGTCAAGGTCGACACCCTGGCCTTCCTGCTGTGGCCGGTGCTGCTGACCGCGCTGGCCTCGCCGCTGACCCTGGTGGCGGTCCCGCTCGTGGTGGAGCGGTTCCTGTCGGACCGGCCGCAGTGGTGGGGGACGGACTTCCAGTACAACGCCTTCGTCGTCGGGATCCTGTTCTGCGCCGGGGCGGACGGCGTCCACCGGCTGCGGCGCCGGTTCGCCGACCGTCCGGAGAGGCGGGCCGACCGTCCGGAGAGGTGGGTCGACCGTCCGGAGAGGCGGGCCGGCCAGGAGGCGGGGCGGGGCGATGAGGAGGCGGCCGAACGGGCGGAAGCCGGGCGAACGGCCGCCGGGCGTCCCGGAACCGGGCGAAAGGACGCCGGGCGAACGGAGGCCGGTCCGTCCGGGAAGGACACGCCCACAGAAGAGACGCCCGTGGGGAACAGGTCCGCGGACGGTCCGGCGGGCCGTCCGGGCCGGTGGGATCCGGTCCCGTACTGGGCGGTCGCGATCCTCGTGATCGGCCTCACGCTCGTCCCGAAGTTCGCCATGGGCGACCTCGTCGAGTCGTCCTTCTACGAGGGCGAGCCGCACGTCGCCGCGGCCCGCGAGGCGGTCGCCGCGGTCCCGGACGGCGTGGTCGTCGAGGCGGTCAACAACGTCGGCCCCGCGCTCACCGCGCGGACGACCGTACTGCTGTGGGGCCCGCAGAGCTACGGCGCGCCCTGGGTGGTGGCGGACGTGGCGCGGTGGAGCTACCCGTTCGGCGACTTCGACGCGCAGCGGCGCCGGGTGGACGAGGCCCTGGCGAACGGCTACCGCAAGGTCTATGACCGCGACGGATACATCGTCCTGAACCGTCCCTCCTGAGCACGACAGCGGGAAGGCTTCTCCTGTAACCTGCTAGTAACCGAACATTGCTCGGTTCCATGAGCAGGAGGCACTGTGGCAGAGGCGTACATCGTCGGAGCCGTCCGCACCCCGGTCGGCAAGAAGAAGGGCGGGCTGTCCACCGTCCACCCCACCGACCTGGCCGCGCACACGCTCAGGGCGCTCATCGACCGCACCGGCGTGGACCCGGCCGCGGTGGAGGACGTCATCATGGGCTGCGTCATGCAGTTCGGCCCGCAGAGCATGGACATCGCGCGCAACGCCTGGCTGTCGGCGGGCCTTCCGGAAAACGTCGCGGGCGTCACCATCGACCGCCAGTGTGGCTCCTCCCAGCAGGCGGTCCACTTCGCCGCCCAGGGCGTGCTCTCCGGCACCCAGGACCTCGTGGTGGCCGCCGGCGTGGAGTCGATGAGCGTCGTGCCGATGGGCTCGTCGATCACCGCCGCCCTGGAGAAGGGCATGCCCTTCCCGTTCGGCGAGGGCTGGGTCGAGCGGTACGGCAAGCAGGAGATCTCCCAGTTCCGCGGCGCCGAGCTGATGTGCGAGAAGTGGGGCCTCGAACGCGAGGAGCTGGAGCGGTACGCCTACGAGAGCCACCAGCGGGCGGCCAAGGCCATCGCCAACGGCCACTTCCGGGACCAGATCGCCCCCGTCAACGGCGTCGAGGACGACGAGGGGCCGCGGCCGGACACCACGCTGGAGAAGATGGCGTCGCTCAAGACCCTCCGCGAGGGCGGACGGATCACCGCGGCGACCTCCTCACAGATCTCCGACGGCTCCGGCGCACTGCTGATCGCCTCCGAGAAGGCGATCCGCGACCACGGCCTGGTCCCCAGGGCCAGGATCGTCACGCTGGCGCTCACCGGCGACGACCCGGTCTACATGCTGACCGCGCCGATCCCGGCGACCCGCAAGGCCCTGCAGAGGTCCGGGCTCTCCATCGGCGACATCGACGTCACCGAGATCAACGAGGCGTTCGCCCCGGTCCCGCTGGCGTGGATCAGGGAGCTGGACGCCGACCCCGCCAAGGTCAACCCCAACGGCGGCGCCATCGCCCTGGGCCACCCGCTGGGCGGCACCGGCGCGATCCTGATGACCAAGCTGGTCCACGAGCTGGAGCGCACCGGCGGCCGGTACGGCCTGCAGACGATGTGCGAGGGCGGCGGCCAGGCGAACGTCACCGTCATCGAGCGGGTCTGACCCGCGAGAGGCTCCCGGAGGGTCTCCCGAGGGCGCGTGCGAGGCGGAAGGCCGCCCCTGCCAGACATTCCGGGCCGGGGGCGGCCTTCCGACCGTCAGCGGCCGCCCTTGCCGGGGATCCGGCGCGGCTGACGGGTGGGCCTGACCGGCGTACGGGGCATCGACACGCGCCGGGGCGCGGCCGGAAGCCCTCGTCCGGGCAGTGAGGCGCGGGGCGAGCCCTCGGGCGCGCCGTCCTCGGCGGGCCGGTCGGGGTCCTGGGCCTGATGGCTGAAACGAATTCGCATGTGTCACTCCTCGAAGATCATTGAGACGCGGCCGAAGGCCGTGCCGGAGACTCAGCCGCCGCGTCGGACGAACGGGCCAGAGAGCTGAGCGCGGGCGGACCAGTCATCGCTGGTCGACGCCGGCTTCTAGGAGTTGATCCACATACGGCCACCGTACGGCGGGCCCGCCGTACGGTGCAATCCATTTATCGCGGCGGCCCGGGATGCGACGGCCCGGGACCGGTCCGGGGCCGGGACGCCGTCCCCCGGGCCGGTCCGGGGAACGGCTCCGATCTCCCCTGATCTCCTCCGGCCTCCGCGGTCCGACGTCCCCGGTGATCCCCGGCGGCCGGTGCTCCCGGTGGCCTTCAGCGGATCGGCCGGTGCAGGTTCTCCGCGGACGACGGGCCCGGCTCGGCGGACGCGATCCACGGGCCCTCGATCGAGGGGTCGAGGATCCCCTCCTCCAGGAACGTGTAGCGGTCCTCCAGCACCCGCGCGGCCAGCCGCGCGTCACGGGAGTCGGTGTTGTCCCACAGCCGGTCGAACAGCGCGTCGGCGCGGAGCCGCGCCTGGTGGCAGAAGGCGTCGGCGAGCTCGACGGCCCTGACGCCCAGGTCGGCGGCGTCCTCCCGGGCCCGGACGCACGTCGCGGTGATCGCGAACAGCTCGGCGCCGATGTCCACGATCCGGCCCAGGAAGCCCTGCCGGTGCTCCAGCCTCCCCTGCCAGCGGGACATGCCGTAGAAGGTGGACCGGGCCAGCCGGCGGCTCGTCCGCTCCACGTAGCGCAGGTGCGCGGCCAGCGGCCCGAACTCCGCGTAGGAGCCGGGGACGCTGCCCGGACCCGTGACCAGCGTCGGCAGCCACCGCGCGTAGAACCCGCCCGCCTTCGCCGCGGCGCGGAGCCGCGCCGCCGTGTCCAGGGACGGATCGATCAGCCCGCCGGCGGCCGACAGGTGGGCGTCCACCGCCTCGCGGGCGATCAGCAGGTGCATGATCTCGGTGGAGCCCTCGAAGATCCGGTTGATCCGCAGGTCGCGGAGCAGCTGCTCGGCCGGGACGCCGCGCTCGCCCCGCGCGGCCAGCGACTCGGCCGTCTCGTAGCCGCGTCCGCCGCGGATCTGGACCAGCTCGTCGGCCACCCGCCAGGCCATCTCCGAGGCGTACAGCTTGGCCAGCGCCGCCTCGATCCGGATGTCGTTGCGCGCGTCGTCGGCCAGCCGGCACGACAGGTTCGTCACCGCCTCCAGGGCGTAGGCCGTGGCCGCGATGAAGCCGATCTTGGTGGCGACCGCCTCGTGCCCGCCGATCGGCCGGCCCCACTGCACCCGCGCCTCGCTCCACTCCCTGGAGATCTTGACCGCCCACTTGGCGATCCCGGCGCAGACGGCGGGCAGGGAGAGCCGCCCGGTGTTGAGCGTGGTCAGCGCGATCTTCAGGCCCTGGCCCTCCCGGCCGATAAGGTTGGCCGCCGGGACGCGTACCCGGTGGAACCTGGTCACACCGTTCTCGATGCCTCGCAGGCCCATGAAGGCGTTGCGCCGCTCGACCGTGATCCCGGGGGTGTCGGCCTCGACGACGAACGCGGAGATCCCCCGCTCGGTGCGGGCCATCACGACCAGCAGGCTCGCGACGACCCCGTTGGTCGTCCACAGCTTCACGCCGTCCAGCACGTAGTCGTCGCCGTCCCGCTCGGCCGTGGTGGCGAGCCGCGCCGGATCGGAGCCGACGTCGGGCTCGGTCAGCAGGAACGCCGACACCTCGCCCTTCGCGCAGCGGGGCAGGAAGGCCCGCTTCTGCTCCTCGGTGCCGAACTGCTTGAGCGGCTTGGGCACCCCGATCGACTGGTGCGCCGACAGCAGCGTGCCGAGTGCCGGGTTGCAGGACCCGGCGAGCATCAGCGCCCGGCCGTAGTCGAGGTGGCTCAGCCCGAGCCCGCCGTACCGTTCCTCGATGGTGATCCCGAACGCGCCGAGCTGCGCGAGATCCTTGATCACCTCGTCGGGTATCCGGGCGGTCCGCTCGATCAGCGCCGGATCCACCCGTGTCTCTAGGAAACGCCGCAGGGCGTGCAGGAACCGCTCGCCCTTCTCGGACTCGGCCTCCGGCGGGACCGGCGCCGGATGGACCAGATCGAGGCGGAAGTCGCCCAGGAAGAGCTGCCTGCCGAAGCTGGGCCGGGTCCACTCCTTCTCCCGGGCCTGCTCGGCCACCTCACGTGCCTTGGCGTAATCGGTCATGCTGACCTCCTCGGACGCGGATGCTTCGAGGTTACGCCCCGGTAACAGAGCGGAGAAAGACCAGGTCACCCTGTGGCGGGCCCGGCCGGGTCGTCCTACCGCGGCACGCGGGCGACGCAGAAGACCGTCTGCCCGAAGGGCGGGCGGATGAAGCGCTCGATGAAGCGGGTGGTGGGCACCACCGTGCGGTCGTAGATCTTCACCAGCCGGGGGTCGGGGTAGCCCACGCCGCCGCGGCGGACCGCGGCCCACCAGGCGATGCCGCCGAGGAAATTGATCGGCTTGAGCACGTCGATGTCCAGGCCCGCCCGGGAGACCGTGCTGCGCAGGGTGGAGGGGGTGTAGCGGGTGACGTGGCCGACCTTGCGGTCGAAGTCTCCGTAGAGCTGCATGTAACCCGGGACCCAGATGACGATCCGCCCGCCGGGGGCGGTCACCGCGGCCAGGGAGCGGAGCGCCTCGACGTCCTCCTCGATGTGCTCCAGGACGTTCATCATCACGACGGTGTCGACCTTCTCACCGATCGGGATGTCGGTCGGCAGGCCGAACTTCAGCACGTCGATGTCGTCGCGGCCGGCGAAGCGCTTCTTGAGCTGCTCCACGCAGTAGGGGTCGAAGTCGCTGACCACCAGGCGGTCGAGCCGGGGCAGGAACTGCTCGGCGAAGTGCCCGAGGCCGGAACCGATCTCCAGCATGGACCGGCCCACGTGCGGGGCGACCATGTCGAACTCGTACTGCCGGTAGTTCCTGGCCTCGTCCCCACCCAGGTGGTTCTCCAGGGCCTCGTCGCCGGCCGCGGGTTGCACTACGCGGTCATACCCAGACATGAGGTTCCGTCCAGCTCGATCACTCAGGAGCCGCGGCACCGGTCTGGGGCACGCGGCCATGGACAGCCTCAGAGTCTAGTGGCCGTCGCCCGGGGCGGCCTCGCGAACGGGCCGCGACCTCCCGGACGCGCACCCCTGCCCGGCTTCCGCATCCCCGGGCCCCCGTCTCCGCCCGGCTTCCGCATCCCCGGGTGCGGGTCCCCGAGCGGCTCCCGCTCCGGGCGCACGGCTCCGGCCGGGTTCCCGCGCGACCACCCGTCACCCGGCCCGTCACCCGGCTCGTCACTCGGCTCGTCACCCGGCCCGGCCGCGGTTCGCCCGGCGGCGGGACCGTGCTCCTGGTACGGTTCCCTGCGTCCCGGGCGGGCAGGGGGCCCTGCCCGCCGTCCACCTCGGCCAGGGAGGCGAAAAGCCCGTTCCCTCCGGTGAGCGGAGGAGTCACGGAAACCACCTTCGTCGGCCGTCACGCCGAGACGGAACAGGTGACCCGCCTGGTACGGCGGGCCCGCCTGGTCACGCTCACCGGGCCGGGCGGCGTGGGGAAGACCCGGCTGGCACGCCGTGTGGCCGGGCTGATCGGGGCGGAGATCCCCGGCGGCTTCCGGATCGCGGACCTGTCCTCGCTGACCTATCCGTACGAGCTGCCACGGGCCGTCGCCGCCGTCTTGGGCCTCGTGCCGGGCGACGGGCCCGCCGCGCCGGCCGACGAGTTCGCCGCGCCGGGGCCGGAGGCGCTCGCCGCGCGGCTGGACCCCCGCGGGTCGCTGCTCGTGTTCGACACCTGCGAGCACCTGGCAGAGCCGGTGGCCCTCCTGGCGGTCGCCCTGCTGGAGGCCGCGCCGCGCCTGCGCGTGCTCGCCACCTCCCGCCGGCCGCTGGGCCCGCCGGGCGAGCACGTCTACCCCGTCCCGCCGATGCGGACCGAGGACGCGGTGGCCCTGCTACGCGACCGCGCGGCCATCGGCGGCCCCGCCCCGGCGCCCTTCCCCGTTCCCGGCCCCGGCTCCGATCCCGGCACCGGTCCCGCCCCGGGCCCACGCTCCGGCCCGAACCCGGGCCTGGACCCGGACCCGGACGGGCTGGCCGCGCTCTGCGAGCGGCTCGACCGGATCCCGCTGGCCGTCGAGCTGGCCGCCGTACGGCTGAGCGCCATGTCGTCCGCGTTCTCGCCCGCGCTGCTCGCACGGCCCCTGGACGACCGCCACACCGGGCCGCCCCGCGGCGACGGCCCGGTACGGCACCGGTCGATGCACGCGGCCGTGGGCCGGAGTCACGAGCTGTGCGATCCGATCGAGCGACTGCTGTGGGCTCGGCTGTCCGTCTTCCGAGGCGGATTCGACCTGGAGGTGGCCGAGCGGGTCTGCGCGGGCGGGCCGCTCCCGGCCGGGGCGGTGCTCGACGCGCTGACCGGGCTGGCCGACCAGTCTCTCGTGCGGCGGGAGGAGCACCCGGCCGGGACGCGGCTGAGCATGCTGGACACCGTCCGGGAGTTCGGCGCCGAATGGCTGCTTCGGCTGGGGGAGACCGATGAGGTCGGGGGCCGTCACCGTGACCACTACCTTCACCTGGCCGGGCGCTGCGCCGAGGAGTGGCCCGCGGGGCAGGCCGAGTGGGCCGGGCGGATGCGTGCCGAGCGGCACAACCTCCGCGCGGCGCTCGACCTGTGCCTGGCCGATCCCGCGCGGTCGCGGGCCGGTGCGGCGCTGGCCGGCTCCCTGTGGTTCCTGTGGATCTGCTGCGACCTGCCGGACGAGGGCCGCCACTGCCTGGACGCGGCGCTTCGGGCGCACGCCGAACCCGGCCCGGAGCGGTTCCGCGTCCTGTGGGCCCGGGCGTGGGTGGCCCTGCGCCAGGGGCGACCGGAGACCGCCGGACGGCTGCTCGACCGGCTGCGCGCGGAGGACCGCGACGGTCGTGCCACCGGTCACGCGCTCCATGCCGAGGGGCTGATCGCCCTGGCGCGTCGCGAGTTCACCCGTGCCGCCGGGCTGTTCCGCCGGGCCGCGGACCGGCAGGCGGCCGGCGGGATGTCCCCGGGGCCACCGGCCTGCCACGCGCTGGCCGCCCTGAGCCTGCTGGCCGCCGGCCGTACGGCGGAGGCCGCGGAGACCCTGGCCCGGGACCGGCGGCCGCGTGACGACCCCGGCGGGGAATGGGGCCGCGTCCACACGGAGTACGCCCTGGCCTGGATCGAGCGGACAGGGAACCGCGGCCGTACGGCGGCGCGCCACGCACGGGCGGCGCTGGCCGGGGCGTGGCGGCTGGGGGACCCGCTCCTGACGGCGGCCTGCCTCGAACTGGTCGCCTGGACGGTCACCGCCCCGCCGGGCGTGATGGGAGAAGCGCCGGGGACGGCCGGGAACGCGGCGGGCACGACGGGCGCGACGGACGCCGATGGCGGGCGGCCGGGAGACGCCGACCCGGGCGTGCCGGCCGGGAACACGGGGGCGGAGGCCGCCGGCGGGCGCGTGGCGGCCGGGCTGCTGGGAGCGGCCCGGTCCGCCCGGTCCGTCCGCGACCTCGGCGGCTCCCGGGAGTCACCGGAGTCGCCGGCGGCCTGCCGGCCGATCGACGCCATGATCCGCCGGTGGGCCGTGTCGGAGGCCGTCCGGGCGCTCGGCGGTGCAGGATTCGACACCCGATTCACCGAGGGAATGGCCTTTGAACTGGGCTTCGCCGTCGAATATGCGCTGGGGGAGAAGAATCCGTAACCGTCGCCGCCGGCTCGGGTCGGCTCCGCCGCCGCTTCCGTGGTTGGCTTGCCACCTCACGCGGGGGGTGCGAAGCGGTGGGGGAGACGCGCACGCGCCGGGGGAACGTCCCGGCGGAGATCAGCAGCCTCGTCGGGCGGCGCGAGGAGCTCGGGGAGATCGCCGCGCTGGTGGCCCGGTCGCCGCTGGTGACCCTCACCGGCGCCGCCGGGGTGGGCAAGACCAGGCTCGCGCTCAGGGCGGCCGGTGTGCTCGGCGGCTCCTTTCCCGGCGGGGCGTGGTTCGCCGAGCTGTCGGCCGAGCAGAACGGCGCACTCGTCGGTCATCGGGTCGCCGCGGCCCTCGGCCTGCCCGAGCAGGCGGCCCGGCCCCAGGCCGAGGTGCTGGCCGACTTCCTCGCCGACCGGCGGATGCTGCTGGTCCTGGACACCTGCGACCACCTGGCCGGCGCCTGCGCGGAGCTGCTGCACGTGGTCCTGGCCCGGGCCCCGCACGTCCGGGTGATCGCCACCTGTCGCCGCCCGCTCGGTGTGCCCGGTGAGCGGGTCCTGCGGGTCGGGCCCCTGGACGCGAGCGGCCCCGGTTCCGACGCGGTGCGGCTGCTCACCGAGCGGGCCCGCGCGGCGGTGCCCGGCATCACCCTCGACGAGGCGGAGGCGACCCGGATCTGCCGGCTGCTGGACGGCGTCCCGCTCGCCATCGAACTCGCCGCCCGGCGGCTGCGGGCGCTGTCGGCCCGGCAGGTCGCCGAACGGCTGGACGACCGCCTCGGGCTGCTCACCGGCGGCGGCCCCGCGCCGTTCGGGCGGCATCGGACGCTGCGCACCGCGGTCGGCTGGAGCCACGAACTGTGCTCCCCCATCGAGCGCCTGCTCTGGGCCCGGTTGTCGGTGTTCCCCGGAGAGTTCGGCGCCGGTGACGCGCGTGCGGTGTGCGGCGACGAGGCGCTCGCCGACCCGCCGCTGGCCCGGCTGGCGGAGGCCTCCCTGCTGGAGACCAGGGGAGGCCGTTACCGGATGCTCGGCATGACCCGCGACTACGGCGGGGAATGGCTGCGCCGCCTGGGTGAGGAGGACGTCCTCCTCCGCCGCCACCGCGACCACTACCTCGCCGCCGCGCGTCGTGCCGGAGCCGAGTGGTACGGCCCGCGCCAGCGGGAATGGGCCGTCTGGGCCCACAGGGAACTGCCCAACCTGCGGGCGGCCCTCGACCGCGGTGACGAGCCCGACCTGCCCGGCGCGCTCTGGTTCGCCTGGTGCTGCCTCGGCCTGGCCGGTCCGGGCCGCCGTTACCTCGACCGCTCGCTGCTCCGTCACACCCGGCCGGGGCCGGCGCGGACCCTGGCCCTGTGGGCGCGGGCGCAGACGGCCCTCACCGCCGGCGACGCGGCGGCCGCCCACGCCGGAGCCGCGGAGGCGTACGAGGCCGCGACGGCCGGGGACGACCCGGACATCGCGGGGCGGGCGCTGCAGTGCGCCGCGGCGGCCGCCCTCGCCCTCGGCGACCCGGGGGAGGCCGGACGCCTCGCGGTCGCGGCGTTCGAACTGCTCGGGCGGGCCGCCCGGGACGTCCGGGACGACATCGGTCTCGCTCTCGCCGAGGTGACGCTCGCCCGGATCCTGTGCGCGCAGGGGGCGTTCGACCGGGCGGTGGCGATACTCGACCGGCGGGCGCGCCGCGCCGTGCGCGGTGAGCTGTGGACGCGCGCGGAGGGCGAGCAGGTGCGCTCGCTGGCCGAACTGGGCCGGGGGGACGCCGACGCGGCCGAGACCTGTGCGCGGACGGCGCTCGACGCCAGGTGGCGCCTGGGCGACGGGACCGGCGCCGCCCTGGCGATGGAGCAGCTCGCCGCGGTGGCGGCGCGCCGCGGTGACGGGCGGCGGGCCGCCTGGCTGCTGGGGGCGTCCCGGCGGGCGCGGGAGGACTCGGGCACCGCGGCGAACGGCGGGCCGGTCCACGGCACGCCAGGCTTCGCCGTCGGGTGGGAGCGGACGGAGCGGAAGGCCCGGGCGCTCGCGGGGGACGCCGCGCACGACCGGGCGTTCGCCCGGGGGCTGGCCACGGCCCCGGAGACCGCCGTGGCGCTGATCCGGAAGGTCGGAGACGGCGTGCACCCGCCCACCGGACGCGCCTCCTCCCGAGCCTGACCTCCGGTCCCGATCTCCCGGCCCCGATCCTTCCGGTCCCGATCTCCCGGCTCCGATCCTTCCGGGACTGATCTCCCGGCCCCGATCTCCCGGGGCCGACCCTCCTGGGGCTGATCCTCCCGGGACTGATCTCCCGGCTCCGATCCTCTCGAACCAGGTGCTTTTCGGCCCTGGCCCGACCCTTCCCGTGTCCGAGCCTCGCCGACCTTCGCCGACCCTGGCCGGCCTCCCCGAACCCGACCTCCCCTGGGTTCCCCGTTCAGGGCCGTCGGATCCGGCGGGCCGTCGCCCTGGTCCGGCAAAAGGGATGTTTCCGTAATTTCCCTACGCGTGGGGGGAAGTTCGGCCTCGGTGCGGCGGTGAGATTTGCGCCGCAGGAGAAGGAAACCCCCACCGGAAAGGGGCCTGAGACCCGGTCCGTGACCCTGACGGGATGCGATGCCTGAACGACGCACGTTCAGCAGGAGGGAGCGCGAACCGGTGGAACCCCATCCATGGTGGCGAGGGAACCTGCCCGCGGAACCGAACGGTTTCGTCGGACGCCAGGCCGAGGTCACGAAAGCGCTGAAACTCCTGGCCGAAACCTCATCGGTCACGCTCACCGGCGCGGCGGGCGTCGGCAAGACGCGGATCGCCCTCAGGGCCGCGGCGGAGTGCCGGGACTTCCACCGGGACGGCGCCTGGCTGGTGGAACTGTCAGGCGAACGCGACGGCGGCCTGCTCCCGCACGCCGTCGCGGCCGTCATGGGCATGCCCGAGCGGTCGGCCCGGCCGCAGGACGACCTGCTCGTCGAGTTCCTGGCGAGCAAACACCTCCTGCTGGTCCTCGACTCCTGCGACCGGCTCGCCACCGCCTGCCGCGGGCTCGCCGCCCGCATCCGGGCCGAGGCGCCGGGCGTGCGCCTCCTGCTCACCTCCCGGCAGCCGCTCGGACTGCCGCACGAGGCGGTGCTTCCCGTGGAACCGTTCCGTCCCCCGATCCCGCGGGCCCCGGCTTCGAGACCCCCCGCCTCGTGGGCCTTCGCCCCGTGGACTTCGGACCCGTGGCCCCCGGCGCGGCGGAACCCGGACCCGTACCCGGCCGAGGCCGCGACCGACGAGGCGCTCCGGGTCTTCCTCGACCGGGCCGAGGCGGTGGCGCCCGGCATGGTGACGGGCGAGGCGGAGATCGGGGCCGCCGAGCGGATCTGCCGGCTGCTCGGAGGCGTCCCGCTCGCCCTGGAACTCGCCGCCGGGCAGCTCCTGGCGGCCCCGCCTCGCATCGGCTCCCTCCCCGCGAACCCACGTCCGACCGGCCCGGCCACTCCGTCCCGCACCGGCTCCCTCCCTGCGGCTCCGCGCTCCACCGGCCCGGACGCTCGGCCTCTTCCCGGCCCCGCTCCCACCGGCCCGGCCGCTTCGCCTTCCACCGCGTCTCTTCCGGCGGGACCTGTGGAGTGGCTCGCCGACCGGCTGGAGGAGCGGTTCGATTCCCGATCGGCCGTCCAGCCGCCCTTCTTCCGACCCCAGCGGCTGCGCGCCGTGATCGACTGGAGTCACGAGTCTTGCTCCCCGGCCGAACGGCTGCTCTGGGCCCGCCTGTCTGTCTTCGCCGGGCCCATCGACCCGGAGTCCGCCCGGTGGGTGTGCGGCGACGAACGTCTCACCGACGTGCCGGACCTGCTGACCGGCCTCGCGGCCAAGGGACTGCTCACCCCGGTCCCCGGCGGCTACCGGCAGCCGGAACCGGTCAGGGAGTACGGCGCGGAACGCCTGGCCCGGCTCGGGGAGGAGGACCGCACGGTCCGGCGGCACCGCCACCACCACCTCGGCCTGGCCCGTCGCGCCGAAGCCGGATGGTACGGCCCGGCGCAGGAGGAGTGGGCCGCCCGCCTGCGGTTCTCGCTGCCCGACCTGCGCCGCGTGCTCGGCTCACCGTCCGATCCGCTGTCCGCCGAGCTCGCCGGGGCCCTGTGGATCGTCTGGCACTGCCTGGGCCGGCTGAACGAGGGCCGCCGCCACCTGGGATGGGCGATCGCCGCCGCGCCGGTGGCCGACCCCGGCCTGCCCCGGCTCCTGTGGGCCGACGCGTGCGTGGCCGCCGCCCAGGGAGATTCGGAGCGCGCCCACCGCAGGGCCGAGACGGCGCTGTCGGCCGCCCGCGACTGGTCCGACCACGCGGCCGCGGGGCACGCCCGCCTGGCACTGGCCTGCCAGGCGCTGCTCACCGGCGCCCTCGGCGAGGTACGGCCCGCCGTACGGCGGGCCCGCGAGCATTTCCATCGTGCCGGGGTGATGACCGTCGGCGAGCCGCTCGCCCTGGTGGTCGCGGCGATCGCGGACACCTGGCGCGGTGAGTTCGCCCGGGCGGTCACCGTGCTGGAGGAGGCCGGGCGGCTGTGCGAGGCCCGCGGCGAGCTCTGGGCCCGCGCCCAGTGCGATCACGTGCTGTCCATCGCCCGGCTCGGCCTCGGCGAGGCCGACGAGGCGGCGCGGGCGGCCGGACGGTCGCTCGCCGCCCGGTGGCGTCTGCGCGACACGGCGGGCGCGGCGGAGACCCTGGGCCAGCTCGCGGTGATCGCCTCGATCCAGGGCGACGCCCGCCGTACGGCCCGCCTCCAGGGGGCCGAGAAGCGGATGCGCGGCCTGTCCGGGGCGCGCGGATCCGGCCGGGAGAGCGTGTGCGAGCCCGGGACGGTCGCCGAGAGGACGGCCCGGCAACTCCTCGGTGACGACGCCTACGACGCCGCCTTCGCCGAGGGGTACGACGACGACCCCGGCTCCGCGGTGCTCCACGCCCTCGGCTGAGGCTCCGGAACGATCGGCGTGTGCCCGTGTGCCCGTGTGCCCGTGTGCCCGTGGACGTCCGCGGGGCGCATGTCCTCGGCTGTCCTCGGCTGAGGGTTCACCACTGAGGATTAGCCACGAGCCTGAGGGCCTCCGCGTGCCCGCGGGCTTCTTCCACGCGCCCGGGGGTTCGCACCGCGTCCGTTCCGGGTCGTTCGCCGGAATCCCGGTTCTCCCGTATTCGAGGCACGGCGTCCGTTCCGAGCGGCTCGCCGGAATCCCGGTTCTCCCGCACCCGGGGTTCTCCCGCACTCGGAGACTCCGCATGTCCCGGTGGTTCTCCGGGTCCGGGGCTTCCCGGGGACGCCGCGATGCGGTGGAATCTTGGGGCCCGCCCCGATCCCGGGGCGGCGCCCCCGAAGGAGCCCCCCGACGGACGACGACGAGGCGATCGCCCGTTCCCTGGACGGCGACCTTGCGGCCTACGAGGTCCTGGTCGCCCGCTACAGCGCGCTCGCGCACCGCACGGCGGCGATGCTCGGGGCCGGCGACGAGGCCGAGGACGTCGTCCAGGAGGCGTTCGTCAAGGCGTACCGCCACCTGGGCGGTTTCCGGCGCGACGCGCCGTTCCGCCCCTGGCTGCTGCGGATCGTGGCCAACGAGACCCACGACCTGACCCGTTCCCGGGGCCGTCGCGCGGAGCTGACCGCACGGGTCACCGAGCTCGACCCGCCGGGCGCGGCGCAGAGCTCCGAGGACGCGGCCGTCGCCACCGACCGGCGCACCCGCCTCCTCGGCCTGGTACGCACGCTTCCGGAACGGGAACGTCAGGCCGTCGTCTGCCGGTACTTCCTGCAGCTGTCCGAGGCCGAGACCGCGCAGGTGCTCGGGCTGCCGGTCGGCACCGTCAAGTCCCGGACCTCCCGGGGCCTGCGCCGGCTGCGCGAGGAGGTGGACCGTGACCTCACCTGACGACGCCCAGCGGGGCGTCCCGCCCGAGGGCGCCGGAGCCGGTGGCCGCGTGCCGGCCGATGACGGTCCCTCCCGGGCCGCCAGGCCCGGTGCCCCCGATGGCGTCGGTGGCGTCGAGGCCGCGCTCCTGGCCCTGGGAGAGGTCCTGGAGACATCCGCGCCGCCCCCGGCCGAGGTGGCGGCGGCCGTACGGGCCCGGCTCGAAGCCGCCGGGGAGGGCCGTCCCGCCGGGGCGCCGACCGGCGCGGGGTCGCGCCCGGAGCCGCCCGCCCGCCGTGGGGCGCGACGCGCGCAGGCACGGCGCGGCGACGGCCGGGGGCCGGGGCGCGTCACCCGGCGGCGCGCGGCCGTCGCGGTCGCGGTCGCCGTCGCCCTCCTCCTGGGGGTCACCCCGGCGGGGCAGGCGGCGGTCGCCCGGGTCCTGCGGTTCGCCGGGATCGAGCTGCGCGTCGGCGGCCCCGGTCCGCTGCCCGCCGGAGTGGCCGCGCCGCTGCCGGGGGAGCGGCGGGTCACGCTGGAGGAGGCCCGGCGGCAGGCGGCCTTCCCCGTCTCGGTCCCCGCCGGGCTGGAGGAACCCGCCGACGTACGGGTCGCCGACGGCGGGCGGGTGGTGTCGCTGCTCTGGCCGGGTGTCCGGCTGGACGAGTACGACGGGGTGCTCCAGGTGGTCTTCCGCAAGGAACTGGGACCGCCCTGGCCCGAGCAGGTGACGGTCGGAGCCTCGCAGGGATGGTGGATCCCGGGCCCGCACGGCCTGGTCTACCTGCCCCGCACGGCGGTCGGCGAGGCACCCGCTCGTCCCCGCCGGGCGGACCCGACCCTCATCTGGCAGAAGGGGCGGACGGGCCTGCGCCTGGAGGGGGTCGCGGACCTCCGGCGGGCCCTGGAGATCGCCAGGTCGGCCCGCTGAGCCCATCGAGTCCGCCGGGTCCGCCGGGTCCGCCGGGTCCGCCGGGTCCACTGAGCCCATCGAGCCCGCCGGGGCCGCCGAGCCCTCCGGCCCGGGGCCTCGCCGACCGGCCGGATCCGCTCGGATCCCGGAGCCCGCCGTGGCCCGCCGCGGCCCGCCCGGGACCTTCGCCCCGCCCCGCCGGGTCCCGCCGTACGGCTCAGGCCGGGGACGCCAGCCAGTCGTCGATCTCCGCGAGGAGGTCCCGGCGCACGTGCTCCGGGGCCGCCGACGCCCTGACGGACTGCCGGGCCAGCTCGGCGAGCTCCGCGTCGGTGAAGCCGTACACCTCCCTGGCCAGCTCGTACTGGCGCAGCAGCCGCGAGCCGAACAGCAGGGGGTCGTCGGCGCCCAGCGCGATCGACACGCCCGCGTCGAACAGCCGCCGCAGCGGCACGTCCTCGGCCCGCTCGGCCACGCCGAGCCCGACGTTGGAGGACGGGCAGACCTCGCAGGTGATCCCCCGCTCCGCCAGGCGCTCCATGAGCCGCTCGGACTCGGCCGCCCGCACACCGTGTCCGACCCGGTCGGCGCCCAGCAGGTCGACGCACTCGGCCACGCTGCCGGAGCCCAGCAGCTCCCCGCCGTGCGGCAGGGACAGCAGCCCGGCCCGCTTGGCGAGCCGGAACGCCCCGTCGAAGTCGCGGGCCCGGCCCCGGCGCTCATCGTTGGACAGGCCGAACCCGACCACGCCCTGGTCCATGTGACGGGAGGCGAGCCGGGCGAGCGTCTTGGCGTCGAGGGGGTGACGGGTGCGGTTGGCGGCCACCACGACGGCCACGCCGATCCCCGCGTGCCCGGCGGCCTTGCGCGCGGCGTCGAGCATCAGCTCCAGGGTCGGGGTGAGGCCGCCGAACCGGTGGGCGTATCCCGACGGGTCCACCTGGATCTCCAGCCAGCGCGACCCCTCCGCCGCCTCGTCCTCGGCGGCCTCCCGCAGCAGCCGGTAGACGTCGTCCTCCCGCTGGAGGACCGACCGGGCGATGTCGTACAGCCGCTGGAAGCGGAACCAGCCGCGCTCGTCGGTCGCCCGCAGCTTCGGAGGCCAGTCCCTGACCAGCGCGTCCGGCAGGTGCAGGCCCTGCTCGCGGGCCAGCTCCACCAGGGTGGTGTGCCGCATCGAGCCGGTGAAGTGCAGGTGGAGATGGGCCTTGGGCAGTGCGCGCAGGGGACGTGCCATTTCCATATGGTGCCCTACCCGCGGCGCTCCCGCGCACTGTACGTCGGGACGGCCCGCGACGGGAGACAGCAGGGACGATTGGGGCTCCAGGGAAAGACGGATTTCACCATGCGGTTACTCTACGCCTATTTATGCTTACTTTACGTTATGGAGGGCCGGGCCGCAGACGGCGGCCCCGCACGCGCAGGAGGCACCCATGAGACGCGTGACCACCACACTCGGCGTCCTCGCCGCGGCCGCGGCGCTCGCGCTGACCGTCTCCCACCCCGCCCAGGCGGCCCAGGGAGCGCTGATCGTCAACGGAGCGGTCTACTACGACCCCAGCGGCTGCTACGGCTCCGACGTCTTCCCGCTCGACGTCAACAACCAGAGCGACGGCTACGCCTACATCTGGAACGGCCCCTACTGCACTGGGGATGTCGTCCTCGTCCTGAGCCCGGACACCGCCGCCGTCGTGGAGGAGGGGGTCAGCGTTTCCGTCGAGTGAGCCCGGCCCGGCCGCGGGGACGCGCCTCCCCGCGGCCGGACGGCCGGTGCCCCGGGCAGGGCCGCCGGCCGGGCGTCCCGCGGCGGGGCCGGCCACCGTACGGCCGGCGCGCCCCCGGGTGAGGGGGCGGCGCGGGCCGGGCCCGGCCCGCCGAGGATCCGTACGGCTAGCGCGCCTGGGTGAGGAACTTGGCGATCCGGCTGACGCCCTCGGCGAGGTCGTCGTCGCCGAGCGCGTAGGACAGCCGGAAGTAGCCCGGGGTGCCGAACGCCTCGCCGGGCACGAGCGCGACCTCGGCCTCCTCCAGGATCAGCTCGGCGAGCTCGGCGGACGTCTGCGGACGCCGGCCGCCGAAGTCCCGGCCCAGCAGCTCCTTGACCGACGGGTACGCGTAGAAGGCGCCCTTGGGCTCCGGGCAGACCACGCCGGGGATGTCGTTCAGCATGCGGACCATGGTCCTGCGGCGGCGGTCGAACGCCTCGCGCATCTCCGCCACGGCCGCCAGGTCGCCGGAGACGGCCGCCAGCGCGGCGGCCTGGGCCACGTTGGAGACGTTGGAGGTGGCGTGCGACTGCAGGTTTGTCGCGGCCTTGACGACGTCCTTGGGCCCGATCAGCCAGCCGACCCGCCAGCCGGTCATCGCGTAGGTCTTGGCGACGCCGTTCAGGACGACGACCCTGTCGCCGAGCTCGGGGACGGCGGCGGCGATGCTCACGAAGCTCGCGTCGCCGTACGTCAGGTGCTCGTAGATCTCGTCGGTGACGACCCACAGGTCGTGCTCGGCGGCCCACCGGCCGATCGCCTCGACCTGCTCGGGGCTGTGGACGGCCCCGGTCGGGTTGGACGGCGAGACGAACAGCAGGACCTTGGTCCGGTCGGTGCGGGACGCCTCCAGCTGCTCGACGCTCGCGAGGTATCCCGTGGTCTCGTCGGTCACGACGTCGACCTGGACGCCGCCCGCCAGCTTGATCGCCTCGGGGTAGGTCGTCCAGTACGGCGCGACGACCAGGACCTCGTCGCCCGGGTCGAGCAGCGTGGCGAACGCCTCGTAGACCGCCTGCTTGCCGCCGTTCGTGATCAGCACCTGGGCCGCCTCGACCCGGTAGCCGGAGTCGCGGAGCGTCTTGTCGGCGACGGCCTGCTTCAGCTCGGGAAGGCCGCCGGCCGGGGTGTACTTGTGGAACCGGGGGTTCCGGCACGCCTCGACGGCCGCCTCGACGATGTAACCGGGAGTCGGGAAGTCCGGCTCGCCCGCGCCGAAGCCGATGACCGGGCGGCCCGCCGCCTTCATGGCCTTGGCCTTGGCGTCCACGGCGAGCGTGGCGGACTCGGAGATCGCGGAGATGCGCGCTGAGATGCGAGGACGGGTCATGGCTCCATGGTTACAGAACCGTGGCCCGCCTCCCGACGCCCATCCATGATGTGGACGCGGCCCGCGCCGGACCGGGCGGATTCGCGGGGGCTGAAATCGTACGGCTCCGCCCGGGGCGGGGCGGAGAGCGACCCGGCGGGTGGAAAGGAGGCGTGACCAGGACGATCGTCCCCCGGTTCGACGTACGGGCCATTCACCCGTAGACTCCGGCATGGTCTTACCGCCTTCCGCGTGAATCGGCGGTCAAGACCGTGAGCCACGGACAAACTTCGGTCCAACCGATGTATGGTGGTTCATGTCTTAGGGCACTAGCGCAATTGGTAGCGCACCGGTCTCCAAAACCGGCGGTTGGGGGTTCGAGTCCCTCGTGCCCTGCGAGGAGCGGTCCGCGCATCAGGGCGTCTAGCGCGCCGCAGACATGCGTTGGACACGACGGATTTCGGGTGAGGACTGTGGCGATCGACACGCGCGGCGAAACCGCAGACAAGCCGAGCGGTGAGAAGAAGGCCAAGCGTACTTCTCCTGCCCTTTTCTACCGACAGGTCATCGCTGAGCTGCGCAAGGTCATCTGGCCCACGCGCAAGGAGCTCATCTCTTACACCGTCATCGTCCTGGTCTTTGTTCTGATCATGGTCGCGATCGTGGCCGGTTTCGACGCGATCCTCACCGAGGGCGTGCTGCGGATCTTCGGCGGAGCCTGATCCGCCTCCGGGTGCGTTCGTCACCGCGTCGTACCGCGGTAAGTCAATAGCCATCGACGGAAAGAGAATGAGTCACCGTGTCCGAGTCTTCACAGACGGCCGGCGAGCACCCCGAGGAGCGGGTGAGCGAGCCGGAAGAGGCCGTCGACGTCGAGGCGAGCTCGCCGGTCGAGCCCGCCGAGTCTGACGTCGAGGCCGACACCGAGGCCGAGGAGGCCCCGGCCGGCGCCGTCGACGAGGACGGAGACGTCCTTCCCGACGTCGACCCGGTCGAGGAGTTCAAGCGCGAGCTGCGGGGCCAGTACGGCGAGTGGTACGTCATCCACTCCTACGCCGGCTACGAGAACCGCGTGAAGTCCAACATCGAGACCCGCACGCAGTCCCTCAACATGGAGGATTACATCTTCCAGGTCGAGGTGCCGACCCATCACGTGACCGAGGTCAAGAGCGGCAAGCGTCAGCTCGTCAAGGAGCGGGTGCTGCCCGGCTACGTCCTCGTCCGGATGGAGCTCACCGACGAGTCATGGTCCGCGGTGCGCAACACCCCCGGCGTGACCGGCTTCGTCGGCCTGTCCAACAAGCCGAGCCCCTTGAGCATCGACGAGGTCGCCAAGCTGCTCGCGCCCGAGCCGTCCGAGGAGACCAAGAAGACGACCGCCAAGGCCGCCGCCGCGACCGTCGACTTCGAGGTCGGCGAGTCCGTCACGGTCATGGACGGCCCCTTCGCGACACTTCCCGCGACGGTCAGCGAGATCAGCGTCGAGTCGCAGAAGCTCAAGGTGCTGGTGTCGATCTTCGGCCGCGAGACCCCGGTTGAGCTGTCGTTCAACCAGGTCTCGAAGATCTGACCGGTTCACATACACTAAGTCGTTCGGTGGCCGTGTCCGCGAAGCACGGCCCGCCGACATGCTCCCGCACGCTCTGCGCGGGAGCCGCGTCAACCTGAAGAGGACCCGGAGAAAACCATGCCTCCTAAGAAGAAGATCGCGGCACTGGTCAAGGTCCAGCTTCCCGCTGGCCAGGCCACGCCCGCCCCGCCGGTCGGTACCGCCCTCGGTCCGCACGGCGTCAACATCATGGACTTCGTGAAGCAGTACAACGCTGCCACCGAGGCCCAGCGCGGCAACATCATCCCCGTTGAGATCACCATCTTCGAGGACCGCAGCTTCACCTTCGTCACGAAGACGCCCCCGGCGCCTGAGCTGATCAAGAAGGCCGCCGGTGTGGCCAAGGGCTCGGCCGTCCCGCAGAAGGACAAGGTCGGCAAGCTGACCCGCGACCAGCTGCGCGAGATCGCCCAGACCAAGATGCAGGACCTCAACGCCAACGACATCGAGGCGGCCGAGAAGATCATCGCCGGCACCGCCCGGTCGATGGGCATCACGATCGCCGACTAGTCACGGCGAGCCGGGCGTGAGCGGGCGCGGACCGAGGAGGTCCGGCGGTCCCGCGGAAGTCCCGGAGGCGGGCGCGGCCGACGTCGCGCCGGCACCACAATCTCGAAGCAAGTGGAGGGGCCAGGCGCTGGCCCGTACCACGGACACTCGGATCCAGGAGTGAGCAAGTGAAGCGCAGCAAGGGTTACCGCAACGCAGCGGCCCAGATCGACCGCGAGAACCTCTACAGCCCCGCCGAGGCGGTCAAGCTGGCCAAGGAGACGAGCGTCTCCAAGTTCGACGCGACCGTCGAGGTCGCGCTGCGGCTGGGCGTCGACCCCCGCAAGGCCGACCAGATGGTCCGCGGCACCGTCAACCTCCCGCACGGCACCGGTAAGACCGCCCGGGTCCTGGTCTTCGCGACCGGTGACCGTGCCGAGGAGGCCCGCGCCGCGGGCGCCGACATCGTGGGCGCCGACGAGCTGATCGACGAGGTCGCCAAGGGCCGTCTCGACTTCGACGCGGTCGTCGCCACGCCCGACCTCATGGGCAAGGTCGGCCGCCTGGGCCGCGTGCTCGGCCCGCGTGGCCTGATGCCGAACCCCAAGACCGGCACCGTCACCCCGGCCGTCGGCAAGGCCGTCACCGACATCAAGGGCGGCAAGATCGAGTTCCGGGTCGACCGGCACTCGAACCTGCACTTCATCATCGGCAAGGTGTCGTTCACCGAGCGTCAGCTCGTCGAGAACTACGCCGCCGCCCTTGATGAGGTGCTGCGTCTCAAGCCGTCCGCGGCCAAGGGCCGCTACGTCAAGAAGGTCGCCTTCACCACGTCCATGGGCCCCGGCATCCCCGTCGACCCGAACGTGACGCGGGTGGCGGCCGCCGACGCCGACGCCTGACGGCGATCACCTCTCCGAACGCGCGAACCCGCGTGGATCCCCGCTGCGGCGGGGATCCACGCGGACCTGGGGCCTCAACCGAATCGGCCATTCGGTTGAGGCCCTTCGTGTTTCCTTCGTTCCTCCGGACGACGCGGACGACAGGTTCGCCGCGTAATGTCGAGGGCAGTTGAGGGGGAAACGAAGGGGTGATGATTAATGCGCCGATATGCTCCCGCAGTCGCACTGGGCGCGGCCGCGCTGGTCACGATCACGGGATGCGGTGCGCAGAGCGCCGGATCCGGTGGGACGAGTGCCGCCTCCCTCGGGAACATCAAGCTGGCCGCCGCCGACGCGGTGCTGCAGAGCGCGCGGCAGGCGGAGGAGGCCACCTCCTACACCGCCGATCTGGTGGCCGAGACCACCGGCGGTGACCACGGGGCGGGCAAGATCCAGGGCACCGTGCGGTACCAGAGCAAGCCCGCTCTCGCCGCGGACGTCACGCTGAACACGATCACCTTCGGCGGGCAGAACGTCCCCGGCGGGGTGCGCGCGGTCCTCACCGGCGACTCGGTCTACGTGAAGTCGGATGCCCTGCGGCAGTTCGCCGACACGACCAAGCCGTGGGCCAAGGTCTCGCTCACCGATCTCGAATCCGGCGAGCAGGCCAAGATCCGTGACTTCATGACCCAGGCCCAGCAGTTCGACCTGGCCGGGACGGTCAAGATGCTCACGACGTCCGAGGACGTCAAGGCGGTGGGCACCGAGACGGTCGGCGGAGTGGAGACCACCCACTACAGCGGCACCTTCCCGGTGGACAAGGCCGCCCAGGCGGCCGACCCGGCCAGGCGCGAGCAGCTCCAGCGCCAGCTCGCACAGGTCAAGGACGTGAAGTTCGACCTGTGGGCCGACGCTCAGAGCCTGCCCCGCAAGGTCACGCTGAGCGGCTCGGAGCAGGGCACCACGTTCAACGCGACGGCGCTCTTCAAGAACTTCAACGAGCCCGTGCAGATCGCGGCTCCCCCCGCCGAGCAGGTGGAGGAGCTGCGCGGGCGCACCGGCGGCAACTGACGCCCCCGCCCGGCTCGACCGGCCTCTCGTACGGCCCGTGCCCCGGACCCCTGTGGTCCGGGGCACGGGCCGTACGGCTTCGAGGGCGGGCGTCGATCCGCGGGCCTGTGCGCGCCGTACGGGCCCGGCGGCGCCGTGCGGATCCGGGCGCGCCGCCGTACGTCCGGCAGGGCCCGGAGAACCGGGGAGGGCGCCGGGGGCGGACACGGTTCGTACGGCGATTTGGCGCACGCCCCGGCAGGGCGTATGCTGTCCGTGCCGAAGACCGCCGGTCGTCGTCATGCCTCATGGTGTGGCGACCCAAGGATCCACGTCGTGGACGGCCCGCGTAGGTGTCTAGTGAGTTTCCATTGGGAAAATGTCTTCCTTATGTGAGCCCCGTGCGCCTGCGCCGGGGCTTGTTCTTTTCTCGGGCCTTTGCCGGCGGCACATCTGGAAGGAGGCCCATGGCGAAGGCGGAGAAGGCGACGGCCGTAGCCGAGCTCAAGAGCAGCTTCGAAGGCTCGAGCGCCGCCGTTCTGACCGAGTACCGCGGTCTCACCGTCGCGCAGCTCAAGGAGCTGCGCGTCTCTCTCGGTGAGAATGCGAAGTTCGCCGTGGTGAAGAACACGCTGACCAAGATCGCGGCCAACGAGGCCGGGATCAACCAGCTCGACGGCCTGCTCGCGGGCCCGTCGGCGATCGCGTTCGTCAAGGGCGACGTGGTCGAGGCTGCCAAGAGTCTGCGTGACTTCGCCAAGGCCAATCCCCTCCTGGTCATCAAGGGCGGTGTCGTCGACGGCAAGTCGATGACGCCGGACGAGATCAGCAAGCTTGCCGACCTTGAGTCGCGTGAGGTTCTCCTCGCGAAGCTGGCCGGTGCTCTGAAGGCCAAGCAGGGCCACGCGGCCGCTGTCTTCAGCGCGCTGCCCACCAACATGGCTCAGCTGGCCGAGGCCCTGCGCGCGAAGCGCGCGGAGGCGGGCGAGTAGGTCCGCGCAAGCGGCCCGGGGGATTAGCGCACACGAACCGCGGTCCCAGTTCTTAAGTTCTTAGATCCATACGGAGGAAACCATGGCGAAGCTCACCACCGACGAGCTGCTCGACGCTTTCAAGGAGATGACCCTCCTTGAGCTGTCCGACTTCGTGAAGCTCTTCGAGGAGACCTTCGACGTCAAGGCTGCCGCCCCGGTCGCCGTCGCGGCCGCCCCGGCCGCCGGTGGCGCCGGCGGTGCCGCCGAGGAGGCCGAGGAGCAGGACGAGTTCGACGTCATCCTCGAGGCCGCCGGCGACAAGAAGATCCAGGTCATCAAGGAGATCCGCGCCCTGACCAGCCTGGGCCTGAAGGAGGCCAAGGACCTCGTGGACGGCGCTCCCAAGCCCGTCTTCGACGGCAAGGTCAACAAGGAGCAGGCTGAGAAGGCCAAGGCCGCCCTTGAGGGCGCCGGCGCCACCGTGACCGTCAAGTAAGACCGTCACGTAAGCAGTATCACCGCGAGAAGAGCGGGTCCACCAGGTGCCGGTGGCCCGCTCTTTTCGTGTCTCCGGGCCCTTCCCGGCCCTTCCCGGCCCGTCCCGCCTTCCGCTCCCGGGTGCTTCCCCCGGTTCCCCCGCTCCGTCGCCTTCTCCGCCCTCCCCGGAGCGGGGAAAGACCGATGGCCGTCGCCGCGGGCGGGTTATGATCCGCCCGACGGGGCTCACCGGCCCGGTGGCCCGCGCCGTACGGCCGCCGGCTCGCGTCACGCGGGCCGGGAGGGGAGGATGCGGTGCCGATGGACGCCTCCCGGCGTCGCGTCCCGGGGCCCGTCGGCCTCGTGCTGGGCGCGCTGGTCCTGGTGCTGCTGGGGGCCGCCCTGTGGGCGGGCATGGGCCTGCGGGAGGCCCGGGCGGCGGCCGATGACCGCGAGGCGGCGCTCAGGGCGGCGGGGGAGCACGCCATGGCCCTGATGTCGGTCGGGTACCAGAACGTCGACGCCGACATGCGACGCGTCCTCGGCACCTCGACGGGGCAGGCGCGGGCGGAGTACGTCCGCGACGCCGCCGCCCTGCGGGAGACCACGGTCGGGGACAGGCTCCTGCGGACCGGGGCGCTGCGCGCCTCCGGGCTCGTCTCGCTGCGGGGGGACACGGCCGAGGCGCTGGTCGTCGGCGACGCGGTGGTCCGGGGGGAGGGGAGCGAGAGCGCCCCCCGGGAGCAGTTCTACCGGTGGCGGATGCAGCTGACCAGGGCCTCGGGAGGCTGGCTCGTGTCGAAGGTGGAGCAGGTCTCATGAGGGGTGGATCCCGGACGGTCGCCGCGACGCTGGGCGCCGTCGCGCTCGTGCTCGCGGCGGTGACCTGGGTCATGTACGGCGAGCTGAGCCGGCTGCGCCAGGAGGAGGCCGACGGCCGCGAGGCGCTGGCGGCGGCGCGCCTGGCCGCCCCCGACATGCTCTCGTACGACTACCGCACGATCGAGCAGGACTTCACGCGGGCGGCGGGATACACCACGGGCGGCCTCACCGAGCACTACCGTCAGCTCGCCAAGTCACTGGCCCCGCAGGTCAGGCAGGAACGCACGGTCCAGCAGGTGACGGTCGCGGGCGCGGCGGTGGAGTCGGCGCGGGCCGGCCGGGTGGACGTGCTGCTGTTCACGAACGTCGGCACGGTCAGGACCCCGTCGGGCGAGAGCGAGCCGCGGCGGCAGGTCGTCCAGAACCGTGCCCGGTTCGGCATGGTGAAGCAGGGTTCGCGCTGGCTGGTGGCGGAGCTGTCCACCCTGCTCGGCACCCCTCCTCCCGCCTGACCGGCGTGGCGCGTCGGTCAATTGTCGGCAAAATTCATGTTTGAGTTCGGTGCCAGGCGGGGTAGATGAGCCACGGTAGTGTCGATCGTCGGCCCGGCATGGGCTAGCGTTCGAGCCGTCGTGTGACTGAGCGTTAGCCTCGGCGGGTCGTCGGGTATCGTCCTGGGGCCGATGGTGACGCGTGGTTCGCGACGGGAAGAACTCCCGGCGTCTTGGCCGTTCCTCGGCTGAAATGTCAGCTCGCGGGCTTGACGTTTCGGCGCTGACGGGCGATGCTGCGACCAACGTGGAGCATGCAGCGAGAGTGGACTGGACAGGTGTGTGCCGTTCGGCTACACTGCCCCTTTGCGCTGCCCTTTGACGACCCGCTTCTTTTGGTGCTCCGATGCATGGTCGTCTGGCGTGCGTGTAGTCAGTCCGCCGCGAGCCCTCGGAAGGACATCTGTTGGCAGCCTCGCGCAACGCCTCCGCCGTACCCGCTGGTCCCCGTCGTGTGTCGTTCGCACGCATCCAGGAACCGCTTGAGGTTCCCGACCTTCTCGCCCTGCAGACCGAGTCGTTCGACTGGCTGCTGGGCAACGAGAAGTGGAAGGGGCGGGTCGAGGCGGCTCGCCAGGCCGGGCGCAAGGACGTTCCGGCCCAGTCGGGCCTCGAAGAGA